>JBKCHH010000057.1:0-26853 GCA_046302855.1 Alphaproteobacteria bacterium
TTATCCTTATCTATAATATTGGTGTTAAGGGTAGTGAACCTGCCAGTTGGTTTTTTGTTAGTAGAGTTATTTTGGTTATGAATATAATAGGCAAGCTCCCGCAGCTCATGCGTTTGACTACCCTGCAGAATAAGGTTTTGGTCACTAAAAAAATATTTCTCATATTTTTTTTTGAATTCATTTACCTTTTCGTAATTTTGTTCAAACCACAAAAACCTTTGTTTGTATCTGCGGTTTAGATATTCCGCTTGAATGCTGGTTTCATTAAACTTTAAGGCTTTTCTAACTTCCGATAATATTCTTTCTTCCTGAAAAGGTTTTTCAAGATATTCAAAGGCACCAATATTTATTGCCTTTTCAGCTATTTGCTTGGTGGCATGCCCACTTATTACAATCACTGGAATAAAGGGGCATTTGGCTTGCACCTGCTCTAAAATACCAATGCCATCTAGCTTGGAATTTTTTAGCCAAATATCTAAAATTATAAGGGATGGGTAAGATTTTTCTATTGCCCTAAAGGCAGATTGGCTATCATGTGCTGTTGTTACGCTAAAACCGTTATCTGATAAAATATCTGAGAGTAATGAGCCTATATCTTTTTCATCATCTACCACTAAAATATTGCCAATTAATTCGTGACTTGATGTTTTTTGCGTCATTTTTTATTATTTTTTCTCAACTACTACCAATATATTATTGACAATAGTTTTCATTTAGCTAATTAACTTGCCACTTCAATTTTATCAAGAGATATTATGTTTGCGGTAATTGCATCTGGCGGAAAGCAGGTTTTAGTTCAAGAAAACGCTGTTATTAAAGTAGAAAAACTAGAAGGGGCGGTGGGGGATGTTATAACCTTCAACCAAGTTTTAGCTATTGGTTCTACGGGTGAAAGAAAGGTTGGCTCTCCATTTGTGGCAGGTGCTACGGTAGAGGCAGAAATTTTAAAGCAAGCAAAAGACGATAAGGTTATAATATTTAAGAAAAAAAGAAGGCATAATTACAGAAGAAAAGTAGGGCATAGGCAGCAAATTACCCTTCTAAGGGTTAAATCAATTAAATCTTAACTATAGGGAGTAAAACACTATGGCAACCAAGAAAGGCGGTGGCAGTACCAGAAACGGTCGCGATTCGATAGGAAGACGACTTGGCGTAAAAAAATTTGGTGGCGAGAAGGTAATTAGCGGAAATATTATTCTTCGCCAAAGGGGAACAAACTATCATCCAGGTAAAAATGTTGGTATGGGTAAAGACCACACTATTTTTGCCCTAGTAGAAGGTTCGGTTGTTTTTAAACAAGGGTTTAAAGATAGAATCTTCGTTTCAGTGGTTTAGAGGGTGGTTCTCATTGTAGGGAAAGCTGTTATACCAATCGTTATAAATTAAGAAATCAGTCATTGCGAACGAGAGCTTTGCTCGAAGTGTGGCAATCCACAAAAATGGCTTTTCTTGCAAAAACTTGCCTGTTATCCAAGCTCTGCCTTGTTTATGGATTGCTTCGTCCTTTCAGTCCTCGCAATGACCAAATTCCTACACAGGCTTATATTCCAAAACCAAATCTAGGTTGAAGATTTTTAGTAAAAGTTCGTATTTGTTCTTTTCTTCTGCAGAACCATTTAAGTATCTATTAAATACCAGTTTAGAAAAGTCTCTAGCTTCGCTTAGCAAACTTATATGCTCTGGGAGTTTGGCAATTTTAAATTCAGGAAAGCCACTTTGTTTTATACCTATCATATCACCTGCCCCCCTTAATTTTAAATCTTGCTCGGCAATGTAAAAGCCATCATCAGATGATTTTATAATATTTAGCCTAGCGTAAGCCGTGGCGGAGATGTTTTTTTGATGGAGCAACATACAGTAAGATTGCTTGCTTCCTCTACCCACCCTACCCCTTAGCTGGTGCAGTTGTGCTAAACCAAACTGGTTGGCATCCTCTATAACCATTACCGTGGCATCGGCTACATCTACCCCAACCTCAATTATAGTGGTGCTTACCAATAGCTGATACTTGCCCTGTTTGAAATCGGCAATTTTTTTGTTAATTTCGGCATCCTTCATATTGCCGTGAATTAGGGCTACTTTGCTATCAAAAACTTTTTGTAGATGAGAAAACCTTTCTTTTACATTAGCGTAGGTATTTTCTTTTTTTTCCTCATCGTCTATTACCTCTTCAATTAGAGGGCATACCCAGTAGATTTTTTCACCACGGACAATTACCCTTTTTAGCCCTTCAATTAATTCCACTTCCTTCTCTTTAGAAATAAGGGAGGTAATTATTGGCAAACGATTAGACGGCTTTTGTTTTATGGTTGAAATTTCACTATCGCCATAAAGTATTAGGCTTAAACTTCTAGGAATTGGCGTGGCACTCATTAAAAGCAAATTTACTTCACTACCCTTTTTTAACAGCTCAATTCTTTGATAAACACCAAAGCGATGTTGCTCATCAATAACCGCAAATTTTAAGTTTTGAAACTCAACATCTTTTGAAAATAAACTATGGGTTCCGATAATAATTTTTGCCTCACCGCTTTTAATTTCGCATAGTTTTTCCTCGCGTTTTTTACCCTTATCTTCACCCGTTAGTAAAATAATTTTCTCGCTTAGTTGCAGATGGTTTAAAATAAAGGCAAAGTTATTGTATATCTGTTCAGATAAAACATTGGTGGGTAGCATTATGCATGCCTGCCGATTGGTTTTAAGGGTGCAACTCAAAATGGCAAGCAGAGCAACTATGGTTTTGCCACTGCCAACATCGCCTTGCAATAAGCGATAGGTAATTTTTTCTGAAGATAAATCTTCTAGGATTTCTTTTAAGGCAGTAGTTTGATCGTCCGTTAGTTTGTATGGGAGCCTATTGGCCAATTGTAGCACAGCCCCTTTATCAAAATTTAGTTTTGCATTGGCGATGTTTTTATTAGAATCATTCTGCCACCTAGCTATTTTACTAGCCAGTTGATTTGCCAAAAGCTCATCAAAAGCAAGCCTTTGATAAAAAATAGAATCATAATTAATATCATTTATATTTTTAGGAAAATGAATCGCCCTAAGGCTAGTAAAAAAGCTAGCGAACTGGTATTTTTTTATAAGGGCTTCATCTATCCATTCCGTTATTTTTTCTGGAGCAGTTAATAGCTCCTCTAATAAAAAATGAATTAGCTTTTGAGTAATACCTTGTTTTATGCTATAAATTGCCTCCAAGCCCTTTATTTTTTCATAGGCTTCAATTGGGGCAACATAATCTGGGTGGATAATTTGCACCTCATCACCAAACCTATAGACCTTGCCTGAAACCACTTTTTTTGCCCCTTTAGGGAGCAGCGCTTTTATGTGAATTGGGTTTGCCTTAAAATAAACTAGATGAATAAACCCGCTTTCATTAAAGCAAATAACCTTAAAAGGCTCCCTATCAAACCTGCCCTTTTTCTCATTAATATAGTTCTGCACCTGAATTTTTATGGTGATAATATCGCCAGATTTTGCCTTAGGTATGGCTGGATTATAAGTTCTATCAACAACTCTAAATGGCAAATGGAACAGTAAATCTATTTTTCTTTTTATGTTTAGCGAATAGAAAAGTGATGCCCTTTTTTCACCAATAGACTTTACTTTTTTTATGTCTTCAAGAATGGCGGGCATAATTCGCCCTAACTAGTTAAAAACCTTTAACATGGCAAACAGAACACCAACTGCAATTACTAACATTCCACCCATCTTTGTAGTAATTGATTTTTCTAATACTTGACATTGTAGAAAAAACTCTGCTCTAAATTGCCTTAGTTCGGCTCTTATTTCAGCCAGTTCTTTTTTTACATCGGAAATATCATTTGTATTTTTTTCTATACTAACCGTGCTATTCACAACTTGAAAAGATTGAATAAAAACCTCTGCCTGCTTATCTGTTATGCCAACAGATAACAAGCGTTTGTAGGTTGGAAATGTATCTACCTGTGGAATCATACCCTATTTATATATTTCAAATGTTAAAAAATTGCAACAATTTATACTATTTTTGAATAATTCTTGATATTAGTAAAATAAAAAATATCCTCTACTACTATTAAGGAATAGGTAATTCGAATGAATAGGTTTTTATATATTTTTTTGTTAATTCCTTTGTTTGTTGCCTCTTGTAAAGATGTACCAAGGGCTTCTAATTCCCTATGTGCTGGGCCAAAGCCAGTAAAATGTTATGCTCCAGAACCTTATTTTGCAGGTGCTCCACCAAGACCCCAAGCTAATGATTGCTTATCTAACAACTCTTGTGGGCAGAATAAATATGTAATGCCAGGTGATAACGCCCCCCTTCCTAGAAGAGGGGTTGAATTTGCCCCAGTGAATCCTCAAGCCCCACCATCACAACAACAAAGACCGCAAGGCTCTTCTTTAGATATTAAGATAAATACAGGCGTAAATACAGGTGATGCCTTTCAAGAACAAGAAGACGCGCCATCTTCTCAAATAGCATTAACTACGCCAGTATTTGTTAAACCACCTGAATATAAGGAATATTCCGCCAAGGCAAATGAGCTAGATAGTAAAATAGCAAACCTTGTGCCATCTATTAATACCAAAAAAATAAATAAATCTGCCATGTTAAACCCTTATGAGCAGGTTCTTTATACTAAATCTGCTACTATCCCGCTAAATAATGAAGGGGTGCAGGAAGAAGAAAAACAGGCAATAAAAGCTGTGCCAAACATTACTAAAACCACTAGCTCTATTATAAAAGATTCTGCCCCTTCTATACAGGAGCAATATTCTTTAGAGAACTTCAAAAAAAATAATCCAAACTTTTTTTCTAATACTTCAAGGGAAGATATTAAATATCAAAAATATAATTTTGCCGAGGCTTCATCTAATGCGTCATCCCATACTGAAGATGTTGAAAAGCCCGCAGAAAAACTAGAAACAAAAACAGAGCCATCGATAGAGAAGCCAGTTGAAAAAAATAGTGAACAAAAATTCCTAGATCCAAACCCATCAACCTCTATAAAGGATAGTGTTATAGATGATGAAGATTATCAAAGAAACAAGGAAGAGCAAAAAAAAGAAATAGCCCCGCCCAAAGAAATAAAAAGTTCTGAACCTAAACTGGAACAAAAAAAGGTAGAGGCTATTCGCACCTCCAAAGAAAATCCTGAAATTCCAAAACTCCCACCCCTACCTAGCTTTTAAAAAAATTATGGCAGAAGAAGCACAAAATACTAACCCAGCTACCGCTACTACACCCCCTCCTCAACCCCCGCCACAAGCTAGTGCTGGTGCCGAAGATTCTGCCATAGAATCAATTTTAGGAATTAATCAAAAAAGTAATAGGGATAAAACTGGGCTAGATGTTCTAATTGAAAGGTCTAAAGAAACCTACGAAAAATTGCCAATGCTTGAGGTGATTTTTGATAGTTATGTTCTCTCCATCTCAACCTCGCTTAGAAGTTTAACCGCAGAAAATGTGAATGTTAACCTTGTTTCCATTAAGTCTATTCGCTTTGAAGACTATATAAATTCTGTGCCAATGCCAGCCATTATGGTAATTTTTCAAGCAGTGGAGTGGGAAAATTTGGGGCTAGTAACAATAGATTCTAACCTAACTTACGCCTTAATAGATATTTTGCTGGGTGGGGCAAGAAATGGCAAAAGATTATCGCTCGTAGATGGCAGACCCTTTACCCTAATAGAGCAAGAAATAGTAAAAAACACCACTAAGGTAATGCTAGATGATTTATCTTCCGCTTTTAACATTGTTGCCCCAGTTAGCTTTCGCTTTGAAAGGCTAGAAAACAACCCTCGCTTTGCTACCATAACTAGGCCATCTAACGCCGTTATTATGGCATCCGTTAAAATTAATATGAATGATAGTGGCGGAGTGGCAGAATTTGTTTTGCCCTACACTACTATTGAGCCAGTAAAAGAACTACTTTTACAAATGTTTGCCGGTGAAGCCATTGGTAATGATGACTCTTGGAAAATTACCCTTTCTGATGAGATAAAACAAAGCGAAGTAAAAATTTCTGCCGAGCTTGGCAAAAAGAATATTTCTTTAAAAGAATTATCTTCCTTAAAGGTTGGTAGCACCCTAATTTTAGATAAGGATAGGGAAGAGCCAATAAAACTAACCTATAGAGATATTCCCATTTTTATGGGCAAAATTGGCTCTTTTAGAAAAAACTACGCCGTAAATATTTCCCAAAAATTCGAAAGGGATATAAAAAATATTTTTTGAGGGCAGGCTATAGTGAGCATACAATAACCTTCAAAAAAACCAGCCCTTATCCTTTGCCTTTAGCCCAATATCTTTTCTATAAAAGCCATTTGGCCATACTATCTGGCTAATGTTGTTATAGATGATTTTTCTTGCCTTGGCATAGCTACTTGCCACTGCCACCACATTTAAAACCCTGCCACCAATGGCGAAAATTTTGCCAGATTCTTTTTTTGTGCCAGCATGCAGAATATCTAAGCCATCCGCACTAATAGTTTCTAAATTTTTTATTTCGGTATTGGTTTTATAGTTTTCAGGATAACCCTTTGCGGCATATACTACGCACATGGCTTTTTTGTTTGAATAGCTTAGCTTTAGCGGTTTTTTATCACATACAAATTCAATTAAATCAAAAAAATCATTTTTGATTAGAGGCAGAAAAACTTGCGTTTCAGGGTCGCCAAAGCGACAGTTGATTTCAATCAGGTAAGGCTCTTCCTTTACAAGCATAATTCCTGCAAAAATTATCCCCTTATATTCAATTTTTTCTTGGCTGAAGGCGTTAAAAAGCGGGGTGATAATGCGGTTCATTATTTTATCTTTTTGCACCTTATCAATTATGGTAGAGGGAGAAAAGCTACCCATTCCGCCAGTGTTTGGCCCCTTATCATCATCATTTGCCCTTTTATAATCCTCCGCCGTTGCCAAGAACAGAACCTGCTTTTCGTTAGCTATGGCGAAAAAGCTAGCCTCTGAACCATCTAGAAACTCTTCAATAACCACCTTTTGACTAGCCTCACCAAACTTGCCATTAAAAAAATCTTTGATGGTGGAAAGTGCCTCTTTGTGCGTGTGAGCAATTACCACCCCCTTGCCACCCGCCAAGCCATCTGCCTTAATTACTATTGGCAGAGGGTGGTTTTTGGCATATGCAATTGCTTGTTTTTCAGATGAGAAATTCTTATATTTTGCGGTTGGAATATTATATTTTTGGGCAATATCTTTCATAAACTGCTTGGAACCTTCTATTAAAGCCCCTGCCTTTTTTGGGCCAAAAACCTTTATGGAGCTTTTTTCCAGCACATCTACAATACCTTCCATTAAAAAAGCCTCTGAACCAACTACCACATAGTGAACCTCATTCTTTTTGCAAAAATGAACTATTGTTGAGAAATCTTTTAAATCGATTCCATCTGCCAAAATAGCATCTTGCAAAACCCCAGCATTGGCAGGGTAAGCATATATTTTAGCCACTTTTTTTGATTGAAGCAGTTTTTTTACAATGGCATGCTCCCTGCCACCACTACCAATTACTAGGATATTTTCCTTCTTTTCCATATTTTTTTTGAGTTATTATAATATAGATTTTTTTATTGTAAAAATATTGTGTTTAGTGGTTTTGAAGTCTTTTTCTGGATTTCCATGGCTACTTATTAAAAACCCAGCCCCTGCCTTGCTTACATCCAAAATGTAGTTTTTTAGAATTTCGCTACCTTCTTCATCTAAGTTAGAAAACGGCTCGTCCATTAGTTTAATTTCTGCCCTGTTGATAAAAAATATGGTAAGCGAGAGCTTCGCCTGCCAACCTTTTGATAACTGCCCCGCCTTTAAATTAGCAAACTTTTCAATGGCAAAAATATCATCAAAATTTTTCTCATTATTATAATTTAACCACAGTTTAATATTTTGCTTAACTGAAATATTATGAAAAATAGGGTTCTTATGGGCAAAAAGTGAAACTCTTTTGCCCTCTAGAATTCCAATTTTTCCCTTTGCTATTGGAACAAAACCGCACACTGCATTAAGGATGGTGGTTTTTCCGCTACCATTCTTGCCAGTTAAATATTTTATTTCTTGGGGCTTTAAATTTAGATTAAAATTGGTGATAATGGGCTTATCATCAATTATAACCAATAAATTTTCTATTTTTAACATTATGGCAAAAAACTTAAATATTTTAGGGAAAAATAGTGCAATAGCAAAATCTCCGCAAGAGGCTATTTTAGAGAAGGTGAAAAATCCTCACGAAAAAGAAAATTTTGTGGTTCGCTTCACCTGCCCAGAATTTACTAGCATCTGCCCCATTACCGCTCAGCCAGATTTCGCCCATTTGGTAATAGATTATGTGCCAAAAAATTATATTGTAGAGAGCAAATCTCTAAAGCTATTTTTGCACTCCTTTAGAAATCACGGTGCTTTTCACGAAGACTGCACTGTTTACATAGGCAAAAGAATTTTTGATGAACTAAAGCCAAAGTTTTTAAGGATTGGTGGCTATTGGTATCCACGCGGGGGTATTCCTATAGATATTTTCTATCAAAAGGGAAGTTTACCAAAGGGTGTATGGCTAGAAAGCCAAGCCGTGCCTAGTTATAGGGGTAGGGGATGAAATCAAACTTTAATAGTGGCATAGATGCTGAAAAAATAGCGGAAGATTATCTAGTTAAAAAAGGTTTTAACATTCTGTTTAAAAGGGCAAAAACGCCATATGGCGAGGTTGATTTAATTCTGCAAAAAGAAAATCTGCTAGTATTCGTAGAGGTAAAATTTCGCACCGAGGAGCAGGTTGAGGTTATAAGCCAAGCTCAAAAGAAACGAATTATTAATGCTTGCCAGTTTTTAATTAGCAAATATCCTCTTTATCAGAATAAAGACATTCGTTTTGATGCAGTTATTATATCTGGTGCAAAGAACAAATTAGATGTAAACCATATAGAAAATGCTTGGGGGGAAGATTGGTAAATAAAAATAAATCTCTATTCGAAATATCTTTAATAGGTTTAAGCCTTCTATCCATTGTTGTATATTATGCTCTGAAATTTACAAACCAGCCCCTGCCCTATCTACCCCTACTTTTAGCCACTATTATTGCTGGCGTTCCGCTAGTATGGCAAATTTTGCGAAAATTGATTAGGGGGAATTTAGGGGCAGATATGCTGGCGGTAATTGCCTTAGTGGTAGCGGTTTTTGTTCAAGAATATTTGGCAGCAGTTTTAGTGGTGATAATGTTGCTAAGCGGGCAGGTGTTAGAAGGCTACGCTATGCAAAAGGCATCCTCTGTGCTTTTAGCTTTGGCTAGCCGAATGCCATCTATCGCCCATCTAAAAAATGGCGAAAAACTACAAGATATTGCCATTGTCGATATAAAAATTGGTGATGCGATTGTTGTGTTTCCGCATGAAACCTGCCCAGTTGATGGGGTGGTGATAGATGGGCATGGCTCTATGGATGAATCTTATCTAACGGGCGAACCTTATCGAATTTCAAAAGCGCCGGGGGTTAGCGTGCTATCTGGTGCTATTAATGGTGATTCTATGCTGGTAGTTAGAGCCGAAAAGCTCTCATCAGATTCCAGATACAGTAAAATTATGGAAGTAATGCAAGATGCTGAAAATAAAAAGCCGGAACTCAGAAGGCTGGGGGATCAAATTGGTGCAATATTTGCCCCCCTTGCCCTTATAATTGCTGGTGTTAGCTGGTATTTAAGTGGCGATATAATGCGGTTCTTATCTGTTTTAATAATTGCCACCCCCTGCCCTCTTTTAATTGCCGTGCCGGTCGCCATAATTTCTGCCATTTCCATTGCCGCTAAAAGGGGAATAATTATTAAAGACCCCAAAGTGTTAGAACGCCTGCCCCTATGCAGAACCGCCATTTTTGATAAGACAGGAACATTAACTTACGGCGAAGCAGAACTGGTAAATATAATCACAGTAGCAAACATAGATAAAGATTTCCTTCTACAGCAAGTGGCAAGTGTGGAACGCTATTCAAAACACCCGCTCTCAGGTGCTATCTTAAGAAAGGCAAAAGAGTTAAAGATTGCCTTACTAGAGGCGGAATCTGTATCTGAAAAACCAGGTGAAGGCTTAGTTGGCTTAGTAAAGGGTATAGAAATAAAAGTAACCTCTAGAAAAAAACTATTGCAGAATGATATTAAGGCTGAAAAACAACTCCCCCCAATATCTGCTGGCTTAGAATGTGTAGTTCTACAAAATGGTAAATATGTGGCAAGTTTACAGTTTAGAGATACGCCAAGAACAGATGGCAAGCCTTTTATTTCGCATCTTGGCCCAAACCATCAGTTTAGTAAAATAATGCTAGTTTCAGGCGATAGGGCATCAGAAGTAGAGTATCTAGCCAAACTGCTGGATATAAAAGAAACCTACTCTTCCCAAACGCCAGAACAAAAGCTAGAAATTGTTCGCAGAGAAAATAAGCTAGCCCCTACCCTATTTATGGGGGATGGTATAAATGATGCTCCCGCCCTAACCAACGCCACAGTTGGCATTGCCTTTGGTGGGGTAAATGCGGTTACAACTGAATCAGCTGGAGCGGTAATTATGGAAAATACCCTGCAAAAGGTTGATGAGCTTATTCACATAAGTAGCTCTATGCGAAAAATATTGTTGCAAAGTGCCGTAGGTGGCATGGCCTTAAGCCTTGTAGGCATGGGCTTTGCCAGCTTTGGGCTAATTACCCCAGTAATGGGGGCAATCTTTCAGCAGGCTATAGACGCGGTTGCTATTGGCAATTCCCTAAGGCTAACCTTCAGTAATAATATAAAAACGGATATATAATTTATGGAGAATATTAGTTTAGTTCTTTTCTTCGCTTTTTTGGGTGGGCTTATATTGAATATAATGCCCTGCGTTTTGCCCGTTCTTTCTATAAAAATCCTCTCTGTGATAAAATATTCTGGCGAAACAAAAAGAAACATTCGGCTTAGCTTTTTTGCTACTTCACTTGGCATTATCACCTCTTTTATTCTGCTTGCCATAACGGTAATTTATTTCAAGAAACTTGGGGTTGAACTTGGCTGGGGCTTTCAGTTCCAACAGCCTTTGTTTTTGGTGGCAGTAATTTTTATTCTGTTTCTATTTTCTATAAATCAATTGGGGCTGTTTGAAATATACCTGCCCTCTAGCCTTTCTAATAAAATTAATAATGCCAGTGGTGGTAGGTCTTTTAGAAAAAACTTTCTGCTAGGAATTTTTGCAACTCTAATGGCAACACCCTGCTCTGCCCCTTATCTTGGCACGGCAATTAGCTTTGCTTTAACTGCAAGTAATTATCATATTATATTGATTTTTCTGTCTATTTCATTTGGGCTTGCCACACCTTATATTCTATTTACCCTCTCCCCCTCTTTAATTTCCATTTTACCAAAGCCGGGTGGATGGATGGAGGTATTAAAAAAAATCATGGGGTTTTTATTATTGCTAAGCGTTATATGGTTGCTGGTAGTGCTTTCAAAACAGATTTCTATTGAAAACCTTTTTGCCATAATTGCTATTCTTGCAACTATATTTGTATTATTTTTAATAAGGTTTGATGGCGAAAAACTATTTCTTTTTAGAAAGATATTTGTTCTTGCCCTTTGTGGCATTGGCTTAGCGGTAGTCCATTTTGACCCAAAAAATTCTATTTCGAAAAATGAAGTAATTAATTTTAATGATTGGATAGAATTTGACGAGGCAAAGGTTATAGAGCTAAAAAATACTCGTGTAATTTTGGTGGATGTAACCGCCACTTGGTGCGTTACCTGCAAGTTTAATGAACTGCATGTAATAAATTCCGCCAACATACAAAATTATTTTAAACAAAACCAAATAGTGCGTTTTAGAGCAGATTTCACCAATCCTTCCGCTGTGATAAAAGATTACCTAAACCGCAATAAAAGAAACGGCATACCCTTCAACATAGTTTACGGCCCCAAAGCCCCAAACGGCATTATTTTACCAGAACTACTTAGTGAGAAGGTTTTAATAGAGGCTTTAGAAAGGGCTAGGTAAAGAAAACCGTCATTGCGAGGAGCCAAAAATTATTTTTGGGCTCCGTGGCAATCCACAAGCAAGGCAGAGCTTGGATTTCATGATAGTTGTTGCCAGAAACGCAATTGTTGTGGATTGCTTCGTCCTTTTAGTCCTCGCAATGACTTTACCCCACTTCAATAACCAAACTACCCTTATTATTCAATATATTAAATGAAGTATTGTAGGTTTTGCTATAAAGGTTAGTAAATAGATATTGGATGGTTTCAGCAGAAATATCTGCTGTTTCGCCATTCAAAAACCCATCTATTTTACTATTGAAAATATTGTTATTTGAGGAGGTTAAAAGAATTTTTTGATTCTTTACTTCTATTTTTATTTCGCCCTTTAGCATTATTAAGGTCGCAAGGTTGTAGATGCCAAGCCCCACTATACCAGCCCTTATTAGGCCTATTTCTTGCCCTAACTTATTTAAATCATCTAATGAATTAAACTTAACCTTTAATTTACTGAAATAGCTATTTATTATATCTATAAGCTCGTTTGTTTTTATTTTCCCCTCTTCACTTTTAGCGGAAAATAATAAGCGATAAAATTTAACCTTCGCGACCAAACTGCTACTGCCTTCCCTTAGCAAATCTTTGGCGAAAGCAATAGAATCTTCCCCGCCCCCCTCTTCTAAAATCTCATAACCATTAGCCACCACGCCAGCGGATGAGGCAATATCGTGCAGAATTTTACCAGATAAAATCTGCATTAGTTCAGTAGGAAAATTATTCATAAGAATTATTGTTGCTTTTATATAAAATTCTTCTGTAAAAAGATGCAATGAAAAAGATAATAAAAAAGCTCCTTCTTCTGTTAATTCTAGCAAACCTTATTACCCCAAATAATTTAAGGGCGGAAGATAAATATTATCTAACCATTCTTGCCTCCCCCTCTCTCGCCGCCCCATTAGCTAAAATTGGTAGGGAATTTGCCAAAGAAAATAATGTTATCATCTCCCTAGTTTTTGATTACGGCGAGGAAAAGTTTTTAAAAATAATTCAAGATGGTGAGGCAGCCGATGTAATAATCTCTGAAAACCCCTTTATATTTCAAGAGCTTAAAAGTCAAGGTTTAATTAATGTTTTATGTGAAACTATAGTTGCAAAAAATAATATAGTAATTGCCAAAAATACAGATGATACCAAAAACTATATAAACATCAGTGATATATTCAAAAATATTAATAAGAATAATAAACTTTTAATTGGCGCTAATGAAGAATCTTATTTGGGCAATCTGGTAATAAAAATGCTTGGTTTAAGCGAGATAAAAAAGCTAAATAAAAATATTAATAGTTTTGTGGAAATATATGATACTAATGAATCTATTAGCCAAATTATTAACCGTGATGTTATTGGCATTTTTTATCAAACCGATATTTATAACGAAAAGACAATAGAAATTTTGGCTAAATTAGATGATAAACTTTTTGGTAATAAATTGAGCACTGATATAACCTACCGCTCTGCCTTAATTGCAGGGGGCGAGCAAAAACTAGGCGAAAAATTTCAAAAAGAGCTAAAGAGTGAGAGGTCTAAAAAAATCTTTCGCAAATTTGGCTTTAATTAACTTTTCTTACAGTATATGATTTATAAAAAAAGCAGATGTTCAGCTTAATTTTTAACATAATAACCGCCATACTTTTGGTATTTTGCCTATTTTACAGTTGGCGACTTGCCTTAAAAATCAAGGGCTTAAAGTTTTCTAATAATGAGCTGGTTAGCTTTATAAAAAAGTTTGATGATTCTTCGCACAAGGTGGAATTTGCCCTGTCTGAACTAAAAAACTTAAAAAACTCCATTAACCTTTTTTCAAGAGAGGTGCAAAAGGCAAATATGGTATCGGGTGATTTATCCATCCTTTCCAACAAGGCGGAAAAGATTGCTGGCAGGCTAGAAGAGATGATTGAGAAAGATTACAACGAACTAAATAAAATCCGCAGTGTTTACACGCAAGAAAGTGAAGACTTTACCACGCAAGAAGAGCTCCCCATCTTTAGGGGCGAACCTGTGAAAACTCAACCCCAACCAACTCCACAACCAAATAGCCCAACACCCAAAAGAGGCATTTTGCAAATAGCCAAGCCCTATAATCCCTCTTACAATCAAAATGAAACTGTGGAAGAAATCCCAAAAAAATCTAAACGGGCCTTAATTGAAGAGGCTCTAAAGCAAATGTCCAAAAAAATGGGGCGTTAGGTGGCGGGTTAGCGTATAATAGTTAAAGATATTATCTTTTAGAACCATCAGCAACCTCAACTGTTCCACTAAAAATTCTAACAGAAAAATTTTTATATGGCATACAACCAAACAAACGGTCCGTTACTGGAATTATTTTAAGTTCGTCTACTCTTACTAATGGGTTTGGTGTTTGGAGTAATGGATGTCTGGGTTTTATAGCATTTAAAGTTTCTTGAACTATTCTAGTTTCTATAGTTGGGTTTTCTGGTGATATTACTTGAAAATTATTATCGTTTCGTTCCAAAGAACCTTTAAAATGCTTTACAACAAGTCTTCTCCCACTTTTTTCTGCTTCGTTTAATTTTTTTATACTTTGATAAAAAGAACCGAGTGCCACCACACCTAATAATAAAGCACCAGCACCTAATCCTACACTATAAGTTGTTGTCGCAAGAATTGCCACTCCTAAGCTAGCAACACCCAACCCTACGCCGCAACCCAAAAAACCCAGAAAGCTTTCTCTTTTGTTATTATAATCTTGTATTATTTCTCTTAACTCTGGATCAATTGGTATTTGTATCTTTTTACCATATTGAATTTCAACTCTTTGAGCCATACCTATTATTTTTGTTATTAATAAAAGTTTTATACCCACCAATTATTAATATTTTGTTAAAATAGATTTTATTTTTGCTTAACTCTCAAAAAGTTTTTGTGTAAAGCATGAATATATGAGCCTTGAAAATCTAAAAAAAGAACTGCTTTCCATACCGCAAAAGGCGGGGGTTTATTTAATGAAGAACCAAGCCGGCTTGGTTATTTATGTGGGCAAGGCGAAAAATCTAAAAAATAGAGTAGAAAACTATACTAGGCTAAACACCCTCTCGCAAAGAATCAGCAATATGGTAATGCAGGTTGAGCGGGTGGATATTATCACAACTGAAAAGGAATCAGAAGCCCTGCTTTTAGAGGCAAATCTAATAAAAAAGCACAAGCCAAAGTTCAATGTGGCTTTGAAGGATGATAAAACCTATCCCTACATTTGCATAGATAAAAACGGCAAATTCCCCCGCATTTTTAAATTTAGGGGAAAGAAAAAGCCAAACTTTGTATTTTTTGGCCCCTTTTCTTCTGCCAGCCAAGTAAATACCGCTATTAATTCCATCCAAAAGGCATTTTTAATTCGCCCCTGCACTGACAATTTTTTTAAGAGCCGAACAAGACCATGCCTAGAGTATGAAATAAAAAGATGCACTGCCCCTTGCGTAAATTTAGTTAGTGAGCATGATTATAATCTACAGGTTGAGCAGGCGGAGGGCTTTTTAAAGGGCAAAAATAACGCCATCAAGCAAGACCTAAAAAATAAAATGGAGCAGGCAAGCCAAAATATGGAATATGAAAGGGCCAGCTTTTTTAGAGATAGAATAATGGCTCTAAATGCTATTCACGGCTCGCAACATATTTCTTTTAATGATATTTCAGATGCCGATGTAATTGGGCTTTTTCAAGAGGGCTCTATAATTGCGGTGAATATATTTTTTATTAGAGGTTCTTATCTAATAGGAAACAGGGTGTTTTTTCCTTCCCACATAGATGATATTCCCCCTTCCGAAATAATTGGCAATTTAATTGGCAGGTTTTATCAAAGTAATATTCCACCAAGGGAAATTTATTTGAGTAATGAGGTTGAAGAAAAGCCAAGCCTAGAAACAGCATTAAGCGAAATTGCAGGCACAAGGGTAAATATTATTGTTCCAAAACTGGGGGATAAAAAAGAGCTGGTAGAGAAATCCATCCTAAACGCCAAGCACGCTTTAAAAAGGGAGGAGGAAAAGCAGGCATCTAATTCTAATAATCTACAGGAGCTAAAAGAGTTTTTAGGGCTAAAAAAAGATATTCGCCGTATAGAAATATATGATAATAGCCATAATTTTGGCACAGAGGCTTATGGGGTAATGGTGGTAGCAAGTGTTGAAGGCTTTGAGAAAAATCTGTATCGCAAGTTTAAGGTTGAAGCTGGCAGTAAAACAGGGGGCGATGACTATTATATGATGCACCAGGTATTAAAACGCCGTTTAAAGGCATTAACAGATGATTCCAAGCCAGACCTTATGATTATAGATGGTGGCAAGGGGCAGGTGAATGAGGCTATAAAGTTATTCAAAGAATTTGCTATTTATGATATCGCCCTGCTTGGCATGGCAAAGGGTTTAGATAGAAATGCAGGCAATGAAGATATTATTATTCCAACCAATAATTTTACTAATCTGGAAACAAAAAATCTGCCCAAAGATTCAAAGCTACTTTATTATTTGCAAATTCTGCGAGATGAGGCTCATAATTTTGCTATTTCCTCCCACCGCAGGGCTAGAAACAAGGCATTAACTGATTCTAACCTAGATGAAATACCAGGCATTGGTGAAAGTAGGCGAAGGTTATTGCTAAATCATTTTGGTTCTTTTTCGGCGGTAAAAGAAGCCAGTGTTAAAGATTTGCTTTTGGTGGAAGGAATTTCTAAAAAAACGGCACTAAAGATATATGAGTATTTTAATTAGGGGCATAATTAGGTGTAGAGCGATTATAAAAAAACCTTAATTGCACTACTTCCACCCACCATTTTCAACCACCACTTTCATAAAAAACTAAACCTTAAAGCTCTCGCCGCAACCGCATTCACCTTTGGAATTGGGGTTTATGAAGGTGAAACCAGATTTAAACTTATCATTTGTAAAATCCATTTGCGTGCCGATTAGATACAAAATAGCCTTTGGGTCTATAATTACCTTTACGCCCTTATCTTCCACCACCTCTTCAAATTTTTTTATATCATCAGCATATTCTATAATATAAGAAAGCCCACTGCATCCGCCCTTTTTTACGCCCACACGAATACCTTGCGAATCCTTACCCCTTTTTGAAAGCAAGGCTTTTATTTGCTTAGCCGCATTTTCAGTTATGGAGATTGGTGCCTTCATAATTATTTTAAGCATTTTTCTTTTTATAATCTTCAATGGCGGCCTTAATGGCATCTTCCGCTAACATTGAGCAGTGAATTTTTACCGGTGGCAAAGATAGTTCTTCTGCAATTTGCGTGTTTTTTATAGTGGCGGCTTCATTGATTGATTTGCCGGTAATCCACTCAGTGGCTAAAGAAGAAGATGCAATGGCAGAACCACAGCCAAAGGTTTTAAACTTTGCCTCTTCAATTATACCATCTTTATTCACTTTAATTTGTAGCTTCATTACATCACCACAAGCAGGAGCCCCTACTAGGCCAGTGCCAACAGATTCCTCCTTCTCATTTAGTGAACCCACATTGCGAGGGTTTTCGTAGTGGTCTAAAACCTTAGTACTATAAGCCATAATTCCTCTTTTTTGTTGTTAATGATGATTCCATTCAATTTTAGTAATATCTATACCCTTTTGATGCATTTCCCACAAGGGGCTCATTTCACGGAGTTTTTCTACATTTCTATTAACGGTTTCTATGGCGAAATCAACATCACTTTCATTAGTAAACCGCCCCAAGCCAAAACGAATTGAAGTGTGGCTTAAATCATCCCCCACCCCCAAAGCCTTTAACACATAAGAAGGCTCTAGACTCGCAGAGGTGCAGGCAGAGCCACTTGAAACGGCTAAATCTCGTATTGCCATTAGCATAGATTCCCCTTCCACATAGGCGAAAGATAGGTTTAGATTGCCCTCAAAGCCATTATTAAAATCACCATTTACGAATACTTCCTTAATTTTTTTGGTAATACCCTTGTAGAGCTTTTCTTTTAGAGTTTTTAGCCTTGCCCTCTCACCCGCCATTTCAACGCCAGCAATTTCTGCTGCCTTGCCTAAACCCACTACTAATGGCGTTGGTAGCGTTCCAGAGCGAAAGCCCCTTTCTTGCCCACCCCCATTAAATAATGGCATTAAGCGAACACGCGGACGCCTTCTTATAAACAAGGCTCCAACCCCTTTTGGTCCATAAATTTTATGCCCAGAAATACTCATTAAATCTATGTTCATTTCCTCCACATTTAGTGGAATTTTGCCGAATGCTTGGGCGGCATCTGTATGAAAAAATACGCCATTTTCGCGGGTAATTTTGCCTATTTCTTTTAAGTTTTGAATGGTGCCAACCTCATTATTCAATGCCATTATAGAAACAAGTAGGGTTTTTTCATTAATTGCATTTTTTAAATCAGCTAAATTCACAAAGCCCTGCTTATCAACATTCAAATAAGTAACGCTAAAGCCCTGCTGTTCAAGATGACGACAGGTATCTAGCACACATTTATGTTCAGTTTTTACAGTTATGATATGATTTTTTTTATCCTTATAGAAATCTGCCACGCCCTTTATTGCTAAATTATTGCTTTCAGTAGCACCAGAGGTGAAAATTACCTCTTTAGAATCGGCCCCTATTAGCTTTGCCACCTGCTCCCTTGCAATTTCAGTTGCCTCCTCAGCCTCCCACCCAAAGCTATGGCTTCTTGAATGAGGATTGCCATACTTTTCGGTAAAGTAGGGTAGCATCTCATCAACCACTCTAGGGTCAGTAGGGGTTGTTGCCTGATAATCTAAGTACAGAGGCAGTTTTATGTTTTTGCGTAGGTTCATTCTTCAAGTTCTAATGGACAATATTATAAGGAAAAAATCAGTTTTTTGCAAGTGAAATAACCTAGTAATTTAGTCAACTATTGGGGAATAGATAATTAAAACTCTTCGCCATCTAAAAACCCCACCAGTTCTTCATCTTTAAAAATTGCAACAGAACCTTGATTAAAAGATTTTATTAGCTTTTCATAAGCAGGGCTATCTTTATTTTCAGCCAGTTGTAGGCAAAACTGATGAATGGTTGGATTGTGCGAAACTATTGCAACTGATTGTTGGCTAGCATTATCAATTATCTCATAAAAATCAGCTATCTTGCAGAAATATAGCTTTGGTTCAAAAATAATTTCTGGTTTGTTTTTTAAGTTCGCCACAATGTTTTCAGCTGTTTCTTTTGCCCTAAAAGCGGGGGAGGAAATGAAAATATCTATTTTTTTGCCCTCTAAAAAACTAGCAATTTTTTGGCATCTATCTATTCCTTCACTTACTAGCAACCGCTCAAAATCTTTTTTAGTGGAATTTTTTTCTGCGATGGAATGCCTTATTATATACAAGATTTTATTTTTCTTTTTCATAAAAGTTAGCTAAATACTTAGTTTATGTTTGATAGTAGATTTTATAAAAAAAACAACCCAACCTCAATTGCAAAAATTATTTCTCTATGTAATGATTTTGGCTTAAAGGTAGAAGGGGAAGGTTCATTTGAAATAAAAGACCTATCTCCACTTGATACTGCCACGCAAAGCAATGTTTCTTTTTTAGATAATAAAAAATATGCTCCCAAGCTAAAAGACACAAAAGCTGGGGCGGTTTTTTTAAGAAAAGAATTTTCTAGCTATCTGCCAAAACAAGCAATAGGTTTGTTTACCCCAAACCCTTATTTTGCCTTTGCCCTGCTGGCAGATTATTTTTATCAGCCAATTTTTTCTTTAAACAAAGAACTTGTTTCAAAGAAAGCTGTAATTGGCAGTGGCTCTTATATTGCCCCAAGCGTATATATTGCAGATAATGTGGAAATTGGCAAAAACTGTGTAATCCACCCCCACACCTACATTGGGCAAGGGGTAAAGATTAGTGATAATAATATTATCCACTCTAACTGCTCCATTCAATTTGCCATTATTGGTAGTGATAATATTTTTCACAGTGGCGTAAAGATTGGTGCAGATGGCTTTGGTTTTGCCAGCTTTTTGGGTGAGAATTTTAAAGTTCCTCAACTAGGCAGGGTTATAATAAAAAATAAGGTGGAAATTGGTTCTAATACTTGCATAGATAGGGGTAGTTTTCAAGATACCATAATAAATGATGGCGTAAAAATTGATAATCTGGTTCATATAGCCCATAATGTAGTAATTGGAAAAAACTCGCTTATAGCCGCCCAAGTTGGCGTATCTGGCAGTGTAAAGATTGGAGAAAATGTAGTGATAGCAGGGCAAGCAGGTTTGGTGGGGCATATATCTATTGGAAATTTCTCTCAAATTGGCGCTCAAGCTGGAATCACAAAAAATCTGCCAGCAAAATCTAAAGTTACTGGCACACCAGCTGAACCAATTATTGAACATTACAGAAATTTAGTTAAATTACGAAACTTGAACAAAAAAGATTAATTCATATGACAAAAAATACGACGGCAGATATTATAGAAATTATGGAGATGCTACCGCACCGCTATCCATTTTTACTAATTGATAAGGTTATAGATATAGTTCCCGCCAAATCGGCAACGGGCATAAAGAATGTATCTTTTAACGAACCGCACTTTACGGGGCATTTTCCGGGTCAACCAATAATGCCAGGTGTTTTGATTATCGAAGCCATGGCACAAACCGCCGCCGTGTTAGTATTTAGAACCATTGGTGAAACTGGTAAGGGCAAGCTGGTTTACTTTGCAACTATAGATGAGGTTAAGTTTAGAAAGCCAGTTGTTCCCTCTAATGTTTTAAGTTTAAAGGTAGAGATTCTAAAAAATCGTGCCAATTTGTGGAAGGTAAAGGCAGATGCTTATGTAGATGGGGAAGTGGTAACAGAAGCAGTAATTTCTGCCGTAATTATGGATAAAAATGGAGCAAAAAATGCATAGTAATCATAATTTAGGTCATAAGATTCATCCAACCGCAATTGTTAATTCAAAATACATTGGCAGAAATGTAGAAATTGGTGCCTATAGTATAGTGGGTGAAAATGTGGCCTTGGAAGAGGGGGTAAAGATTCATTCGCATGTGGTTTTAGATGGCAATACCAAAATTGGTCAATTTAGTGAGGTTTTTCCTTTCGCATCAATAGGTAAAGCTCCGCAAGATTTAAAATATAAGGGTGAGCCAACCCAGCTAATAATTGGTAAAAGAAATAAAATTCGTGAGCATGTAACTATCAACACCGGCACAGAGCAAGGTGGCGGGCTAACAGAAGTTGGTAATGATTGCCTGCTTATGGTGGGTGTTCATATAGCCCATGATTGTAGGGTGGGAAACGGCGTAATTATGGCAAATAACGCCACTTTAGCAGGGCATGTAATAGTAGAAGATTTTGTGATAATTGGCGGACTTTCTGCCATTCATCAATTTGTTCGCATTGGCAAATACGCTATGATTGGTGGAATGAGCGGTATTGAAAATGATGTTATCCCTTACGGGCTTGCAATGGGCAAAAGGGCGAATTTGGTTGGTTTAAATCTAGTTGGCTTAAAAAGAAAAGATTTCAGCAAAGAAGATATTAACCTGCTAAGAAAGCTCTACAAAGAAATTTTTGGTAAGGATGAAAAAAGTTTTTCTGCAAAAATAGAAGGGCTAATTCAAGAGCATCACAATAACGAAACTATTTTAGAGTTGCTAAACTTTTTAAAAAACAATCGCGAAAGGGCAATTTGCAGGCCAGAATAGGTTATATGCTAGATATTTCTTCATTAAAAAAGGCTCTAAAAACTTTAGAAGAGGTAATGGCTTTAATAGAAAAGAATAAGGTTGATAATATTATAAGAGATTCTGCCATTCAAAGGTTTGAATATACCTATGAGCTAAGCTACAAAACCTTAAGAAGATATTTAGAATTAACCATTCCCAGCAATCAAGAATTAAATGAAGGTAGTTTTAACAATCTAATTAGGGTGGCGAACAAGGCTGGACTTGTGCTTGGCACTTTAAAAGTATGGGATGGCTTCAGAGAAGCTAGAAATTCATCATCACACGCCTATAGCGAAAAAGTGGCGTTAAAGGTTGTCGCCGTAATTCCACAGTTTATTAAAGAGGTTAGGTATTTAATAAAGCAGATTGAAAGCCATGAGTAAAATTCTACTAACCAAAGAAGAGCTAGATTTGGTGAAGTTAATTTTAAAGCCATATATTTCTAAAAAAGATAAGGTTTTTGTTTATGGCTCAAGGGTTGCGGATGCTAATAAAACAAATCCGCTGGTAAAAAAACCCAAAAAATATTCAGATTTAGACCTAGCAATAGAACTGCACAATAAAAAATCTGACCTGTTTTTTATAGGGCAAATAAAGGCTAGCTTTGATGAATCTCTTTTCCCCTACACTGTAGATGTGATAGATTTAAACGAAATAGACGAAGATTTTAGAAAAAACATTTTCCCACTGGTGCAGGTGGATTTGTAATTCCTATATAGTCATTGCGATAAGCTTTAGCTTTGAAGCAATCCATAAACAAAGTGGAGCTTGGATAACGGGAAAGTTGTTGCAAGAAACACCCATTTTTTTGGATTGCTTCGTCCTTGCAGCCCTCGCAATGACTTGAGTTTTTCATTCTCTAATGACGATTTTATTTAAAATACCCACTTCCGCACATTCATTTTTTAAGTAGTTTTAAGTTTATCAACTATAAAAACTATGCAGAAAAAACAATTTGATTACGCTTTATCTTTAAAAAACCTAGATGAAAATGGTACATTCACAGGCTATGCCAGCATTTTTAATATAAAAGATTATCATAGTGATATTATATTAAAAGGCGCTTTTAAAAAAACCTTATCCAAGAAAAAAATTAAAGACATCAAACTACTTTGGCAGCACAAATTAGATGAACCCATTGGCTATTTTACCAACATACAAGAAAATGCAGAAGGCCTATTTGTAGAAGGCAAATTACTAATTAATGATTTGCAAAGGGCAAAAGAAGCCTACGCCCTGCTTCAAGTAAATGCTATTGAAGGTTTAAGCATTGGCTATAATGTTGTAGAAAGCCATTATGATAATGATCAAAAAGCAAGGGTAATAAATCAACTAGAGCTGTTTGAAATAAGCCTTGTTACCTTTCCCGCAAATCAAATGGCGGGCGTTACCGATATAAAAAACTCTCTACCGCAAACGGTTAGGCAGTTTGAACAATTCCTGCGGGATGCAGGCTTTTCTAAAAAATCAGCCACTTTTATTGCCAGTTTTGGCTTTAAGGAGACAAAGCGGGATGCTTTGCCTGAAGCACAAACACAAGAGGTGGATGATTTTGTTAAACTTGATTGTTCCTTACAAAGGGCGATTGAGATTCTAAAAAACTAAAAAACAAACTTAACAATCAACAAAAAGGTAAAAACTATGTCTACAACTTTAAGAGTGGCTGATCGCGTAGATGAGCTAGGAAACACTTGGGAGCAGTTTAAAGCTACCAACGAAAGAAGGCTAACTGAGCTTGAAAAAAAAGGTTCATTTGACCCACTTTATACAGAAGCACTAAACAAAATGGGCAATGCGCTTGATATTCAAAAAAAGCAGCTTGATCATATTCAGCTTACAACTACCCGTCCAGATTTAGGTCTGCACGAAGATTTTAACTCTTTGCAATATGCCAAAGAGCATAAATCTGCCTTTTTAAACTATATTAGAAAGGGCGTTGAAAGTGAGCTTGCCTATATTGAAAAAAAGGCTCTTTCAATAGCGGTAGATGCAGATGGTGGCTTTTTAGTTCCGCAAGAAATTACTAAAAGGCTGCTTAAAATATCGCAGGAGATTTCGCCAATGCGTCAGCTTGCTTCCGTTGAAGAAATATCAACTGATTCGCTTGATTTAATTGAAGATTTTAACCTTGCTACTGCCTCTTGGACAGCAAGTGAAAGTGCGGCCGTAGTAGAAACTGCAACGCCACAAGTAGGTAGAAAAACTATTTTGGTGAATGAGCTTTACGCCCAGCCCAAAGCCACGCAAAGGTTAATTGATGATAATCAATTTGATGCTGAAACTTGGCTAATAGAAAAGCTCACGGAAATTTTCAGCAAAACTGAAAATGCCGCCTTTATTTCAGGCGATGGTGTTGGTAAACCAAAGGGCTTTTTAACATATACGGATATTGGCACTATAAACAGCGGCGTAAGTGCAGCTGTTACTGCAGATAGTATTGTTCGCTTAGTATATGCGTTGAAAGAAGATTATACCGCCAATGCTACTTTTTTAATGAACCGCCAAACCGTTCAGCAGGTGAGGCTGTTAAAGGATACTACCAATAACTATATTTGGAACCCTGCCTTTGTTTCTGGCAAAGACGATACTTTGTTTGGAATCCCTGTAAAACAGGCAACCGATATGCCAGTTCCCGCTGCTAGTAGCAATTCTATTGCCTTGGCAGATTTTAAAAAGGCTTACCAAATTGTAGATAGGTTTGGGGTTAGAATATTGCGTGACCCTTATACCGAAAAGCCATTTGTTAAGTTCTACGCAACTAAAAGGGTTGGCGGCGATGTGGTTCGTAAAGATGCCATTAAGCTACTTAGACTAGCGGTGTAATTTACGCTTTGTCGTCATTGCGATAAGCCAAGCGACGCGGCAATCCAGAAAAATAGTCAAAAAAAATGACTTATAAACTGAATTGCTTCGCTTCGCTTGGCTCATGACGGCTTGTGCCAAAAAAATAAAAATTCAAAATCTAAAACTATGAAATATATTCCATATCTACAGCAAATAACCCTTCCCGCTGAAGAGCCAATAAGTTTGGTGCAGGCGAAAGATTTTCTTCGTGTTTCAGGAAGCGGTGAAGATGGGCTTATTACAAGGCTAATAGTAGTTGCCAGAAAAGTAGCTGAAAACTATTTACGAATCGCCCTTGTTGAACGCAATTTTCGTTTAACGCTAAGGGATGAAATAGACCTAGAAGTAAACTTGCCAATGGGTTTAGTTAAAAACATAATTCAGGTAAAATCTACCAGCCAAGATAATATCACAACAGTAATTCCCTCTAGCAACTACACCTTAATTAAGGGGGAAGATATTTTGCAGTTTACCTATAGTAGATATTCTTATCTTACTGAAATTGAATATACCTCTGGCTACGGGCTAGCGGTTGATGTGCCGGAAGATATAAAACATGGAATACTGCTATATATTGCAGGGCTTTATGATGAGCGAATAGATGGCATAGACCTTCCCCGCCCCTGCCGCATTATGTTTGATGGCTATCGCAACCTTTCAATTTAAATAATTATGATAAATGCAATTTCACTAATAAAAGCCGCCATAAAGCAGTCAATTTTGAATAACCCTGCCATTAACATTAAGGGGGTTTTCAATGGTGTGCCAAAAAACTTGGTTTACCCTTATATAAAATTTGGCGAAATTAATGTGCTAAATAAATCTTCTTTGCAAAAAGAAATTGCAGAGGTTTCACTTATATTAGAAGTTCATTCCAAAAACAATCCCACCAATTTTTTAGATGATGAACTTATAGCTTTAATAGCTGGTATAGAGGTTTGTTTGCCCTCCATTACCATTTATGGTTATGACATATTACAGCTAAAAATTGACGAAACTGTTTTAAAACAAAGTAAAGATGATGGCTTTGTTGGTATTATAAAAATTTTTGTGGCTGTGAAGAAATTGTAATAATGGCTGGTTATTTAGGGGAAAATTTTATTATTCCTTATGAAAAAACATTAAAGCCATAAAATTCTTCCTAAAAAATTTTAAAAAAACTCCCGAAACAGCACCACACCTATTTAATTATACCACTTATTACTAACCCTACCCTTTTTTTATTGCCTCGTTAATTTTTATTGCCTTTTCTAGCGCATCGTCCCAAACAAATTTTATGTGGGGCAGGAATTTGGAGGAAAGTTTATTGCCAAGTTTTTTTCTTAAATCTAATTTTATCCCCTCAATGGCGGTTAGGACGCTTTTTATATAGTTTTGGTTATTAGCTGGGGCATTAAGAGTATAGAAAAACACCGTTGCCTCTTTTAAATCTGGCGTTACCTGCACCTCAGTTATGGTGATATTTACCGTTTTCCTTTCATTTACTAAAAAAACATCCTCCTTCAAAAAAAGTTCAGAGAGAATTCTTTTTATGTTTTCGGCAAACTGTAATTGCCTTTGTGAAAATTGTTTCATGATTTTAGTGTTTTTATTAAATCTCTTTTCCCCATCTTATAGTTGCTTTTCTGCCAAGCAAGTTTTAACTTTTGTAGAACCATGCCCATTTCTTTGCCTTCTTTAAACCCCAACTTTTTTAAATCCTCACCCCTTATGGGGAAGGGCTTAATTTTTAGTTTCTTTATATATTCTATATAGTTATTAAAGTTTTTTATGTCTTCTACAAAAGAAAAGGAAATAAAAGATTTGGCTAGTGTTTTGCCATAATCAAAGGCAATTTGCTTGACCTTTACCTTATTTATTTTGTTTTTAGGAAAGTTATTTTTTAAAAACACCATTGTTGTTAGATGTTTTTTAAGATGATTGCTGAACTTTAACCTTGTTGAAAGGCTTTCTACCTGCCCTTCATTTTCTAAAATCTGCACTAAATTTTCTATCGAGCTATTATAAAGTAGGCTGGCATTTATTTTGAAGCCAGAAATAGCCTCTACCACCCCTACCCTGCTCATTAGCTTGAAAGTTTCATCTGCCCTTGCGTGAGAAAGAATTTTTTCTAGCTCTGCCCAAACCCTCTCGCCACTTAGTTTGTGTATTAAGTGGCTAGATTTTTCTATTACCTTTAAAGTTGCCTCATCTGGCTTATTTCCAAACCTTTGTAGAAAGCGAAAGTATCTTAGAATTCGCAAATAATCTTCTTCTATCCTAGTTTTGGCATCACCAATAAAAAGCACCCTGCCCTTTTG
>JBKCHH010000058.1:0-5301 GCA_046302855.1 Alphaproteobacteria bacterium
AAAATCTGCACCTCTTCTAATTTGCCGAAAACCCAAACTACCCCAAGATTTTCTTTTATTGCGAAGTTTTTGGATTTTTCTTTTGCATCATAGGCAATTCTAAGCATTCCACAAAAGAAGAAGGTTAAAAGAAGGAAAGAATAAAAAATCCGATTTTTGAATAAAAAGGCTAAAACACTTACCAAACCAAGTGTTAAGGCAACATATAGAATATAGCTAAAGTGTGGCTCAAAGGGTAGGGCAAAATAAAAGCAAATTCCTAGAATAAAGGATAGAATTAAAAATACCCTTAATTCCTCCCTATAAAATGACGCAAACATTATCCTTTACCCGGAACCTTTTCCGCTAAGGCAGAAACAGCCGTGTTTTTATCTGGCTGAGAAAGCTGTTCTTTTAGCCTTTTTATTTTAGTCACGCGATATAATTCAGGGTCAAACGCCCCCACCCGCACTTCATTACCCCATTCTTCCACAATTTCTTGTTGCTTTTTCTTAGCATTGGCAATTGCCTTGGCATTACTTAGCTCAATGATGATTTTTATAACACTTGGAAAAAAGGCGCTAATCCACCAGCCAAGCGCTGCGTAAGAATAAGAAAGAACCCAAGTTCGCATACTATAAACTATGTTTTGCGATGCCTCATAGGGCGAATCTGATTTTATAATCATAATAATTAGGGGGAAGATGCCAGCCAAATTCATTGCCATAACAGATTTTGCTAAGAACTTGCCCCTTTGCATATCTATCATATAGGTCATCATGGCGGGAATTAGCCCAAAAACCACTAGAATGAACATATAGGTTAAATCTACCGATACGGCAAATACAGCAAAACCAATTATTATGATGGTGATTATTATAGATAGGCCATAGAGATAATCTATAAACTTGGTCCAAACTAAGGGGGATTGATTAATTTCTTTAATAATTTTTAGCTCTACCTTGGAGGTAGAGGCATCTTGCAACTCTTCATTAACCGATTCTTCTTGAACATCTGCCTCTTTTAAATCTTTATCGGCCATAGCTTATATTTTCTGGGCTTATAGTTTTCGTTCAAATTTATTACGAAGATAATAGGCAAGATAATTAAATAAACTTAAAATTACTAGCAATACTATTATGGCGCCACTTGCCTTTTCTGCAAAACCCGCCTCTGGCTTATCTGACCACAAGTATATCTGCACTGGCAAGGGGGCAGAAGGGGCAAAAATATTGCTTGGGGCCTCTGCCACAAAGGCAACCATTCCAATTACGAGTAATGGAGAAGTTTCCCCTATTATTCTAGCCAAGGCAAGTAAGGTTCCAGTTACAATACCTGGCATGGCAAAGGGAATGGTGTGATGAAACAAAACCTGCATCTTATTAGCACCCATTGCCATTGCCCCCTCTTTTAAAGATTTAGGCACGGTTTTTAGACTGCTTCTTGTAGAAACTATTATGATTGGTAGCATCATAAAACTTAAAGTTAGCCCCCCTACAATAGAGGAAGAACGGGGCATTTCCAAAACGCCAATAAACAACCATAGCCCAAGCAGACCATAGATTATAGATGGAATTCCAGCTAAATTTGCAATTAATAGTTCAGATGAGTTATTAATAAAATTAACCAGTTTGTTTTTTTTATACCCACTAGCAAATTCTTCAAAGTAAACTGCCCCACCCAGCCCAAATAAAAAGGCAATTACAAGGGCAATAATAATTACCATTATGCTTGAAACTAGCCCGCCTAATATGCCAGCATTTTCTACCTTTTGCGAATCTGAGAGGCTAAAAAATTCATAGTTAAAGCCACTAACAATAGATTTTTGCGATACTAAAATATTTATAGAGTTTTCCACTTCCGCATTTTTTAGTTTCTTTTTACCTTTCAAGTATAAATCAATATCAGAAGAGGTTTTAAGCCAAATACTGCCTAAATTTTGCTCATATTTTTGCTGTTCTAGGAAAGTTTTTAATTGCACCTTGGAACCGTTAGAAATTATATCATCTGCTACTAATCCAGAGTTTATTAAAGAAGGGTAGGTATAAAAAAAGCTTTCATTTAGTATTTTATTTAGGTTTTGGGCATCATTTGCGTTTTGGGTATTTATTAGATTAATTTTTATCTTATGGCTAGTAAAGGCCCCTATACCCTTTTCCACAACCGAGAAAAGTAAAATGAACAAAAACAGAGCCAAAACAATTACTGAAAAGCCCCCTAAGAACTTGAACAAACTATCTAATATTACTCTTTTTTGCATATCAATTTTTCACCGCAAAGCCCTTGGCTAATCTTAAGGCAAGGAAATTTAAACTTAAAGTGATAAAAAACAGGCTAATGCCAAGGGCAAAGGCGGATAAGGTTTTTACGCTTGAAAATTCTTGATCCCCCGTTAGCAACATTACAATCTGCACGGTGGCGGTGCTTACTGCCTCAAAAGGATTTAGGCTTAGATTGGCAAATCTACCAGCCGCCATTACTACTATCATAGTTTCACCAATAGCACGGGAAAAGGCAAGAATAAGGCTTGCTATAATGCCATTTAGGCTAGAGGGCAAAATTACCCTTATAACTGTTTCTGCCTTTGTTGCACCTAGTGCCGTTGAGCCATCCCGCAAACTATTTGGCACGGCAAAAATCGCATCATCGCTCAAGGATAAAACCAGTGGCGTTATCTGTAAGCCAATTACAACTCCCGCTATTATGGCGGCTTCTGGCTCTATACTAAAGCCTAATTTTTCCCCCAGCAACACTACAAAGGGTGAAACTACTACCACGGCAAAAAAACCATACACTACTGATGGTATTCCAGCTAGAATTTCTAATACAGGCTTTATTCTGCTTCTAGTTTTTTTGGGCAGATATTCAGCAATATAGATGGCGGCAAATATTCCTAAAAAACTAGCTATTAACAGGGCAATTAGGGTAATAAGTAGAGTTCCACCAAGAACTGGAAGAAAACCATAGTAGTTTTTTAAGCCATCTAGTGCGTCATGTTCTTCAACAGGGTTCCATTTAGTGCCAAAGAGAAAATCAAAAATATTTACCTTGGTAAAAAAATGGTAAGACTCAAAAACAAGAGATGCCAAAATTAAACCAACAATCACTATTGCCAAACAGCTAGATAGTATCAAAAAGCCCTTTGCTACTTTGAAAAAAGATTCCTCTGGCTTAAAATTTGCAACAAAAATTCTCTTTTGCAAAATAAAAACCACTAAACCAAAATAGCCAATTAGAATAAGGTTCTTGGCAAGCACGCCAGCGATAAAATAATCTATTAAATAAAAGCCAATCAGCCCAAACACTAAAAACCAAACCGTGGCAGTATATTGATAGTTTTTTATGGAAAGGCTAGAGACCTCGCCCGAATTTTTCTTATAAAAACCCTTGCTCAAGTAATAGATGGTGATTACAAAAAACAGTAGTTCAAAAATTAACAGCATTTATGAGAGCTTTTTTTCTATAGTTTCTATTCTTTCTAACAGAGATTTTTTATCAATAGATTCCCCTTCAAGCTCCGCCTTAATAGCGTTTATTTCTGCAAGTAAATCTTTTGTAAGATTGTTTCTTGCCTCAAGCAGAGTTTTTATTCTCTCATGCATTTCTATAGAGGCAATGGTGGCAGACCTTATTTCGCTTGCCCCTTGTGGCTTTGAATATTCTATAACATCTTTATTCTTGCCTAAATTTTCGGTAATTTGGGTGAAGTTTAAAATGGAATGGATTTGCCTTTTTAGAAATAGGTAAGAAATAAAGCCAAAAAACACCGTTCCACCAACAATCCATAGAACAAAAACTACCGTAGAAGAATTTTCCAACTTTTTGGCTGGAACCCTTATGGAATAAACCCCTTGCTTATCTTCTATATAGGTAAAAATATAATCATTTTTGCGAATGGTGGTAACTTTTTTTACATCTGGTAGGGTTGATTTTAAGGCATCTTCAAAAAAGCCTAGATTATTTTCTTGGGTGTTTTGAGGCACAGATTCAACTTGATTAATTTTTAAATTCAAAAACCGCTCAATATTGGCAATATTGCCATTATTTCGTATTTGCTCCATGGAAAGGCGAATTTCACCAGTTAGCGAACCTAGCATATTTCTAGTTAGGCTACTCCAGTGGCGTTCAAAGAAAATATAAATGGCTATCGATTGGATAATAATTAGCGGAAGCAAAAAAATAATTAAAAACCTAGAGTGCAAACTTTTGGGCTTTAAAATTGTTAAAAGTTTAAGCATAGTTTCCCAATATTTTCCTATTTATTTTCTTAATATATTACTTTATATAAAATGCCACCATATTTCTGATACTATGCGTAAAGATAAAATAATAATTTTTGATACTACTTTGCGTGATGGGGAGCAATCTCCCGGTGCTACTATGAGCGTGCCAGAAAAAATTCGCATTGCCAGTTTGCTAGATGAAATGGGGGTAGATGTTATTGAAGCTGGCTTTGCTATTTCGTCCGATGGTGATTTTGAAGCAATCAACAAAATTGCCAAAAACACTAAAAATGCAAGTGTTTGCTCCCTTGCTAGAGCAAAGCAGAAGGATATTGAGCGGGCATATGAAGCCATAAAACCTGCAAAAAACCCCCGTATTCACACCTTTATTTCAACTAGCGATATTCACATAAAACACCAGTTTAAAACCACGCGTGAAGGAATATTAGAGCAGATAAAAGATAGTGTTAGTTTAGCCAAAAAACTGTGCAGTAATGTTGAATGGAGCGCTATGGATGCCACCCGTTCTGATAAAGATTACTTATGTAAAGCCCTAGAAGTTGCCATAAAACATGGTGCAACTACGGTAAATATTCCAGATACGGTTGGTTATGCCTTGCCAGATGAATATGGACAGTTAATCCACTACATTAAAAATAAGGTGCAAGGTATTGAAAAGGTTATAATTTCTGTTCACTGCCAGAATGATTTAGGCTTGGCAACCGCAAATTCGCTAATGGCAATTAAGGCGGGTGCAAGGCAAATTGAATGCACTATAAACGGCATTGGTGAAAGGGCGGGAAATACATCGCTAGAAGAAGTGGTAATGGCAATAAAAACTAGAAATGAACTTTTGCCCTTTCAAACTAGCATAAAAACACAAAACTTAGTTAGGGCTTCAAAACTAGTATGCTCAATTACTGGGCTTTTGGTGCAAAGTAATAAGGCAATAGTTGGTGCTAATGCCTTTGCGCATGAATCTGGCATTCATCAAGATGGTATGATTAAAAATGCCTCTACTTATGAAATAATGGACCCTAAAGAAGTGGGTTGGAAAAAATCTGAAATGGTTCTTGGCAAACATTCTGGCCGGAACGCT
>JBKCHH010000059.1:0-55523 GCA_046302855.1 Alphaproteobacteria bacterium
GTTTTACGGCATTGAGATTGAAGAATTCCCCGCACACATTGCCGAAGCCGCCATGTGGCTGACTGACCACCAGATGAACATGAAACTTTCGGAATCTTTTGGGCAAGCCCTTACGCGCCTTCCCTTAAAAAAATCCGCCAATATCACCCACGGCAACGCGCTAACGACTGATTGGAAGGATGTTATCGCGCCGAGTAAACTTAGCTACATGCTGGGCAACCCACCGTTTGTGGGGTATAAATATCAAAATGAGGAACAGCATGCTGATATGTCAAAAGTATTTCATTTTGCAAAAGGCTCAGGCGTGCTGGACTATGTCACGGCGTGGTATTGGAAAGCGACGCAGTATATTCAAGGCACTCGTATCAAAGTGGCGTTTGTTTCCACCAATTCCATCACACAGGGCGAGCAAGTTGGTATTCTTTGGCAACCGATGCTTTTGCACTACGGTATACACATTCATTTCGCACACCGCACCTTTAAATGGACAATTGACGAGAAAAAAGCAAAGGGCATGAAAATTGCCGCTGTGCATTGTGTTATCGTAGGGTTTGCGAATTATGCTGCAGAATCAAATGTATTATTCGACTATGAAAAACCCACTTCAGAACCGCACCGCGTAGAAGCAAAAAACATCAATCCGTATTTGGTAGATGCTCCAAATAACTTTATAATTAAAAGAACATCTCCAATTAGCGATGTTCCCAAAATTGATTATGGAAGCGAGCCAAGAGAAGGGGGCTATCTAATACTTTCTGATAACGAGAAAACAGAACTAATTTCTGAGAATGTAGAAAACTTGAAATGGATAAGAAAATTTGTTAGTGCAGATGATTATTTGAACAATTTATCTCGCTGGTGTTTGTGGCTTGTTGATGCCAATCCTTCAGAAATTAAAAAATCAAAAATCATCACTAATAGATTAAAACAAGTTGCAGATTTTAGAGAGAAAAGTTTACAAAAAGCTGCTAATAAAGCGAGTGATACTCCTTCACTTTTTGTATCTATAAGACAGCCAACCTCTAAATATCTTCTTATCCCAATAGTATCTTCTGAGAGAAGAATGTATATCCCCATTGGTTATGTGGATGAAAAAATTATTGTTAGTAATGCTTGCTTTGCACTACCCAACGCTACCCTCTACCATTTCGGCGTGTTGACCTCGCTGATGCATATGGATTGGATGCGCCATGTATGCGGCAGATTGAAAAGTGATTACCGTTATTCCAATACGCTTGTGTATAACAACTTCCCTTGGCCGTCCGCACCCAAGCCTGAACAGATAAAAATAATTGAGGAAAAAGCTAAGTGCGTGCTGGATGCCCGCGCCGCGTTTCCAAGCTCCACACTGGCAGACCTTTATGACCCGCTCACCATGCCACCATCACTGCTAAAAGCCCACCAAGCCCTAGACAAGGCCGTGGATGCGGCGTATCGCAAACAACCCTTCATCAGTGAGCGCGAACGCATAGAATATCTTTTCGCTGAATACCAACGCCTCACCGCGCCTTTAATTGGGGCAATGAACGCGAAAAAACGCAGGAAGAAGTGAGAATTATAAATTATGAAAAGCTAAACAATAAACTTTTTTCATAAACACAAATATCTTTGTTGTTTATTACATTAATTTAATTGGTGACCCCTACGAGATTTGAACTCGTGTTACCGCCGTGAAAGGGCGATGTCCTAACCGCTAGACGAAGGGGCCAAATAATACCATTCCTAATTCTACTTCTATGAATTTTTATGATTTTGCTTCGATGCTCGAATCCTCATTTACTTTGTGTAAACTTCGATTCTGTGCTTCAAGGCTAACGCATAAAAACCTCATATAAGCGAATTATGCAAAGGTCTTAACTCTTTTGCATAATCTTTTTAGAGGGCGGAATATAGAAAACTATTTATATAAGTCTAGGTATTTTTACTCCCCTTAACATTTATTCAAACTTTATTCTTGGAAAAATATTAAAACTAATATAAAGAAGCACCCTAAACAAAAAAGCAACAATCAAAAAAAGGAAAATTTAACATGTTTAATGAAATTAAAAAGTCTATTCAATGGGGCGGAAGAACCCTTACTCTTGAAACCGGTAAAATTGCAAGGCAGGCAGATGGTGCCGTTCTTGTATCTTATGGCAATACTAAAGTATTAGCAACTGTAGTGGGTGATAAAAAAGCGAAGGATGGAGTAGATTTCTTTCCCCTTACCTGCATTTATCAAGAAAAAGCATTTGCAGCTGGCAGAATTCCAGGTGGATATGTAAAACGCGAAGGTAAGCCTTCACAAAAAGAAGTTTTAACTTCAAGGCTTATAGATAGGCCAATTCGCCCCCTGTTTGAAGAGGGTTTTTATAACGAAACGCAAATTATCTGCACCGTATTGCAATATGATGCCAAAAATGATCCAGATGTTATTGCCCTAATTGGAGCCTCCGCTGCTCTTAGCATTTCTGGACTTCCCTTTGTTGCCCCAATTGCAGCTATTAGAGTTGGTTTTACAGATGGTGAATATGTAATTAATCCAGAATCTGGTGATTTAAAAAATAGCCGTTTAGATTTAGTAGTTTCTGGCACAAAAGATTCTATAATGATGGTAGAAAGTGAAGCTAAAGAGCTAACTGAAGAAGAGATGCTAAAGGCTCTAGACTTCGCACAAGAAAACATGAAGCCAGTAATTGCCTTAATTGAAAAATTGGCAAAAGAAGCTGGTAAAGAAAAATGGAAAATAGAGAAAAAAGATAACTCTGACCTAGAAAAAAGAATCAAAAAACTAGGTGAGGGGGATTTTAAAAAGGCTTACAAAATTAAAGATAAGCAAGAAAGGACAACAAAAATTTCTGAAACCCGCTCTAACATTATCGCCAAGCTAAAAGAAGAATTGGCAGAAAACTTTAATGAGCAAACAACCAACTCTTTAGTTAAACATTTAGAGAAGGATATTGTGCGTGGCGACCTTATTGCCAAAAAAATTCGTATTGATGGCAGAAAAGTTGATGAAATTAGGCCAATAGTGGCAGAAACGCAACTTCTTCCGCAAACCCATGGCTCGGCTCTATTTACCCGTGGTGAAACGCAAGCTATTGTGGTAGCAACCCTTGGCACTAGCCTAGATGAGCAAAGGATTGATTCAATTGAAGGGGATGTAACTGAAAGGTTTATGTTGCACTATAATTTCCCTCCCTTTTCAGTGGGTGAAGTAGGCAGAATGACAGGCCCTGGCAGAAGAGAAATCGGGCATGGCAAACTAGCTTGGCGGGCAATTAATCCGCTACTTCCTTCAAAAGAGGTTTTCCCCTATACAATTAGGGTAGTTTCTGAAATTACCGAATCTAATGGTTCTTCCTCTATGGCAACGGTTTGTGGCACTTCCATGGCATTAATGGATGCTGGCGTTCCTTTAGAAAAGGCAATTAGTGGCATTGCTATGGGATTGGTGAAGGAGGGCAAAGACTATGTGGTTCTTTCAGACATTTTAGGTGATGAAGATAATCTAGGCGATATGGATTTTAAAGTAGCTGGCACAAAGGATGGTATTACTGCCCTGCAGATGGATATTAAAATTCAAGGAATTTCTGCCAAAATTATGAGTGATGCTATTTCGCAAGCAAAAGAAGGCAGGCTTCACATTTTAAAAGAAATGAGCAAGGGTATAAAAGAAACAAGGGAATCAGTGGCAGAAAATGCTCCAAAAACTACTACCATTCGTATTAACAAGGCTAAAATTCGTGAAGTAATTGGTAGCGGTGGCAAGGTTATTAAAGGTATTTGCGAAGCAAGTGGTGCTAAAATTGATATTGATGATGATGGCACAATTCGCGTTTCTTCCTCTAATGGTGATCAAGCCAAAAAAGCAATTGAAATGATTCAAAACATAGTAGCGGAGCCAGAAGTAGGTAGGGTTTATAACGATGCTAAAATTGTTAAAATCTTAGATTTTGGTGCTATAGCTGAATTTTCTGGCAAGAATCAAGGCCTAATTCATATTTCACAATTTTCAGACGCTAGGGTAGAAAAGGTGGAAGATGTGGTAAAAGAAGGCGATACCGTTAGGGTTAAAATCATCTCGGTTGATAAACAGGGCAAGATTAAACTTAGCATGAAGGATTTGGATTAGGATTGGATTAAAAGTAATTGTCCAAAAATCGGATCATTACAATTATATAACCAACCCCTTGTAATCTTACAAAAAAGCTAATATTTACCCTAATATTGGATAATCTTGTATGAGTTTAGCGGCATTAAATACCTATCTTGAACCCTTAAGGGATGTACTAAATATTGAAGGTATATCGGAAGTATCTATCAATCAACCGGGCGAAGTGTGGATTGATCAAAGGGGAAAAAGAATCCGCTTTATAAAACCAGAGGTTGATTTAAAATACCTAAAGTTTTTGGCAAGGCTAGTTGCCCAATCTACCGCACAGGATATTAGCGAACAAAAGCCCCTGCTTTCTGCCACCCTGCCAGAAGGTTATCGTATTCAAATAATTTATCCGCCGGCTTGTGAGGCAGATAAGGTAATAGTTTCAATTAGAAAACAAACCATAGTTAATCTAGATTTAGATGATTACGAAAAGCTAGGTGCCTTTGATAATACCTTAATTAAGGCTAAGGAAGATGAAGATAAAAAAGTTCTAGAAGCCTTGCTCGAAGGGGGTAAAATAAAAGATTTTATAAAGCAGGCGGTAAAGAGAAGAAAAAATATTATTGTCTCTGGTGGAACCTCAACGGGCAAGACCACCTTTATGAATGCAACCTTAAGGGCAATTCCAGATGAAGAAAGAATAATTACAGTAGAAGATGCAAGGGAAATTCAGCTAGTTCAGCCAAACAAGGTGCATTTGGTTGTATCGCGTGGTGGGCAGGGCATTGCTCAAGTAACCACCCAAACCCTAATTGAATCTTGCCTAAGGTTAGCGCCAGATAGAATAATAGTGGGTGAGTTAAGGGGGGCAGAGGCATTTAGCTTCGTGCGGGCAATTAATACAGGCCACCCAGGTTCGATTGCAACCCTGCATGCAGATTCGCCAAAGATGGCTATTGAACAGCTAGTTCTAATGTTAATTCAGGCCGATATTGGTTTAACAAGAGGTGAAATTATCCCCTACTTAAAAAATGTTATCGATATTATTGTTCAGCTAAAAAGGGGCGAAAATGGCAATAGATATGTTTCTGAAATTTACTATAACAAAGAAAAAGGTAGCTTTTAAGAGGGGCTAAATCGTATGAAAAAAACATTATTTGATACACTAAAAGTTGGCGATATTACGCTAAAAAATCGCTTAATTATGGCGCCACTTACTAGAATGCGCTCTAAGCAACCGGGCAATATTCCACATGAATTAAATGCAACCTATTACGCACAAAGGGCAAGTGCTGGGCTAATTATTTCAGAGGCGACGCAAATAAGCCAGCAAGGGCAAGGCTACCCTGCAACTCCGGGAATTCATTCAAAAGAGCAAATTAAGGGTTGGAAAATTGTAACTAGTGCAGTGCACAAAGCAGGTGGGAAAATATTTTTGCAATTATGGCATGTGGGCAGAATTTCGCACCCATCGCACCAGCCAGATGGAAAGGAGCCAGTTGCCCCTTCTGCCATTGCTGCCAAAAATAGTGGCACCTATACTTCCACCTGGCAACCAACTGAAATTCTAACGCCAAGAGCCTTAACACTTGCCGAAATAAAAGAAATTATTGAGGATTTCTCATCGGCTGCCAAAAATGCCAAAGAAGCTGGTTTTGATGGGGTGGAAGTTCATGGAGCAAATGGCTATTTGCTTGATCAATTCTTGCAAGATGGCTCTAATAAAAGAACAGATGAATATGGGGGGTCAATTGAAAACAGAAGCAAACTTCTTTTGCAAGTGGTTGACGCGGTTATAAAGGTTTGGGGCAAAGGAAGAGTTGGCGTTCGCCTTTCACCATATGGCACATTTAATGATATGAGTGATAGTAATCCAGAAAAGCTTTTTTCTTATGTAATAAAACAGTTAGATAAAAGGGAAATTGCTTTTATAGACCTAATAGAACCGCGTTCGTCTTCAGCTGGCTCGCAAGATAAAAATATAAGCGATGCACCGCAGGTAAACAAAATTTTTAGAAAGTTATTTAAAGGGGTAATAATTTCAGCCGGCGGATATAGCCCACAAACGGCGAAGGAAGCAGTAGAAAATGGTGATGCCGATGCAGTTTCTTTCGGCAGATTTTTTATCTCTAACCCAGATTTGCCACAAAGAATAAAACAAGGGGAAGAGCTTAATAAGTATGACAGAGCTACCTTTTACGGTGGTGGTGAGAAGGGCTATACCGATTACCCAACCCTATAATTTTTTCTAATTATTTCTTGACCAGAAGCCACTTGGTTTCTATATGGTGCATAGTTAATAATAATAACGAAAATGACAAATTCTTTTTCTGGAACTATATTGGTAATTGGGGCGGGTGCAGCGGGTAGTGTTGTAGTAAAAAAAGCTGATAAAAATCGCCATATTTTTAAAAAAATTCATCTAGCTAGCAGAACCCTTAGCAAGTGTGAAAAAATTAAAAAGGAATGCAAAGGTGAAATTTCAATTTCGCAAATTGATGCAGATAATTCTAAAGAAGTAGTTGCCTTAATAAAAAAGGTTAAGCCAGATTTGGTTATTAATATGGCACTTCCCTACCAAGACTTGGCAATTATGGATGCCTGTTTGGAAACAAAGGTTCATTATCTAGATACAGCTAACTATGAGCCAAAAGACGAGGCTAAATTTCACTATGGTTGGCAATGGGCATATGAAGAAAGATTTAAAAAGGCTGGTTTGCTTGCCATTCTTGGTTGCGGTTTTGACCCCGGGGTTAGCAATATTTTCTGTGCCTATGCTCAAAAACATCTGTTCGATACCATTGATTATATTGATATAATCGATTGTAATGATGGCAATCACGGTAAAAGTTTCGCCACCAATTTTAATCCAGAAATCAACATCCGGGAAGTAACGCAAGATGGTAAATATTTTGAAAAGGGGAAGTGGAAAGAAATAAAAGCCCTTTCAATAAAAAGGGATATTGATTACCCAGAAGTTGGCAAAAGAGCCTCCTACTTAATTTATCACGAAGAGTTGGAATCTTTAGCCAAAAATATTAAGGGATTGAAAAGAATCCGCTTTTGGATGACCTTTTCAGAAAACTACATTAAACACCTAGATGTATTGCAAAGTGTGGGTATGACCCGCATTGATCCTATAGATTATAATGGCACCAAAATAATTCCTTTACAGTTTTTAAAAGCTCTACTCCCAGAGCCATCTTCACTTGCAGAAAACTATTCAGGCAAAACCTCAATAGGATGCGTTATTCAAGGAACAAAAAATGGCAAGGAGAAAAAGTATTTAATTTATAATGTGTGTGATCACGCAAAAACCAATATAGAAATTGGTGCTCAAGCAGTTTCATACACAACTGGCGTGCCACCTGTAGTTGGAGCTATAATGCTATTACAGGGCGTATGGAGTGGAGCTGGAGTTAAAAATGTTGAGGAATTAGACCCAGACAAATTCCTTACAGAGCTTGCTATTCAAGGCTTGCCGTGGCATGTAAAGGAGTTAAAAATAAAAGATAAAAATGAACCGCTTGATTACTAGCATAGATAAAATTCCTACTCCTGCAGTGGTAGTTGAGTTATCAAGGCTAAAGCGGAATTTAAAAATAGTTGAGCGGATAAAAAAAGAAACCAACTGCCAAGTTCTGCTTGCCTTAAAGGCATTTTCTACCTTTGCCCTTTTCCCATATATGAAGCCTTATTTTGATGGCACCACTGCTAGCGGTTTTTATGAGGCAAAACTGGGCTTTGAAAAGTTTGGCAAGCAGGTTCACACCTATAGCCCAGCTTATGACGCTACTGAAATAAAAAATCTAACAAAAATTTCTAACCATATTTATTTTAACTCTATTAACCAATATGAAAGGTTTGCTCCCTTAATAAAAAACAAGAAAACAAAATTTGGTTTAAGAGTAAATCCGCAGTTTTCAGCAGTGGAATTTAATATGTATAACCCCTGCCAACAATATTCTAGGTTTGGCGTTTTAAAAGAAAACTTGCCTAAAAACTTACCTCAAAACATTGATACTCTACATTTTCACGCCCTGTGTGAAAGTGGGGCGGAAACTTCTGCCAGTTTAATTGAACATGTTGCTAATAACTTTGCCCCTTGGATAAAACAGATAAAGTTTGTCAATTTTGGTGGTGGGCATTATTTTTCAAAAGAAAATTATAATCTAGAACTGCTAATTTCCGCCATTAACAAATTTAAAGAAAAGTTTGGCGTTCAAGTAATTTTAGAACCGGGCGGTGCGGTTGTGTATGATTGTGGCTTTTTGTTGGCAAAGGTGCTGGATGTAATAGAAAACGAAAAGAAAATTGCCATACTAGATACTTCTGCCACCTGCCATATGCCAGATGTTATAGAAATGCCCTATCGCCCAAGAGTGGCAGGCGATGGAGCGTTTAAACATAAGTATATTTTTACTGGCAAAACCTGCCTATCTGGCGATATTATTGGTGAATATGCCTTTAAAACTCCGCTAAAAATTGGTGATAAGGTAATGTTTTTAGATATGATTCAATATACAACAGTAAAAACCACCACCTTTAACGGCGTTCCTTTGCCAGAACTTGGTATTTTAGATGAAAAGGGAAATTATAAAAAAATCAAAAAATTTGGCTTTAATAGTTTTAAAGATAGGTTGTAGTTTAACCCTGAATTTTAGAAATATAAAGCACCATACCAACCTCCCTCTCCTTTATCTTTAAGGGAATTAGCTCATGCGAAAAAGTAAATTTTTTGCTAGCAACTTCAATTTCTTCATTGGTTTTTTCACCCTTTAGCAAATATAATTGAGAGGGGAATTTTTTATTAAACAGACCTAGTATATTGTAGAGTGCAGAAAATGCCTTGGCGGTAATAGTCTTTCCACTTAAATTTACTTCCTCCACCTTTTTTTCTATAACGGAAAAGTTATTCAAACCTAAATTTACCTTCAAATTTTGCAAAAACACGCATTTTTTAGAGCTTATTTCTATGGCAAATATTTTTGTGTTGGGTAAAAAAATTGCTAGAATAATGGAGGGCAAGCCATTGCCAGAGCCTAAATCATAAACCTCCCCTTCTTTTTCTAGCAACCTAGACAAAATAATAGCTTGCGGAATATGAATTTCATTTATTTCATTTAATGCCTGATTACCAATTAGGCTGTAAGCCTTATTCCACTTTTTTAGCAAAGAGACGAAATTTTCAATTTGTGTTGCTTGAATATCTGTTATATTGTTAATAAGGTTTTTATTAATCTGTAAATTTTTCATATAACTTATGGTAAAAAATAAAACTGCTATTTATCCGGGAACTTTTGACCCAATAACTTACGGTCATATAGATGTTATCAAGTCTGGACTCAAGATATTTGATAATATAATAATCGCTATTGCGGAAGATGCCAACAAAACGCCAATCTTTGTTCCAGAAAAAAGAAAAACCTTAATTGAGCAAGAGTTAAAAAGGCTAAAGCTAGAAAATAGGGTTAAGGTAGAGGTGTTTAATGGCTTATTAGTTGAGTTCGCCAAAAAAAGAAAGGTAGAGGTTATTTTGCGTGGCTTAAGGGCAGTTTCAGACTTTGAATTTGAATTTCAAATGGCACACACCAATTCTAAACTAGATGCCTCTATTCAAACAGTATTTATTCCAGCTACTGAATCTTCCCATTACATAGCCTCTAGAATAGTAAAGGAAATAGCCAAGCTAAATGGCAATTTAGAAGAATTTGTTTCCCCCTTAATTGAAAAAGAGCTGAAGATTTATTATAAAAAGTAATTCTAGACTAATAATAACATTTAAATATAGCACTTAAAAAACCTTATTTTTAAAATGAGTATTTCTAAATTTATTGATGAAAATTATAAGCACTTTAACGCAGGTGCATTAAAAAGAGCCGCTGTTGCCTACAAAAAGCACCTAGAAAATGGTGGAAAAATGTTTCTAACCTTATTTGGTGCCATGAGCACCGGTGAGATTGGAATTTCCCTTGCACAGATGATAAGACAAAAAAAGGTTTGTGCCATTTCTTGCACTGGGGCAAATTTAGAAGAAGATGTTTTTAACTTAGTTGCAAATCAGCATTATAAAATTCTTCCCAATTATCGCGACCTTTCCCCACAAGATGAGCAAGATTTATATAATAGTGGTCATAACCGCGTTACCGATACTACCATTCCTGAAGAAAAGGCAATAGACCTAATTAGAAAAGAATGTATTGCCCTTTGGAAAAAAGCAGCAAAAGAAGGCAAAAGCTATTTGCCCCACGAATATTTTTATCAGTTAGTTTTAGATAAAACCTTTCAAAAAAAATTCACTATAGATATAAAAAACTCTTGGATACTGGCAGCGGCGCAGCAAAATTTGCCACTTTTTGTTCCGGGTTGGGAAGATTCAACCATAGGCAATATGGCAGTTGCAAGTAAAATAAGAGGTGAGATTTCTTTTGATATTTTTAAAAGCGGGCTAGATTATATGGAAAGTTTGGTTAGCTGGTATAAAAAGGTGCAAAAAGAAAACTCTATTGGCTTTTTTCAAATAGGTGGTGGCATTGCGGGTGATTTTCCTATTTGCGTTGCTCCCTTGATAGTGCAAGATTTAGAAGAGGATGTAGGCAAATGGGGCTATTTCTGCCAAATAACTGATGCACAAGAAAGCTATGGTGGCTATAGCGGTGCCCTTCCTAATGAAAAAATCAGTTGGGGAAAGCTAGAGGTAAAAACACCAAAATTTGTTATCCATAGTGATGCTACCATAGTCGCCCCCCTAATTTTTAATTATGTACTGGGTAAATAAACAAGGCTAAACTTGAAAAACATTAATCCCCTTAACGCCTAAAGGCTTTAGCAAATCCCTAACTGTTTGATTATAGGCAGAACTGGCTTTATCTGGGTGCTTCCATTCAGGATATATATCTAAAAGCGGTAGCAGAACAAAATTTCTTTTATGCATTTCAGGGTGCGGAATTTGCAGTTTTAAACCATCGCTTTCTTCTCGTAACACCAAGTTATCCCATAAAATAATATCAATATCTATAATTCTAGGACTCCAGTTAGAAATATTATTTACACTATCATCCAGCCTGCCCATTTTTATCTCGATATTTTTTATGTGTTTTAGTGCGTCCATTGGGGTAAAATTATAAATATTATCTACCGCTACTGCCATATTTAAAAAATCCTTATCCCAAGAAGAAGGGGCGTTGTTTTTAAGCATCGCTTTAGATTCGTAAAGTTGCGAAATTTCTAAAATATCGAATATTTCGCTAAGCAAAGTTATTGCTAGCTCTATATTTTCTAGGCGATTTTTTAAGTTGGTGCCAAGCCCTAATATTATCATGACTATAATTTTCTTACTTGTAAAAAAACGCTCCCAAGAATATATAGGGCAAAATTATTTTAATTCTATGTTAGATTTTACTGATAAAAATATTCTAATTACTGGAGCAAGTGGCGGCATAGGCAAGGCAATTTGCCAAAAATTCGCTCTGCTTAATGCCAATTTAATAGTTTCTGGCACAAGCAGTGCTAAGTTAGATAGCTTAAAAAATGAACTAAATTACAATAAAATTGTTGCCATCCCCGCTAACCTTGAAAATACGGCGGAAATAGAAAATCTAGTAAAACAGGCAAATGATGCCTTTGGTGGGCTAGATGCGGTAATTTGCAATGCTGGCATTACCAAAGATAACCTTGCCCTTAGAATGAGCGAGGAAGATTTTTTAAAGGTTCTAAACATCAATTTAGTTTCTGCCTTTTCACTGGCTAAAAACTCTATAAAAATAATGATGAAAAAAAGGGCGGGGAAAATAATATTTATTTCCTCCGTAGTAGCAAGCCTTGGCAATGCGGGCCAAGCAAACTATGTGGCATCAAAGGCTGGGTTAGAAGGCATGTGCAGAAGTTTAGCCCTAGAGGTTGCCTCGCGTGGTATAAACATTAATTCAATAGCCCCCGGTTTTATTGAAACTGAAATGACGCAAAAACTCCCCCCCGAAATAAAACAAAAGATGATGGATAGAATTCCACTAGGCTACTTTGCTAACCCTAGTGTGGTAGCAGATTCTTGCCTATTTTTAGCCTCTAACTTGGCAAGCTATATAACTGGGCAAACAATTCATGTAAACGGTGGGATGGTAATGAAATGACCTTACTTCATCTGCTAAAATGCAAACTGCACAGTGTTACAGTAACTGATTCTAACCTTGAATATGAAGGTTCAGTGGCAATAGATAAGGATTTTCTCAATAAATCTGGCTTAATTGCTAATGAAAGGGTGGAGATTTATAACATCACCAATGGTGAACGCTTTGCCACCTATGTAATTGAGGCAGAAAAGGGTAGCAAAACCATTGGTATTCAAGGGGCGGCCGCTCACAAGGCAAAAAAGGGCGATAAGGTAATAATCTGTAGTTATTTTCTAATAAAAGAATCAAAGGCCAAAAAGCATAAGCCTTTAAAGGTATTTTTTGATAATAAAAATAATATTACGAGGGTGGAGAAGTAGAGGTTTAGGGTGTTTTACAATTACAATCTATATTTTTAGAACACTCGCAAGGCTCTAGGCTATTTCATATTGCCAAGCAGAAAAAAATAAGTAGTATCCGCCTCAAAAAAAAGTTCCCTAAGCATACTTATGCCTAAAGTATTTATAAAAACCTATGGTTGCCAGATGAATGTTTATGATTCTGATAAAATGGCAGATATTATGCTTTCACAGGGTTTTGAGCTAAGTAATGATGTATCAGTAAGTGATTTGGTAATTTTAAACACCTGCCATATTCGTGAAAAGGCATCTGAAAAAATCTATTCTGAATTGGGGCAGATAAAAAAACACAAAAACGCTTTAAAAAAGCAGGGCAAGCAAATGGTTATTGCCGTTGCAGGATGCGTGGCGCAAGCAGAAGGGGCAGAGATTATAAAAAGATCGCCCCAAGTAGATATAGTTGTTGGCTCACAAGCCTATAACCGCTTACCACAAATGGTTTCGCGTGCTTTTAAAAATGAAAAATCAGTTGAGCTAGATTTTTCGGTAGAAGAAAAATTTGATTTTATTCCACAAGAGCTAGAAAAAAACTCTATAGCAAAAAGCCCAGTTGCCTTTTTAACCATTCAAGAGGGTTGCGATAAGTTCTGTAGCTTTTGCGTTGTTCCCTATACTAGGGGGGCGGAATATTCAAGAAATCCAAATGAAATTTATAAGGAGGCTGAAAGGCTAGTAAACAATGGTGCCGTTGAAATTTCTTTGCTTGGACAAAATGTTAATGCCTATAAAGGATTAGTGAGTGTGGATGGCGAAAAAAAGGAATTTAACCTATCGCAATTAATTGATTTATTGGCGAAAATCCCAAACCTTAAGCGAATTCGCTATACTACCTCCCACCCAGTGGATATGACACAAGACCTAATTCTTGCCCACAAAAACCAACCCAAGCTAATGCCATCCTTGCATCTACCAGTGCAGAGCGGTTCAAACAAGGTGCTAAAAGAAATGAATCGCAAGCATAAAAGGGAATATTATTTGGATGTAATAGCGGATTTGCGAAAAGCCTGCCCAGAAATTATGTTTTCCTCTGATTTTATTGTGGGCTTCCCTAGCGAAACTGAGGCAGATTTTGCCGATACGCTAGATTTAATTGAAAAGGTTGGCTTTGCCCAAAGCTACTATTTTAAATATTCCGCCAGACCTGGCACGCCAGCTAGCGAGATGGCAGAGATTTCAACGGAAGAAAAAGATAAAAGGCTAGCCATTTTACAAAAACTGTTAAGGGGTCAACAGGAACATTACTTAAAAATTTGCGTGGGTAAAACCATGCCAGTTCTGTTTGAAAAAAAGGGCAAGTATGCAGGGCAGGTGGTTGGCAAGAACCAATATAATCAATCTGTTCACGCAATTGGCGATGAAAATATTATTGGACAAGTTTTGCAAACTAAAATAGTAAATAGTTCTAGCAATACCTTAACCGGAGTTATCTTATAATGTCTCTAGTTGGAACAAAAATCTATAGCCTGTTTTTTGGCACCCTTGTTGGAAAGGATGAGCTTGGCAATAGATATTACAAATCTAGAAGCCACATTGGTTTTAGGGTTGGCAAGCCAAATAGTGAAAGAAGGTGGGTAATTTATAATGGGCTAGAAGAGCCATCAAAAATCTCGCAAAAGTGGCATGGCTGGTTACACCATATAGATGATAAGATATTAAACGAGGCAAGCGAAATTCCCTTTACCGAAGAACATCAAGCAAATTTAACTGGCACAACTAACGCCTATCAACCCTCTGGGTTAAATGGTAAAAGAGATAGGGCAACGGGCGATTATACTGCTTGGAAACCTTGAAATAGCAAAAAACCTTGCAACTGATAATTATATTACTATATAAGCCCATAAATATTTGTCTTACAGTAAGTATATAAAATATGCCTGAAGTTTTAATTAATGGTCCAGACGGTAAGTTAGAGGGAAAATATTATCACTCACAAATAAAAAATGCACCGGTTGCTTTGGTTTTGCATCCTAACCCTCAGCATGGGGGCAATATGAATAACAAGGTTGCCTATACTCTTTATAAGGTTTTTGCTAAAAATGGTTTTTCAGTTCTAAGGTTTAACTTTAGAGGGGTGGGTAAAAGCCAAGGCAAGTTTGATGATGGGGTGGGTGAGCTTTCAGATGCCTCTTCCGCTATGGATTGGCTTCAACAGTATAATCAAGATGCTTTAACCTATTGGATATCTGGCTTTTCATTTGGCGCTTGGCTTTCTATGCAACTTTTAATGCGTAGGCCTGAAATTGAGCGGTTTGTTGCCGTTTCGCCCCCTGCTAACATGTATGATTTTAGCTTTCTTTCACCCTGCCCTAGAAACGGATTTATAATTCAAGGGGATACTGATAGTATCGTAGATGAATCTTCCGTTACAAAACTCCACAATAACCTAAAGAATCAAAAAAGGGTTGAAGTTGATTATGAAATTATTAAAGGTGCTGACCATTTCTTTAGAGATAAGCTAGAAGATCTAGAAGAAATAATAGATGATTATGTAAAGCAAGAAATGGGGGCAATTTTTGAGCGTGGCGTTGTCCGCCCCGGTAGAAGAAGAAGGCAGGTGAAGAAAAAACGCCTAGAAGAGGCAAGTTCTAATAACTAAAGCCTATAATACCAATCATCATAAATAAGTATACAGATAGCTTAAGAAAGTTGTTAAATTAGGAAAACCCGTCATTGCGAGCGAGAGCTTTGCTCGAAGCGTGGCAATCCACAAAAATGGCGTTTCTTGAGAAAATACCTGAAATCCAAGCTCTGCCTTGTTTATGGATTGCTTTGTCGCTACGCTCCTCGCAATGACGATATGCCTAGATTTGTATACTTCTTTTAAATGATTAGTATAACTAAATCCTTGAAATTATAAGTTTTGTTTGTCATAATAACCCCATAAAGAATAAGGTTATTATATGATGTTAACCACAAGGGGTAGATATGCGGTAATGGCAATGGCAGATATGGCCTTGCATCACAAAAAAAATCAAAAGCCTTTAAAACTACAAGAGATTTCTACTAGGCAAAACATTGCCCTTTCTTACTTAGAGCAGATATTTTCACTACTTAAATCTGCTAATTTAGTTGGCGCTATTAAAGGGCCAGGGGGAGGGTATTTTTTAAATAAAGAGCCAGATAAAATATCTGTTGCAGATATTATAATGGCAGTTGATGAGCCTATAAAAATGACAAGATGCGAAATAGAAAAACTAGATGGTTGCGGGCATAAAAAGGGTAAATGCTTAACTCATAATTTGTGGAATGGGTTATCTAACGAAATAGGTAAGTATTTTGCCTCTAAAAATTTAGATGATCTAGTGCAATAATTGGTTTAATAGTTAGCAACTAAAGCTACCAGATATTCCAACTAATCCAGCGATAATGGAAGAAAATTTTACCGCACCAAACATTATTACTATAGAAAAGGCAACGATAAACACATTCACCCAGCTTAATTTACCCATAAAGGCAGTAATACCTAAAATGAATATGGCAATGGTGGCTATACCAGTTCCAAGCTTTCCTTGTAATACTGTAGCGAAATTACAAAGAATGGTTTTAGCATTGGTGAAACCAATAACACCGGTAGTAGCTGTAGTGCCAGCACTTAATGTAGCATTGCTAACATCAACTCCACTTAATTTAGATTTTGCTCCGCCAATAACTTGTGAATCATCTGTAGGATTAATATTACTTAAGGTTTTAGCTACAAGAGCATTTTTTTCTTGCTCTGAAAAACTCAAGAACTTTTTAACCTCTTCTGCACTACTACCCTGTTTTACAGTGCTAGAAAAAGCAACCTTTGATAGGCTTTTGTTCACCTGAACCATAGGGTCTTTAAACTTATCAATATTTACCACCCCTGAAGAATCTATACAGGTGCCATTTGCTTTATTACAAGAGGTTATATCTTTACTAACTTCTTTTGGAATACAAACTACTGATGGGGCTTCTTTATTAGAAGTATCTGCCACCAATACACTTTTATCATCACATCTTATACATTCAGATTTACCATTATAAACGCTTAGATAAAAGCCATCAACGCCACAAACGGCAGAGGCATTAGCAGTAAAACCAAAACCCAAAATTAATAAAATGCTAAAAATTCTAAACATAAAAAATACCTTAAATTATTACTTTATTATACCTTAAACTTGTTAAGAATAGGTTAAGATTAGTTAACAAGCAACTGGTGCTTTAAAACCAGCAGCTGAAGAAATAGCCTTTAAAATTGGCATAATGCCAAAAATTAAAAAAATTCCTAAAGTTACTATTAGCACCGTTGCCCAATCTAACTTACCTAAAAAGGCTCTTGTTCCCATAATTACTAACCCAACCGTTACCATAGCCTTAGCTATATCAGAGGTTAAGGCGGTAGCTATTGCACATACTACATTTGCCAGTGGTTCAAATAGATTAGCTGCAAATAAATCCTTAGCATCAAATAAAAACAATACCAATACTGTTAGCCAAATGAATTTGTTTTTAGAGGGCATAGATTTAAGATGTTGGGCAAGTAGCATCATAGTTTGCTATTCCAGCAAAACTTACTATGGTTTTTATCAAAGGTACAAAACCAAATACTATAAATACACCAAGGGCTACTATTAAAACTGTTGGCCAATCTAACTTGCCTATAAAGGCCCTTGCCCCTAAAAATACTATCCCAATAGTAGCTATTGCCTTTGCTATATTACCACTAACAACATTTGCTACCGCACAAGCTAATTTTTCTACTCCACCAAAATCCGCCGCATAAATATGGGTTGGATATATAGCCAAAAAAATAACTGCTACAAAAAATATATATAGGTTTTTATTCATAAATTATTAACTTGTTTACTATTTTATAACTATACTATTAAACTTTTATTATAAATACAGTTTTTTATGAATTGGTTAAGAGATGTTTTATATAATCTGTTAAGGATGTTTCTTTATGTGGCTTTAAGGATAATATATCGCATTGAATATGTTGGTTTTGAAAAATTGCCCAAAAATGGCCCTGCCTTAATTGTTGCTAACCACCTTTCCTATATGGATTCGCAGGCTATTTTAGCTAGAATTTCTAGGCCCATTTCTTTTATAGTTTATAAAAAAATATTCTACATACCGCTTATTTACCCTTTGATGAAACTAAGTCGCTCCATTCCTATCGAAGCCCACAAAAAAGATGTCACAATGGCTATTAATCAAGTAGATAGACTGTTAACTGAGGGGCATTTGGTATGTATCTTCCCAGAAGGGACAATGTCTTACACGGGCAATATGAAAAGGTTTAAGTTAGGCGTTGAGTGGATTTTAGAAAAAAATCCAGTTCCTGTTTACCCAATTGCTATTCAAGGTTTTTGGGGTTCTATGTGGAGCAGAAAGTATCAAGGCAAATGGTATCGCTGGTTACCAAAGGATTTTAGACGGAGCATAGTTTTAAGAATGGGCAGACCCATAAAGCCAGAGCTTGCCAAAATTAACCATCTGCAACAGGTATTGATGGAGCTAAAGGATGATGAGCAGTATATTAGATGGGTGTAATGCTATAATTTAAAGTAGTCTTTAATCGTATTAATATCCTTATCTCCCCTGCCACAAATATTTACAATAATCACCTCATCTTTTTTCATTTTAGGGGCAACTTTAATAACATGAGCAAGGGCGTGGGCTGGTTCAAGGGCGGGGATAATTCCTTCTAGCTTGGCACATAGTTCTAGGGCATTTAACGCCTCTGTATCAGTAGCAGAAACATAAGAAATTAACCCTTGATCCTTTAAAAAAGCATGTTCTGGCCCAATACCTGGGTAATCAAGCCCTGCAGAAATAGAGTGAGTTTTACTTATCTGTCCCTCGCTGTTCTGCATAAGATAGGTTTTGTTGCCATGCAACACGCCAACCGAACCCTTTAATAAAGAGGCTGAATGCTCGCTAGAATCAATACCCTTACCCCCTGCCTCTACCCCAATTTTTTTAACCTTTTTATCCTTTAAAAAGGCAGAAAATAACCCAAGAGCATTAGACCCACCGCCAACACAGGCAACTAGCAAGTTTGGCAATTTGCCCTCTTGCTTTATAATTTGTTTTTTTGCCTCGATACCAATTACGCTTTGAAAATCCCTCACCATCATAGGGTATGGGTGTGGGCCTGCAACTGTGCCAATTAAATAGTAGGTATCATCCACATTGCTTACCCAGTCTTTTATCGCCTCATTCATTGCATCTTTTAAGGTGGCGGAGCCAGATTCTACGGGAACTACAGTGGCACCTAGCAACTTCATGCGGAAAACATTTAGGCTTTGCCTTTCCACATCCTTTGCCCCCATGTAGATTACGCATTTCTTTTTAAACAGAGCGCAAACAGTAGCAGTTGCAACCCCATGTTGCCCAGCACCAGTTTCCGCAATAATTCTGCTCTTTCCCATCCTATCAGCCAGAATTATTTGACCAATACAGTGGTTAATCTTATGAGCACCGGTGTGATTTAATTCATCCCGCTTAAAATAAATTTTTGCACCGCACAAATATTCACTTAAATTCTTGGCGAAATAAAGAGGGCTTGGCCTGCCAGTATAGTGTTTGTTAAGTTTAGCAATCTGCTTCCAAAAATCTTTTGATTTTGTGGCCTTTTTATAGGCAGTTTCTAACTCTATTAGTAATGGCATTAGAGTTTCTGCTACATATCTGCCACCAAAGGCACCAAAATGCCCATTTGAATTTGGATAATTATACTTCATACAGATTTTTTATGGCGTATTTTTTTATCAACTCGACACCCGGTTGATTGAATGGATTAAGATTTAAATAATAGCAACTGCTAATAGTATTTAAAAAATAATAGGCAAATAGACCTCCAATAGTTTTTTCATCTAAGGTTTTAAGCTCTATATATTTTACCCTTTGTTTTTTATCCACAAGGGCTGAAATTGTGCCCTTTAGATGGGCCTGCAAAACTTGGGCTAAATTCTTATTATTCAAAAAATCTGATTTTTTTACCTTACCTATTGATAGATTTTGCCCAAAGTTTTTTACACCAATTATTTCTATTAGCTTATTTTTTTGCCCATCTAGATAAAGCTGTAATTGACTATGCTGATCTGCTGTTCCGATTGCGGGATAAGGCATAATACCAAAGCCATCCTTACCAATAGATTCCCCCCATATTTGGCACAAAACAAGGTTAAAGTCTTTTAAACCGGTAATATAGGGCATAAAAACATAAGCATTTATTTCATCAATAGAATTAAGCGTTGCCAAAATTGCTTTGTGGATTTGTGAATTTGGCAGGGAGAAATTTTTAATAGTTTCATCTGCACCAGCTAAAATCTTTTCTACATCAAAACCCATAAAGCCACTTGGCACAAGCCCCACTAGTGAGAAAAAAGAAAATCTGCCACCAATTTCACTTTCATGCACAAAAATATTTTCTTTTTTGTGATTTTTTTCGGCAATTTCTCTTAAGCTATTTTGCCCCTCCCCCACTATAAAATAGCAGTTATTTTTGAAGAATATTTTATCTTTTAGGTAAGTTTTTAGGGCGTAATAAAGGCTAATGGTTTCAGAAGTTTCACCAGACTTACTAATAAACAAAAAACAGGTATCTTCATCTATAGAAGAAAATTTTTGGTTTATTTCTATAGGGTCTAAATAGTCTATAAACTCTACCCTTTTTTCGAGATCTTTATTGCCAAAATAACTTTCTAAACCAAGCATTGCTTTTCCTGCCAGAACACTCCCACCCATTCCAAAAACATATAGGCTAGTAAAGTTTTTTCTTAAATTATAGGCGATTTTTATGGCAGTGTTTAGATTCTTTTCATCCCTTATAACGCCAAGTGATCTTATTTTTTTCCCTTCATTGGTATTTTCTATTTCATCTAAAATTCTTTTCTTTATTTCTAGATACTTCTTCTCTGTAGCTTGTTTTGGATTTATATTATGGGTGGTAATGGTAAATAACTCTGGCATAATTTTTAGTATATTTAATTTGAAATGAAAAAAACAGTAAAAAATATTTTGGTGTTTGGAAAAAATGGGCAGTTAGCCAAGTCTTTAGCTAAAATTTCTAACCAACACAAAGAATTTAGCTTAACCTTTATTGATAGCAAAAAGGTAGATTTTTCTAAGCCAGATAATGTTATTGGTTTTTTAAGAACAATAAAAGAACCGCACTTCGCCATCATAAATACTTCCGCCTATACTAAGGTTGATTTGGCAGAAAAAGAAAATGATTTGTGCCACCTTATAAACACCACCACTCCCACCATTATAGCTAAATGGGCAAAAGAAAATGGCGTTATTTTTATTAGCTATTCTACTGATTATGTTTTTGATGGCAAGGGAAGTGAACCCTACCAAGAAAACAACACCAAAAACCTTCATCCACTTGGCTTTTATGGATTGAGCAAATTAGAAATGGAGCGGGAAATTAGCAAAATTGATGGTAGCTATCTAATTTTTCGCACCTCTTGGCTTTATAGTGTGGATGGGGTTAACTTTCCAAATACCATGCTACGATTATTTAAAGAAAAAGAAATTATAAGGGTAGTGGATGATCAATATGGCTCCCCCACTAATTCCCTAGATGTTGCCAGTGCCACGCTAGAGGTGCTAAAAAAAGGGGCAAAGATAAAGGGAATATATAATTTAGTAAATGCGGGCTATACTAGCTGGTATAGTTTTGCCCTATTCATTTTAGATGGTTATAAGAAAAATAATCTTTTAGTTAGGGAGATAATCCCCCAAATAATCCCAATTTCATCTGCAGAATATCCAACCCTTGCTAAAAGACCGCTTAATTCAAGGCTAAATTGCTCTAAAATAGAACAAGATTATGGGATAGTGTTAAGAACTTGGCAGAGGGCTTTTGATGATTTTTTAGGCAAAAAAACTTAAGCCTTAGTTTTCCCCTTCTTTTTAGAAGGGGCTTTTGAAGCTACCTTTATATGTTCAATTTTTTTTACTTCTTCTTGGTTTTTTTGATATTCTTCTTCCTGTTTGCTTAAAACTGTATCCTCTGTATTTAAACTTTTACGAAAGTTGCGAATTCCCACCCCTAAATCTCCCATAACTTTTGGTAGCTTGCCCGCCCCAAAAAGCACCAGAATTAACACCAAAATCAACAGAATTTCAAAAGGACCAAATGACATAAACTATACCTCTTACAGCCTCTATAATTAAACTATTGCTATTATCAATATTATATTGCTAAGACCTCTGCATAATTCGCTTATATGAAATTTTTATGCTTTTGCCTCGAAGCGGAAAACCGGAGTTTACTAATTGTAAATGAGGATTTGAGCATCGAAGCAAATGCTTAAAAATCCATAGAAGTAGAATTAGGCAAGGTCTTTATTCTAGTTCCCTATTAAAAGCCCTCTGATAAAACTCTTTTATCAGATTTAAATCATTGGCATCGCACTTGTTTAAAAAGGCGAATTTTAGGGCTAGGTTTAAATCACCAAAAATTACCAAATTTTCGCACCAAGAAATCATGGTTCTGGGGGAAACTAACACCGCCAAATCACCATTTTTAAAAGCATTGCGTGTAAGGGAAGCAAAGCCCACCATTTTAGTTAATTCCGCACTATATTTCTGCATTTTCGGAATTTTTAGTAGAAGCATTTTAATTTCCTTTTCAACTGGAATATAGTCTTGGTGAATTATTATATTCCACCTATCCAGCTGACCTTGGTTTACCATATTAGTGCCGTGATACAAACCAGTTTCATCCCCAAGCCCTATAGTATTAGCAGTGGCAAAAAGGCGAAAATTTGGGTGGGGTTCAATAATTCTATTTTCTTCAGATAGGGTAAGTTTACCTTCACTTTCTAGAACCCTTTGTAGCACAAACATCACTTCAGGCCTGCCTGCATCATATTCATCAAAAATTAGTGCCACGCCCTTTTCCATAGCCCAAGGTAAAATACCCTGCTTAAATTCAGTTATTTGCTTGCCATCTTTTAAAGAAATTACATCCCGCCCAATTAAATCAATTCTACCTATATGACCATCTAAATTCACCCTTACGCATGGCCAAGCAAGCCTATTTGCAATCTGTTCAATGTGGGAAGATTTTCCACTGCCGTGCAAACCATATACCAACACTCTTTTATTAAAGGCAAAGCCAGCCAGCAGGGCTTTAGTAATTTCAGCATCGAAAAAGTAAGAGTCATCTTTTTTAGGAATGTAGCTTTGCAGATTACTTTCTATTTTTGGTGGCGAAAAGCTAATATCAAAATCAAGCCCAAAAATTTCTTTTATGCTATTTTTATTAAACATCTTGATTAAAATGCTCTTGTATTTTTGTTTAAGAGTGTTAATAACCAGCCCTCTTTTAAAGTCCAGAAGTCTTTGATAATTTTCAAGGTATGCTTCAAATTATGACTTTATGGGGGACGTAGTTCAATTGGTTAGAACGCTGCCCTGTCACGGCAGAGGTTGCGGGTTCGAGCCCCGTCGTCCCCGCCATGTTTCCTATATACTAGAAAACTCTAGATTATGGCTTCTATACTTTTAAAACCTCATCAATTTGTTTCATAAGCTTATCTGTTTCAAAAAGAGCTAATATAATTTTTTGGTAATGGGTGATGTCGTCATAGGTTAGAGTTCTAGTTTTGCGGTCTTTTAGCCATTTTTGGGCTGGTTGATAACCGCCAATATAAAAGTTCCAAGCTATCTCTGGCACATTGTTGAAATATTGGGTTTTGTTTATGTAAACCTTGCCATCTTTATATTCTGGCTTTTCAATTTTGTTATCACCATCAACATCATAACTGCAAATTGGTTTTGCAAGCAATGGGCTTTCAAGTAAATGAAGTTCACGAATTTGTTTGCCAAGTGCAACCAATTGCCAGAAGGTTGCTTTTTCTGGATATGGAATGCGAGGAAAATCTATTTTTAAAAACTCTTTATATTTTTCCCTATATGCAGGGCTGTGCAGAACGGCATAGATATAATCTAGCAAGTCGAGAGGGCTGAAAGAGGTTTTACCATCTGCTTTTATATCTTCGTGGTCTGGCACGAAGGGCAAGCCAAGCTTCTGCGATATTTCTTTAACTATTTTAGGGTTAAGGTTTGGTTCTCGATTATTTTCAAGACCATCTTGATATAAATAAAGAGGACAAAATATTGAGCCAGTTGTTCTTTCTGCACATTTTACTTCTGAAAAATATCTTGATATAAAAAAATGGTCAGCTGCATCAGATTTGTTACTCCTGCCAAATAACAAACAATAATTTGGATTATATGCTGAATGTTTTGCAATATTATACCTAGAGCGATAAGACTTTGGAATTTTCAAATTATCGGATTTAATATCATTAATTGATTTTAAAAATAGCATCCATCTAGTATCAAAGGGCTTTTGTGTGTATTTTGATATTAGTTTCTCTGAAATAGAAATCTCAGATATATTAAATATTTTATTTTTTAATTCCTCACTAGACAAATCAGTTAGATTTTCTTCATCGCCTGTTTGAACTCCAGTGCTATTTAAATTAAACAGTTTATTTAATATTACACCGTTATCATAAGCTCCGCTTAGTTTATAATTTTGTGGGTTAAATAAATAGTATGGCTTTTGGTATTCAACTTTTTTGAACTCAATATTATTTAATGATTTTTCCCATAATAGATTGTATTTGTCTTCCCTTTTGCCCCAAAAATCTGCGTGATTAACTTCTGCTAATTTAGATTTCTTTTGACTGGTTTTTATAGCTATTATAATTGCTACGCCCTGCTCAATATCAAATACATTTTGGTCTATACTACCATCTAGGGAAATTTCTTTTTTCTTTGAGTTGCCGTGTAGGTCTATAATATAAATGTGGTCAAAAGTATTTAACAAGTGCCATCTCATACCCCTAAAAGTAGGGTTATCTATATAACCGTGATTAGTAATGTAAGCTAGGATACCTTCGCCATTTTTATTTACATAATGTTCGCCATATCTAATAAATTTTACATAATCATCATGAAGCCAATGTTTTCGCTCCCCAAAATGTTCGCCATCAACATATTTATATTCTTCAATTAAGTTTACTATCCATTCACCCATGTTTGAGGAAACTCCTGAATAAGGTGGGTTGCCAAAGGCTACCATTACTGGCATATCTTTTTTAACTAGGTTTGCCTCTTGTGCCTCTTTTGAAAGCCAGTTTACAAATAGCGTGCCTGTATCTGGGTGGGCTTCCTCTAAACTATTGGTTAGGTAAACACTAAGGCGTTTAGGGTTGCTGATATTTTTTGGTTTATAGCCAAGTTGTTCAAGCAATAAGTCTATTTTTAAATGGCACATAGCATAGCTTGCCATTAAAATTTCAAACCCGTGCAGGCGTGGCAATAGATGTTCTTCAACATAACTGCTCCACATACCTTTTTGGTTTTCAAACTTGGCTTTGTATATCTGCTTTACAACCTCTGCAATAAAAGTGCCTGTACCTGTTGCAACATCTAGCAGTTGCACTTTATGAACTTCAATTTCTTTCTGGGCTTTACCTGTTTTTGTTCTTTTATCAAAAGCCTGTTCATCAACTTTTATTTTTACTTTTTCAGTTGTTGCTAAACCATCTGGCAGATTAAAATATTTTTTCAAACAGTCATCAATTGCCCTTATGATAAAATTTACCACTGGTTCTGGAGTATACCACACACCTCGTGACTTTCTAAGTTTAGGGTCATATTCAGCTAGAAAGCTTTCATAAAAGTGAACTATAGGGTCATTCCTGCCATCTTTCTTGCCGAAATCTTGCAATATATCGCCAATGTTGGTTGCACGATAAACTTCGCACAGGGCATCTACAATCCACACAACCCTATCATCTAGTTGCGCACCAGAGATATAATCAAAAAGCTGGCGCAAAAACGGATTGCTTTTTGGTATCAGTTCCCTTGCTTCCTGCCTTGAGAATGTTTCTAGCGTGGTATCATGCAATCTAGCTGTGAACATTCCATAAGTTACAGTTTGGGCGTATATATCGGCAAATTGTTCTTTTGAAAGGTCGTGTATTAATATTTTTTTGAAGGCCTCATACTGGTCATGCAATGTGTTGTTTTCATAGTTTTCGCTAAGGGCTTTAGCAAAAACATCTTTCATTAGTATTGCTTTTTTAGCCATCATGCTAGCCAAAGCTTTGGCAGATTTTATAGTTTGCCCCGTATATTCAAGGAAGTTAATTAGCAACGCTTCTGCCTGTGCAAAATTTTCTGGCAGTGGTTTTAGCTGATTGCCAGATATTTCTGCTATTTTAACTTCGGCAACCTTTTGCCCTTTTACGAAAAATCTAAAATCAAAATAATCAGTTAAAATAAGGTTATCTAAGCTTTGGGTATAGCGTTTTAGTTGGTCTGTTTTTTCATGTTCATTAAGGTTTTGCCCTATATCTTTGGCTTCAATATAGCCAATATCTATATCTGTTTTATGCTTGGTTTTGGTTATAATATAATCTGGTGCGCCACATTTTTGGCGTTTAGGTTCATTAGTTGCCTTGATATTTTCTGCAAGGCTTTCAATATAGGCTTTAAACAAAGGGCGGTATGTATGCTCGGTTGCATTACCCTGCTTAAAAGTATTACTAAGTTTGGTTATGTATTCTTGCGTGTTCATTACAATTTTTTTAAGTAGCTAACAAATTCAGGTTCTATCCAATTAATAATATCAATAATGTTTTGATTATATTTTGCCAAGTCATACTTTAAAATTGGTTCATAATGTGCAACTCTATTTCTAAGTTTTAATATAGGGTGCAATCGTTTGCTTACATCTTTTCTGAAAGTAGCCTCTTTTGTTTTTGGAAAGGCTTTTCTTAGGCAATATCGCCATAAATTATCATAACCTGCGGTATGCCTGCTTTTTTCTATAAATGGTTTTCTGGTCAGCATAGTAGCAGAGCCATAAAAACAATATTTCGTATGTGCGGAATTAAAAACACTTCCACGAAAGTTTTTGGCTTGGTTTCGCCCACTAGCCCTTCCAACCAAAGGTTTTCTAGATATATTGCAACCGCCTATAAGATGGGTGAGAATTTGTAAATCTAGTATTTTACAATTAGCGATTTAAGAATTAAAATATTTTCCTATGCCAGATATTGCGAGCCTTATACAGCAAGGTGCTATTCACCTGTGGATTTTTATACCTACAGCTATTTTGCTAGGCAGCTTGCATGGGTTAGAACCAGGCCATTCTAAAACCATGATGGCGGCTTTTATTATTGCAGTGCGTGGAACGGTGAAACAAGCAGTTCTACTTGGGCTTTCTGCCACTATTTCTCACACTTTAGTTGTTTGGCTGGTTGCAATAACTGGCATGTATTTTTTAGGTGGAAAATTTGATGCTGAAACTACCGAGCCTTACTTTCAGATAGCCTCTGGTGTTTTAATAATAGCAATTGCCCTGTGGATGCTTTACCGAATTTTAAAACATCATAATAACTACAAGCACAAGCACAGCCACAGTAAACATTCCGCCATAGATATAGTATCGCCAGAATATCAAGATGCCCACGCGGTAGCCCACGCTAATGATATTCGCCACCACTTTGCAAATAGAAGCGTAACAAATGGGCAGATTATAGCTTTTGGCTTAACTGGCGGGCTAATCCCCTGCCCTGCTTCAATTACCGTGCTTTTACTTTGCCTGCAGTTAAAAAAAATTGCCTTAGGAGGCTTGTTAGTTTTGTGTTTTAGCATAGGGCTTGCCATTACCCTAGTGGCATCTGGCATTATAGCTACCATTAGCACGCGTAAGATGGCCAAGAAAATGTCTAAGGGTTTTGGTGCTAAATTTAGCAGAATTGCTAGAAACGCCCCCTATTTTTCAGTTGGCTTAATAGTTCTAATTGGCTCTTATGTTAGCTATCATGGGTTAAGGGGAATTGTAAATTAGAAGTAAAAAAGGGGGCAATGACTAATTTTCTAAAGTGCCAACTTCAAATCATCTATTAAATCATCCGCATCTTCTAGCCCTACGGAAAGGCGAAGGAGGTTATCGGTAATGCCCATTTTTTCCCGTTCACTTTTTTCTATATTACTATGCGTTGTGGTGGCAGGGTGGGTAATTAGGCTTTTAGAATCACCTAAATTGTTTGAAATATCTATTAGTTTTAAGCGGTTTAAGAAGGCAAAAACCTCCGCCTCATTCTTAGCTTTAACCGCAAAGGCTATCATATTACTACCCCTTAGCATTTGTTTTTTTGCCAACTTATATTGCGGAAAAGATTTGTGATGCGGATAGTAAATTTTCTCCACTTTTTTATGATTACCTAAAAATTCCGCTAATTTTTCAGCATTTGTGCAGTGTTTTTCCATTCTTAAATCAAAACTCTCTAAACTTTTTAGCACCACCCAAGCATTAAATGGGCTTAGTGCTGGTCCCGTATGGCGAACAAAGGGGAGTATTTTTTCGGTTAAATGCTTTTCACCACCCAAAATGGCACCACCTAAGGTTTTACCGCCACCATCCATATGTTTAGTGGTGGAATAGACCACAATATCAGCACCAAGTAGTAGGGGCTTTTGAAGCAAGGGAGTGGCGAAAATATTATCCACAATAAAAATGCAATTATGCTTTTTTGAAAGCCTGCCAACATGTTCAATATCCACCATTTCAAGCGTGGGGTTAGCTGGCGTTTCGATAAAAATATGAGTGGTGTTTTTTTTGAAAGCCTTTTCCCAAGCCTCATTATCTTTGCCATCAACCAGAGTATATTCAATACCAAAGCGGGGTAGAATTTGCGTTATGATATAATAGCAAGAGCCAAACAAAACCTTGTTAGCAAGCAAGTGTTCCCCCGTTTTTATTGTTGCCATTATACTTGCAAATACGGCACTCATGCCACTTGAGGTTACAATTGCCTTTTCAGCATCTTCAATTAGTGCCAACCTTTCTTCTAGCATGGTAAGGGTGGGGTTTGAATATCTGGAATAGACAAAACCTGGTTGTTCGCCATTAAACCTTGCCTTGGCAACATCGGCAGAATCGTAACAGAAGCCTGAATTTAAAAATATCGCTTCTGAGGTTTCACCAAAATTACTTCTTTTAGTGCCACCACGAATTAGCTTGGTAGCAAGTTTATGCGATTTTTTTATATCCTTGTTTATCATATCACCCACATCTATAGAAAATTTAATAATTTTCTATAGGATTTTTTTACTCCCAAGGCCAAGCATCTGAACTGTGCGATAAAAAATTAGGCGTGGTTTTATCAAAAAAGCCACCCTTGTTTTGAGATTCTAATAAACTATCAGATGGTGGATTAAAAAATCCCCTATCTTCTTTTGCGCCATAGCCAAAAAAGTCTATCGCCCCACTTTGTGGAATTACTCTTAAGGGTGAAGCGGGGTTTGCCCGCGCTCTTAAATCTTGCTGATTAAATATACCATCGGCTCCAACCTTTTGAGGGGCATCTAAGTTTTCAGCAGCAAAAGCGCCATGACCTAAATGTCCAGACATCCAGTGCCTACAGTAGTTATAGGAATCACTCCACACTCTACTGTAAGTGCCGTTGCTACTTAACTCTTTATCGCGAATAAACTTATATTGCGATTTGTATAAATAGTTACCGTAAGAGGTTATACCAGATGTGCAACCGTGATCATAACCAATGCTGGCAATCTGTGCTTCAGGGCCAGAAAATTTAGGCTTTTGATCAAGCGGACCGCTAGTAATGTTTCTAGGGTAAATTTTCATCGGCATGGTTTCAGGGTTGCAGGCTGAAACTATTAACAAAATGGCTATGTAAAAAAGTTTTTTCATATGTTTATCTATTCTGCCTCCCTCAATTTAGAAAGTAGGTGATAACGGCAATAGGTGTAAGATTGCCTCCAAGCATTGTAATAGATTGGGTTTCCAGATAAGTTTTGATCTTGCTTAAACTGATAAATTGCCTTGTAACGCATATTACCATAGGCAGCCATACCTGTTTCGCAACCATCTCTCCAGCCCTGTTTATATTCCTCTGGCCCTTCACTTGGTGCATCTGGGATGGTTGCAAGCCTTGGCTTCCATAACTGCGAAAAGCCAATGTTTTGGTAGGAAGATTTATTTTCCGCACAGCCTGCCAAAAGCAATAATACTAGTAATAGATTAATTTTCATAATTACCATTCTATAGGGGGATTATTACTTTTTGGTTAATAAATAAAAATACCTCTTGTATCTTCTTAATTCCTATATATATAATAGGAATTATTGCCATTAGGGGGGCTTTATGAATAAACAAACATTAAATACATTACTTTCAGCAACATTTTTAGCTGGCTTTGCATTTTTTCCACAAATTGGAAAAACTGAAAATGTTGGAAGTAGAATAAAAAAAATTGAGCAGGAGCTTTCGCTTTTAAAAAGGGAAAAAGAAGTTGAGCAAGAAAAAAAGGATGCAAATACCGGAAAATTTGCCAATGTTGAACTTGGTAAAAAGGGGCTTAAAATTTCATCTGAAGATAAAAAATACGAACTTTCGCTAAATGGCTATTTTCAATTTGATTACAGAAGTTTTCTTGATGATAAAACCGGAAGGGATGAATTTTTAAGCAGAAGACTTCGTCCTGTTTTGCAGTTTAAAGCAAATGATGCATCTTTTCGCTTAATGCCAGAATTTGCAGGCTCTTCAACAAGAGTTTTTGATGCACATGCAGATTATAAGTTTTATGATTCTCTGCAACTTAGAATTGGTAAATTTAAGCCGCCGCTTTCATTAGAACGCCTTCAATCTTCCACAGATTTGTTCTTTGTAGAGCGTGGACATGCTACTAATTTAGCTCCAAATAGAGATATTGGCTTTCAAATTTATGGTCAGCCAATAGTAGATCAAATAGAATATCAAATTGGCGTTTTTAACGGCAATGCAGATTTAGCCAATACAGACAGTGATGATGATAATAAAAAAGATATCTTCGCTAGAATTTTTACCCACCCCTTTAAAGAAGGTAAATATTTGCTTCTTCGCGGGCTTGGTATAGGTATTGCCGCAAGTAAGGGTGAGCGTGAAGGCTCAAGCACTAAGCCTATATTGGGTGATTATAGAACGCCCGGCCAGCAAGCATTTTTTAAATACAAAACAAATGTGTTTGCCGAAGGGACTCATCAGCGTTTGTATCCTCAAGGCTACTGGTTCTATAATAACTTTGGGCTTGTTGCCGAGTATGCTACATCAAAACAAAATGTTAAGCTAGGCAGTTTAACCGATGAATTAAATCATAAAGCTTATAACCTAGAAGCATCTTATGTGCTAACCGGTGAAGATATAAACTTTAAAGGTGGGGTAAAGCCAGCTAAAGATTTTAATCCAAAAGAAAATGGCTATGGTGCGTTTGAAGTAGTTGGAAGAGTTGGCGAAACCAAAATAGATAAGAAAAGTTTTGGCACTTTTGCAGATTCTTCAAGCTCTGCTAAAGATGCAAAAAGCTATGGAGGCGGTGTTAATTGGTACTTAAACGAAAATGTTAAAGTAAGTGCTGATTATGATTTTACTACCTTTGATAAAGGTGCGGCTTTAAATAAGGATAGGCCTGATGAAAAAGCCATTTTAAGTAGAGTGCAATTTAAATTTTAACAACTATAACAACAAACAGGTAAACTTTTATGAAAAAACTACTATTACTAACACTATTTATCTTAAGCTTTGCAAACCAAGGCTTTGCCAAAACTAAAGAGCTTCTTAATGCTTCTTATGATCCAACCCGTGAATTCTACGAAGAATACAACGAAATATTCGCAAAACACTGGAAGGAAAAAACAGGGGAAGATGTTAAAATTACCCAATCGCACGGTGGCAGCGGAAAGCAGGCAAGAAGCGTTATAGATGGTCTTGATGCAGATGTTGTAACCCTAGCCCTTAGCTTTGATATTGATAATATTGCATCAAAAAGCAAATTGCTTACCAACGGTTGGCAAGAAAAATTTCCAAATAATTCAAGCCCTTACACATCTACCATAGTGTTTTTGGTTAAAAAAGGAAACCCAAAAGCAATAAAAGATTGGGATGACTTAACAAAAGAAGGCGTAAGTGTAATTACTCCAAACCCAAAAACCTCTGGTGGTGCAAGGTGGAATTACTTAGCAGCTTATGGTTTTGCTTTAAATAAATATAATAAAGATGAAGCAAAGGCGCTAGATTTTCTAAAAAGCCTATTTGCCAATGTTCCTCTTCTTGATACTGGGGCAAGGGGCTCAACAACCACTTTCGCTAAACGAAATATTGGTGATGTATTAATTACTTGGGAAAATGAGGCTTACTTAACCAAAAAAGAACTTGGGCAAGATAAATTTGAAATAATCTATCCTTCACTTTCTATTTTGGCAGAGCCTCCCGTTGCAGTTGTTGAAAAAACTGCCAACAAAAAAGGTAACTTAGAAGTTGCTAATGAATATTTGAACTTTCTATATACAAAAGATGTTCAAAGGCTAATTGCAAAGCACTTTTATAGACCAACCAATAAAGATGTTTTAAAAGAAGTTTCAAGCAAATACCCAACAATAAAACTTTTAACTATTGAAGATTTTGGCGGCTGGAAACAAGCACAAAAAAAGCACTTTGATGACGGCGGCAGTTTTGATAAAATTTATTTGAAGAAGTAGATATTTCTTGACTTTTAGTTTAATTGTGCAAATGCTATAATTAATAAACCTAGGGAGGGTTTTTATGAAGGCTAATTTAGGTAAAATAGATAGAGCAGTTCGCTTGGTTCTTGCAGTAGTAATTGGAATTTTCGCTTATCGCCTTTCAATTGAAGGTGCTATAACAGAAGGGGTTGCCTCGATTTTAGTGGTGGCTTCAGTTGCACTATTTGTAAATGCTTTAACCGCTAGGTGCTTTGCCTACAAATTACTTGGCATTAATTCTTGTGAAATTAAACACCGTGCTCATCATAGCCACAAGGTTGCACACCTAAAAAAAGAGCCTGCTAAAAAAACTGTTGCTAAAAAAGTAGCTCCAAAACCAAAAGCTAAACCTAAGGCCAAGCCAAAGGCTGCGCCAAAAGCTAAGGCTAAACCAAAGGCTAAGGCTTCTAAAAAGAAATAGCCCAAAAACTTTAAAGTATCTTCTAAGGGAAAAATTGCAATTTTGTTTAAAAGCATATAGAAGGCTATTAATAATAATTAGTGGCTTAAACTATGGCTTTTAAGGGTTTAAATAAGGATTTAATTGTTATCTACACCACCTTTCCAAACATTGCAGAGGCGATAAAAACATCAAGACTTCTAGTAGAAAGAAAGCTAGTTGCCTGTGCCAATATTATTAATGGCAATACCTCTATCTATGAATGGAATGGTGATATTAAGCAAGAAAGTGAAGTAATTTCTCTACTTAAAACCACAGTGTATAATTTTGAAAAGGTGCGAGAATTCATAATAAGCAATCATTCTTACGACACACCAATTATCTATTCTTACCGTATGGATGAGGTAGATGGCAAATTTGCCGATTGGCTAAATGATGCCTTAAATAGCTTTATTCTGCAGTAGGGTTTTGGGTGATTTTTTGAAATAAAAATTCAAAACAACTAATGACTTATTATTTTAGTTATTTATATTATCCGCCTTACGAAAGGCTAATTAAAAGCTAATATGCAAATACAAATAACCCTAAAAGATGGTAGTGTAAAAAATTATCCCAAAGGTATTACGGGGCTGGATATTGCTCAAAGCATTAGTCCGTCGCTGGCGAAAAGGGTGGTTGTGGTAAAGGTGGATGATAGGGAAATTGATAGCTATATTCCAATTCAGGAAGATGCTAAAATAGAGCTTGTTACAATAGGCACTAAAGAGGGCTTAGAGGTGTTGCGGCACGATATGGCGCATATTCTGGCGGATGCGGTGAAAGAGCTTTATCCAGAAACGCAAGTTACCATTGGCCCCAATATTGAAGATGGCTTTTATTATGATTTTTATCGCGAACAATCTTTTACTCCTGATGATTTGCCCAAAATTGAAGCCAAAATGCAAGGCATCATCGCCAAAAATACTTCCATTCAAAGGCAGGTGTGGCAAAGAAAACAGGCTATAGAATACTTTAAAAGCATCGGTGAAGATTTTAAAGCACAAATTATTCAAGATTTGCCTTTAGGCGAAGATATATCTGTTTATAAACAGGGTGAATTTATAGACCTGTGTCGCGGGCCACACTCGCCAAGAACTGGCACTTGGGTAAATGCTGGCTTTAAGCTAACCAAAATTGCTGGAAGCTACTGGCGGGGTGATCAAAATAACGCAAAACTGCAACGCATTTACGGCACGGCTTGGGCTACAAAAAAAGAGCTGGAAGACTATTTAAATTTACTTGAAGAGGCAAAAAAGAGGGATCATAGATTACTAGGGCAACAGTTAAATTTATTCCACATGCAAGAAGAAGCGGTGGGTCAAGTTTTCTGGCACGCTTCGGGGTGGTTTTTATATAGAACTTTAGAAAATTATATTCGTGAAAAACTTATTCAAAACAATTACATAGAGGTAAAAACTCCGCAAATTGTAGATAGAGTTTTGTGGGAAAAATCTGGCCACTGGGAAAAGTTTGGGCATAATATGTTCTCAGTTGAATCAGAGGGCAAAACTCTTGCCATAAAGCCCATGAACTGCCCTTGCCACATTCAAATTTTTAACCAAAAAACCGTTTCTTACAAACAGCTTCCCATTCGCATGGCAGAATTTGGTTCTTGCCATAGGAATGAGCCTTCAGGTTCTCTGCATGGGCTTATGAGGGTAAGGGCTTTTACGCAAGATGATGCGCATATCTTTTGCACAGAAGATCAAATTTTTGATGAAACCAAAAATTTCTGTAAGTTACTTTATGAAGTTTATAGTGAGCTTGGATTTAATAAAATTGCGGTAAAAATTTCACTGCGTCCAGAAAAAAGGGCAGGGGACGATGCAACTTGGGATAAAGCAGAAGAATCTTTAAAACAGGCAACAACAGCGGCTGGCTTAGAGTATGAGTTATTAGAGGGCGAGGGTGCATTTTACGGCCCTAAACTTGAATTTCACCTAACAGATGTTTTGGGGCGAACTTGGCAGTGCGGAACGCTTCAGCTAGATTTTGTTTTGCCACAAAGGCTGGAAGCTAATTATATAGGGGCGGATAATAAAAAACATCATCCAGTAATACTGCACCGTGCAATACTAGGTTCACTTGAAAGGTTTATTGGTATTTTAATTGAACATTATGCTGGCAAATTTCCCTTATGGCTTGCTCCAGTGCAAATTGCTATTTTAACGGTAACCAATGCGGTGGATGATTTTGCTTTTGCTTTAGAAAAAACCCTTAAGAATGAAGGCTTTAGAGTAGTATTAGATAATTCGCATGAAAAAATTTCTTATAAGGTGCGGGAATATTCTTTGCAAAAAATTCCTTATCTATTTGTAATTGGTGAAAAAGAGGCCGCTGAAAACAGCGTAACCATTCGCAAAATTGGCTCTAATGAGCAGAAGAAATACGCGGTGGCTGAAATTATAGATTTACTAAAAGACGAAGTCGCTAGCAAGGTTGTTTTGTAATCATATTCTTTATTAGATTAATTCTTGACTGAAAGCTAAAATTTCATTAGCAAGCACCTCTTATTTTATAAGTTGCTTTAATACTTATGGTCGGATAGCTCAGTTGGTAGAGCAAAGGACTGAAAATCCTTGTGTCGGCAGTTCAATTCTGCCTCCGACCACCATCTTTTTGCTCAAAAAGACCTGTGCCTAATAATGTTAGGATGTTTTCTTAAAATTTTGTGTTTTATACTTGGCTTAGTTGTACCTAACTAAAAGTGGTGTTTGGAGAAGGATTTGAACCTTCGAACTCTTACGAGAACAGATTTACAGTCTGTCGCCTTTGACCGCTCGGCAATCCAACCTAATTGATTTCCTACAATAAAATTATAGTGGAAACGGCTTTTAAAACATTAATTGTTTTTTGCAAGATAAGTTATGCGCCTTAGGAGATTTTAAATATTTCCTATTTTAGAAAAAACCCTTATAATAGCCAAAAAATATGCAATTATGACTGGTGAATGTAAATTTATATTTATAACTGGCGGGGTAGTATCTTCTCTTGGAAAGGGCTTGGCTTCAGCTAGCCTTGCTGCTTTATTGCAGGCAAGGGGTTATAAGGTAAAGATTAGAAAGCTAGACCCATATTTAAATGTTGACCCAGGCACCATGAACCCCATTCAACATGGCGAGGTTTTTGTTACAGATGATGGCACCGAAACAGATCTAGACCTAGGGCATTATGAAAGGCTAACCGAAGTGCAATCAGGCCGATTAGACAATGTTACCGCTGGCAAAATCTATTCTGAACTACTTAGAAAAGAAAGAAAGGGAGATTATCTTGGTGCAACTGTGCAGGTTATTCCCCATGTTACTAATTTAATTAAAGAATTTATAAAGAATGATACGGCAGGCTTAGATTTTTTAATCTGTGAAATTGGTGGCACTATTGGCGATATTGAAGGCCTGCCTTTTTATGAGGCAGCAAGGCAACTTTCTTATGATTTGGGGTTAAATAAAAATGGGAATAAAAGAACCATATTTATACATCTAACCCTAATTCCTTATATAAAAACGGCTAAAGAGTTAAAAACCAAACCAACGCAACATTCCGTTAAGGAGCTTAGAACCATTGGTATTCAGCCAGATATTTTGCTTTGCAGAAGTGAATATAATATTCCGCAGTTAGAGAGGGAAAAAATTGCCCTTTTTTGTAATGTAAACAAGGCATCCGTCATTCAAGCAATAGACCAAAATTCAATTTATGAAGTGCCACTCCGTTTAAGTGAGGAGGGTTTGGATGAGAGGGTTTTGGCCGAATTTAATATTTCTAGCTCTCAAAAACCAAACTTGAGCAAATGGCTAGATATTAATGAAAAGGTAAAGAATCTAAAGAAAAAGGTTACGGTCGCCATTGTTGGCAAGTATGTTTCTTTATCAGATGCTTATAAATCTTTACTAGAGGCCATAGATCACGCAGGCATTAACAATAATACAAGGGTAGAAATAAAATGGGTTAATTCCAAAACCTTGAATCAAGAAAATGTGGCAACAAAACTAGCGGATATTGATGGGATAATAGTTCCGGGGGGCTTTGGTGAAAGTGGGGTGGAGGGCAAAATATTTGCCACCCAATATGCAAGGGAGAAAAAAATTCCCTATCTTGGCATTTGCTTTGGTATGCAGCTAGCCGTTATTGAATTTGCTAGAAATGTTGTTGGCATTAAAGATGCTACCTCAGCTGAATTTGGTGAGGCAGAAAACCCCATAGTTGGCTTAATGCAACAATGGTTTTCTAAGGATGGGTTAAATATTCGGGTAAAGAATAATGATTTGGGTGGCTCTATGCGTCTTGGTGGCTATGAATGTGTGCTTAAAAAAGGTAGTAAAATTGCAAAAATCTATGGCAAAAGTGAAATAAGGGAAAGGCATCGCCACCGCTATGAGGTAAATATTAATTATAAAGATAGATTAGAGGCCAAAGGAATGATATTTTCTGGCCTATCACCCGATGGTAAGTTGCCAGAAGTAATAGAGCTAAAAGACCATCCTTGGTTTATTGGCGTGCAGTTTCACCCAGAATTTACCTCAACCCCATTTAACCCAAGCCCGCTATTTAACGACTTTGTAAAACATCTTTAAAAATTAACTATATTGAAACCTTTGCCATTTAAACTATATCTATAACAAAATAATATGTATCACACCTATAAAACAATTACGAACGGGGTAGAGGTTTCTGCCACCCCTATTTATTTAAAAGAGGAGTCTTTCCCTAGTGAGAACTTTTATGTTTGGGCGTATCAGATAAAAATTGAAAACAACTCTAAAAAAACCCTGCAACTTATAAAAAGGCACTGGACGATTATAGATAACAATGCCCAAAAGTTTGAAGTAAAGGGTGATGGTGTGGTTGGCAAACAGCCGACCCTTAGACCACATGATGTGTTTGAATATGCCTCTGGCACCCATCTTTTTGCTCCAAATGGCGTAATGCGTGGCATATATGAAATGCAAGACGAAAATGGTGAGATATTAAAGGTAGAAATCCCCACCTTTTCCTTAGATAGTAGCGATGCTAAGCCCGTGTTGAATTAAGGCTTATCACTCCTCTTCCTTTCTAGTAAAATCTGCTCTTGAGGCAATTACCTTATCTGCTATGCCAAATTCCACTGCCTTTTCAGCCGACATAAAGTTATCCCGCTCCATATTTTTTTCAATCACTTCTAGCTTTTGCCCAGTGTGCTTAACATATAGCTTATTAAGCCTGCCTTTTAAATCTAAAATCTCTTTGGCGTGAATTTCAATATCAGTTGCCTGCCCTCTAAAACCACCTGATGGTTGGTGAATCATAATTCTTGCATTGGGTAGAACAAACCTTTTGCCCTTAGTGCCAGCCGTTAAAAGTAGCGAGCCCATAGAGGCAGCCTGCCCCATACACAAGGTTGCAACATCACACTTTATATATTGCATGGTATCATAAATTGCTAAACCTGAGGTAACCACACCACCAGGCGAATTAATATACATAAAAATATCTTTATTTGGCGATTCTGATTCTAAAAAAAGTAACTGAGCCACCACTAAACTTGCCATATGGTCTTCCACCCCGCCATTTACGAATACAATCCTTTCTTTTAGTAGCCTTGAATAGATGTCAAAAGCCCTTTCCCCTTTGTTAGTGGTTTCAATAACAATAGGAACTAATTGCGAAATTAAATCTTGATTATCCATATACATCTAGTTTTTAGTAGAATTTTAGAGGAGAGAAATTTATAAGCAACCCCATATAAGAAAATGTTATAAGAAAAAAAAGCAAGCTATGCAAAAAACCTATTATCTATACGGCAAACATGCCTGTATTTCTGCCTTAAACAATAGGGCTAGAAAAATCTTATCGGTAGAGGTAAGTGAGGGGTTTTATGCAAAACATAAGGATGAGCTAATTCCATTTAAAAACATTAGAGTAGTAAAGCCACAAGAATTAGATAATAGGGTGGGTAAAAACATTCAACATCAAGGGATTGTAATAAAAACTGAAAGTATAGTTCAGCCAGACCTTAACAAAACCCTCGCAACCGCAAAAAGAATAGTTTTGCTAGACCAACTTTCAGATGCCCATAATATTGGTTCCATTTTAAGAAGCTCCCTTGCCTTTGGCGTAGATGCGGTATTTAATACTAAAGATAACAGCTTTTCAGATGAGGCGGTAATAGCCAAAGTAGCAAGTGGTGCTTTTGAGCATATTCCCTATTATGAAGTTGGGAATTTGGTAAGGCTAATGGAAGATTTAAAAAAACAAGAATTTTGGCTACTTGGTTTAACTGCAGATGCCAAACAAACAATTAGGGAAGTAAAGGGTTTTGAAAGGCTGGCAATCGTGCTGGGTGCAGAAGGGCAAGGGCTTCGCCAATTAACCGAAAAAACCTGCGATATTTTGGCAAAAATTCCCATTTCTAATAAAATGGAGAGTCTAAATGCCTCAATAGCCCTAGCCGTTGCTTTGTATGAGCTGACTTAAAACTAATTGAGGTTTTTATGCCATCAAAAATAAGAGAAATTTTAGATGATTTAGCAGGTGCAGAAGAGGTGGAAAGATTGCTATTTAACGAAGTGAAGACTAGCAGGCTTAGTTTAGAAGAGTTAGAGCTAATTGTTGAAATATTTAAAAACTCCCATTCAAAAATTAGTCCTAAAACCTTAGCTGGTATAATTATAGATTATTTGAGTAAAAAAAATATAGCCAAAGACTATGAACCAACACAAGAAAAAACAATAAAAAAGAAAAACGAAGAGCTACTAAAAAATATAATTTTTAATCGTGAAATTAACTTAATAAGGTGGAAAACTCTGCCCAGCCAAAATAGCCAAGAAAACTCTTCCACTTTCATGCAGGGCGATTTTGGGTTAGATATTCAAGATCATCTACCCCTTGTAATAATAGCCGAAAGGATTGTGAAGGATGGTGTTATTTCACCCCAAGAGATTCAAGATTTCGCCATTAAAGCATCTGAAATAACGGGCAGAAAGATAGATAAAAAAGAAGCAGAAAAATTCCTCATTCACTTTGCGGCCGTTCATTTAAACAAGGCGCTAGAGATAAGCCGTTGATGTGTAAGGATTTTAGCTCAAACCCTTTCAAATAAACTCTCTAGGTTTTTGAGCGATAGCTTTAAGTAAGTTGGTCGCCCATGATTGCACTGGGCTGATTGAGGCGTTTTTTCAATTAAGCGAAGCAGGGCGTTCATTTCTTCTATATTCATTTTTCGCCCCTGCCTAATTGAATTGTGGCAGGCAGCTGTTTCTAAGATATGCTCTAAAAGTTTATCGTGCGAATTTATGGTGTTAGAGGTTTTAATATCAGAAATAATATCTTTGAAAAATTTTGGGATATTATAGTTGGCAAATATGGCTGGAATTTGCTTTAGCTCTATAGCATTTTCACCAAATTCGCTAAATTTAAAGCCTAAATCTTCTAGCTCCTTTTGTTTGGATAAGATAAATTCTATATCGCCAAAATTAAACTCTATAATTTCTGGAATTAGCAGTTTTTGTAGCTTTTTTTCTGATGCTTCAAACTTAATTTTTAAATCTTCATAAACAATTCTCTCATGTGCTGCGTGCTGATCTACTATCACCATTTCTTCCCCTGTTTGGGCGATGATATAAGAATTATTAAATTGGCATAGGGCGTAGCCTAGATGAAGATTGTTTGGCTGTGGTTTTGGAGAAGAGAGGTTTTTATAGGGGGTTTCTTCTTTTTCGGCGAAGGAATTTTCAATAAAATTGTAAGTTCTTTCTGGAGACTTTTCCGGAAAGGAAAATTTAATATTTTCTACAATCTTTTGCTCCGCCACACTACCTATATGGCTTGAGGCAAATTGGCTTTTTTGAAAAAGAGCGTTTTTTATAGATGAGATTATAAAACCCCGCACCAGATTTTCATCTTGAAATCTAACTTCACTTTTAGCGGGGTGAACATTCACATCCACAAATTCGCTAGGAATGTTAAGATTCATCAACAAAATGGGGTATCTGCCCCTTGGAATAACATCTTGATAGGCAATTCTTATGGCTAGGCTAATTAGCTTATCTTTTAAAGGGCGTTTATTTACAAAAATATACTGATCACTAGTATTAGGGGCATTATAGGTGGGGAGCGAAATATAGGCCTCTAGCTCTAAATAGTCTCTTTGTTCACTTACAAAAATAGAATTTTCTAGAAAGTCTTTGCCTAAAATTTTTTTGATTCTCTCCTCCAAATTTTTTTCAGGCAAATTAAGGTGAGGGGTGGCGCTTTTTAAAATTTCCTTATCATCAATTATTAGGCTAAAATCCACATTCTCATTGGCTAGAATAAAGGTTTTTACCCGCTCGATAATTGCCCTTTTTTCACTCTCATTATTTTTTAAAAACTTTAGCCTTGCTGGGGTGGCAAAGAACAAATCTTCAATCTCTACCCTTGTTCCCTTTTGAATTGCACTTGGAATAAGGGGGTGTTTTTTCCCTGCCTCTACCTTTATTTCATAACCTTCATTTAGTTTCGCATCAAAAGAGGAAATTTTTAACCTTGCTACAGAGGCAATGGAAGCCAAAGCCTCACCCCTAAAACCAAAGTTTTTAATGTTGATTAGGTCATCAAAAGGGAGTTTAGAGGTAGTATGCCTTTCAACTGATAGGTCTAAATCTCTTTTACTCATACCACTGCCGTTATCTTTTATACTTATATAAGATTTGCCACCGTTTTTTATGATAATTTGAATAGTGCTAGAGCCTGCATCAAGGGCATTTTCTACCAGTTCCTTTACAACTGAGGCTGGCTTTTCAATAACCTCGCCCGCGGCAATGCGGTTTATTAAGATGGGGGGGAGCTGTCTTATTCTATCCAACATTATTTGAGGCAACCAGTTCCAAAAATTCTGCTCTAGTTCTAGGGTCAGTTTTAAATAAACCAGTTACTTTAGAAGTGATGGTTGAGGTATCTGTCTTATGCACCCCTCTAGTCGTCATACATTGGTGTTTGGCATCGATAATAACCGCCACACCCTTTGGTTTTAGAACCCTATCTAGAGTTTCTGCTATTTGTGCCGTCATGGTTTCTTGCGTTTGTAGGCGTTTGGCGTAGATATCTACTAGCCTTGCAATTTTACTAATTCCAACCACCCTTTTATTTGGAATATATGCAACATGCGCCTTGCCTATTACTGCCACCATATGGTGTTCACAGTGGGATTCTAACCGCATGTTTTTTAACAAAACAATCTCATCGTAATTTTCCACCTCTTCAAAGGTTTTTGAAAGGATTTCTTCAGGATCAACATTATAACCTTCAAAAAACTCTTCGTAAGCCTCAACTACTCTTTTAGGCGTATCAATTAACCCTTCTCTTAAAGGATTATCCCCCGCCCAAGCAATTAGGGTTTGCACGGCAAGCATTGCCTCTTCTTTAGAAGGCCTTGCCTTTATAAGGCTACTTTTTTTTGCCAAAACTATTTCTTTGTGATTATTACTGTTCATTATAATAAGTTTTTGTATTATATATAGCGTTAACACCTTTACTTCAAGTGTTATGAAAAAAGAAATTGAAAAGTTTATTGCCACTATAAAATTTAATGAGCAGGGCTTAATTCCAGCCATTGCACAGGATTATAAAACCAATCAAGTGCTAATGCTTGCCTATATGAATGAAGATTCTATTAGAAAAACCCTTTTAACCAAAAAAGTGCATTACTTTTCCCGTTCTCGCAATAAGCAATGGATGAAGGGCGAAACCTCCAACCACATTCAACACTTAAAAGATTTATATATAGATTGTGATAATGATACAATTCTACTAAAGGTAGAGCAGGTTGGAAATGCTTGCCACACTGGGGAAATGAGTTGTTTTTTTACTAATGTTTCCAATTTTGAGTAATCTACCTCAAAAAGTTTTTGTCCGATTTTGCTTGAAAGTTTTAATTATTATATGATATAATTGTGGCAATAACCAAGCAACCTAAGGGGTTAATTATATGGTAACTAATTCTAGAGCTAGAAAATCCGTAACGGCCAGCGTTTCTTATGATGAGGGCTTAAGACTATACTTTTTAAACATCTACAACTACATGGCGATTGGCCTTGGTTTAACAGGTGTTGTGGCATTCTTTTCAAGTAAAATACCAGGTCTTGCACAGGCTGTGGCTACGGGGCCCCTTCATTGGGTTTTGCTTATTGGCTTAATTGGCTATGTGTTCTTTATAAGCGCTAAGATTCTTACTATGGAGAAAAAAACGGCATTGACCCACTTTTTCATCTATTCTAGCCTTATGGGTCTGCTATATTCTACCCTGATGTTGGTTTATACAGGCGAGAGTTTAGCTAGAGTGTTTTTCATCACTGCTGCTATGTTTGGCGGCATGAGCCTTTTTGGTTATACTACTAAAAAGAACCTGTCTGGGCTTGGCTCTTTCTTAATTATGGGAGCTTGGGGTATATTTATTGCCTTTATAGTAAATATATTTTTGCAAAGCCCAGTTCTTCACTATGTCGCAAGCTTTATTGGCATAATAGTATTTACTGGAATGATAGCCTATGACACGCAAAAGTTTAAATCTATGTATTATCAATTAGGTGGCGTGCCAGAAATGAGGGATAGAGTTTCTGTTCTAGCTGCTCTTAGCCTTTACTTAGATTTCGTTAATCTATTTATAATGTTGCTACAGTTCTTTGGCCAGAGAAGGGACTAATAACAGAGGATTATGATAAATTAAGAAAAACCGTCATTGCGAGCGAGAGCTTTGCTCGAGCGTGGCAATCCACAACAATGGTGTTTCTTTAAAAAACATCTGAAACCCAAGCTCTATCTTGTTTATGGATTGCTTCGTCGCCCAAAATAAATTTTGGCTCCTCGCAATGACGATCTATATTTTAGCAAACACCCCTACTTACCAACCCACCTACTTCTTCCCGCCCTTTTTCTCTTTTATTAACTCTTGGTTTAGTAGTTCTTTTTCAGAAATTAGCCTTACCCATTTTACATCTATTTCTGGAGAAATTACAAATTTTCTTTCCACATTGCCGTTTATTTCTAGCATTGTATATGGAGTAATTGGCTCTTTGGGGAATTCACTTTCATCTATATCAACCCTTATTTCGCCCGTTCCATCTGAAAACATATATTTTTTAAAGCCAACCTTTTTGGTAACATGCCCTCGCAAGGTTACATAAATATCATCAACTGGCTTTTCTAAAAGGTCTTTAATAGTATTATCGCCGGAAGAATCTGGACCTATATACTGGGCTAGCAGTAAGGTAGGGCAAAAAATTATTACTAGTAAAAGTTTTTTCATAACGAAAACGAAAGTAGAGGCAGGGGGTTTTAATTCAAATTATTCAAAAATTCCACCATAAACTTATCTAAATCACCATCTAAAACACCATCTGTATCAGAAGTTTCGCAACCAGTTCTTAAATCCTTCACCATTTGGTAGGGGTGCAAAACATAAGAACGGATTTGATTGCCCCAAGAATTATCTGTTTTTTGGGCATTTTCACTATCTAGCATTGCCTCTTTTTTGCTAAGTTCTAGTTCATAAAGCCTTGCCTTTAACATGTTCATAGCCTCATCTTTATTGCGATGTTGCGATCTGCCACTTTGGCACTGGGTAACAATGTTAGTTGGAATATGGGTAATGCGAACCGCACTTTCGGTTTTATTTACATGTTGCCCGCCCTTACCACCTGAGCGATAGGTATCAATCCGCAAATCTTTTTCATCTATTTCTATTGTTATAGAATCATCAACCTCTGGGTAAGCCCAAATGCCAGCAAAGGAAGTGTGCCTTTTTTTGTTAGCATCAAAGGGAGAAATTCTAACCAAGCGATGCACGCCCTTTTCACTCTTAACCCAACCATAGGCATATTTGCCCTCCAGCTTAATAGTGGCAGATTTAATTCCTGCCTCTTCACCTTCTATAAGAGCCACTATTTCAGTTTTAAACTTGTGCTTTTCTGCAAAACGCAGATACATTCGCATTAGCATTTCTGCCCAATCACAACTTTCTGTGCCACCCGCACCGGCATTAATTTCTATAAAACAATTACTAAAATCTGCCTCCCCTTGAAACAAGGCTTCAGTTTTTGCCTTTTCGATTTCTTTTGCAAAAACAACCAGTTGTTCTTTAATTTTGGCAGATTCTTGCAAATCACTTTCATAAAGTGCAGATAGTTCTTTTAAATCTAAAAACTCTCTTTCGAAAAACTCAATCTTAGTAATTTTTTCTTCAACAATCCTTTGCTCCTTTAGGAATTTTTGAGCATTTTCTTTGTTATTCCATAGGTCTGGATTTTCAGTTATTTGCTTTATTTCGCTAAGCCTTTGCTGTAGTTGAGGGAGGTCAAAGATAACCCCTTATTATCTTTAACGAACCTTCAATTGATTTTATAATATCAGCAACTGGTAGATGGTGCATAGCTATAGATTATAGGTGCTTTTCGTTGATGATTCTTTTTATTTCCTTTTCAACCTGCCTTTCTACAATTTGGGCAAGGTTATCATCTAACCATTTGATAATTATGGGCTTTACTGCCTCCCTTACCAAATCATCTAAAGTGGTTGATTGTTTTCTGGTAGCTTCGCCCACTAAATCCATATAGCCCTTTAGCTTACTTAACGATTCTTTAGTGGCAGAAAGGCTTGGTTCAGAAAGGTTGTGATAAACATTTTCAGCTATTTCTTCTGATTTAAATATATCCAAACTACCTTCATTTTCAGGCGATACTGATTGAGCTATAGGTTCTACCTTTGGTGTATGATGGGTGGGTTTATCTTCCCACAGGTGAGCGTCTTTAGAGCTATCCAGAGAACTATCTAATTGAGCTAAAATAGCTATTGTTTTATTTTTAGGGTTTTCATGTTGGTTTTCGTTTGAGTTATCATTTTTCATAGGGTTATTAAGGTTAGGAGTGGTTTCTAATGGTTTACTTTCTTCTAATTTAATCTCTAATTTAATCTCTGGTTTAATTTCTGGCTTTGTTTCTATTTTTACTTCAGGAATAACTATTTTTTCTGGTTCAGGCTTAACATCAACTTTAACCTCTGGCTTGATTTCTGCTTTAACCTCTGGTTTTGCAACCTGTGATTTTACTGAGGAATCTAAAATATCATCAATTTCATCTATAACAGATTTTGGAGCAGGGGTTTGAGCTAAAACAACGGTAGCATCCTTTTCTACAATGTTTTTTTGGCTTAAATTTTCTACCAAATCTTTTTTTTCTTCAACTTTTGTCTCAGCTGGTGTTTTTTGATAAACAGCTGTTAGGTTTAACACCTCTTCCTCATGCCCACCCTCTTTATCATTATTGCCACTAATAATATCCTTAATAGAGCCTAAGATTGTGTTTACATCCTTTGCTTCTTCTGGTTGATTTTTCTTTTTAAAGCCAAACACTTTTTTTGAAATTTATTTAATCAAATATTGAATTATATTTTTGAAAATACAACCTAAAATTAAAAAGACCTTTGCATAATTCGCTTATATGAAATTTTTATGCTTTTGCTTGAGAGGCGAAAACCGGATTTTACAAGAAGTAAATGAGGATTTGAGCATCAAAAACAAATGCATAAAAATCCATAGAAGTTAGAATTAGGCATGGTCTTTCAACTATTTAAAACAATCACGCTTGGCCTTGGCGGCACATCACTTTTAAAATCAGGAAAACGAGAAGATGGCTTTTGGTAAGTAGAGCCCTCCCCCGGATGTTGCACTGAAATAAATAGATTTTCGCCATTTGGGGTAAATTCAGGCCCACAAACTTCAGCCCCAGTAGGGGCGGAATATAACCTATAGGCAATTTTGCCATCTATTTTAAATAAACCATCTGGCTTGCCAACTGTTTTTTCCATACCATCGGTAGCTACAAACATTTCCCCCTTATTGTTGAAGGCAAAATTATCTGGGTTGGCAAGTTCATCTGACCCAATTAAAAAAATATTCCACTGGGCCATTTTATCAGAATGGTTGCCACTTGGGTAAGATATCTCAACAATATGCCCCAATTTATTAGGTAAGGCGGAAAGGGAGGCTGGGAGCTTCTTTTTCCGCTCTTTATTATTGGTTAGTGCCAGATAAGTTTTGCCAGTTATGGGGTTGGTTTCAACATCTTCTGGCCTATCAAGCTCGGTGGCACCAACTGCATCCCCTGCCCTTCTTGCTTCAATTAGCACATCAGCTTGTGAAAAAAAGCCATTTTTTTCATCCAAGCCATTTTGCCCATATTTTAATGGAAGCCACTCTAAAGAGCCATTATCAAAAAACTTTGCCACAAACAAAGTTCCCTTATCCAAAATATTTTTAGCTGGTTTTAGCGGATCATAAATGCCATCTGCCACAAATCTATACAGATATTCATTTTCTTCGTCATCGCCCATATACACCACCACCTTACTATCCTTAGATATGGCAATGGTTGCGGCCTCATGCTTAAATCTGCCAAGCGAGGTGCGTTTAATAGGCGTTGAATTTGGGTCAAGTGGATTGATTTCTATAATATAGCCATATTTATTGGCTTCATTGCCCTCTTTTTGCAGGTTGAACCTAGCTACATATTGGCTCCAAGCATATCTGGAAGAATTTTTGCCAATGCCGTAGTTGGTATAGTTTTTGAACTCTAAAAGATTTTCATCATTACCTTCAAAAAAATCATCAAAATTTTCTTCCGCTATAAGAATTGTTCCCCACGGGGTTTTACCACCACTACAATTACCAAAAGTTCCAATCCCCTTTTTACCCGTTTTATCGTAAGAGGTTTTTAGCCTTGTAGAACCAGCTGCGTAGCCAGAAAAATCTATTTTTGTATCATAGGCATTAATACGGCGAGTATATTTCGAATCTTTTTTTACCTGCCATTTTTCGCCCTTTTTTTCTATTTCAAAAATAGAATGTCCAACTGATGCCATTTCAATCTCCACCTGCTTTTCACTCACCTGTTCTTTTTTGGGGGAATTGGGGAACATTAGTTCCGCTATGGAATATTCATGGTTTACGCACAGCAAGCCATTGGTATTGCTATTGTTTAAAGGGATATAGGCGGTAAAATCGTTATTATAACCAAAGGCTTGCAGTTGTTGCTCTAATTTTTGAACCTTTGGATTAAATGGTTCGGCGGTGCTAAATAGAGGATCACCCCAAGAAATAAGAACTTGATAGTCATTTGGTGTTTTTTCCACCGCCTTAGCAATTCTAGGTAGCAAACCAATAGCGGAAGTGATACTTAAGCCTTTCAAAAAACTTCTGCGAGAAAATCTTCTGTTTATTATTGCCTGCAAATTTTCTTTCATATATCTAATGTTTTATGGCTGAAGTTCTAAATTTACAAAACATTACCAAAACCTTTGTTCAAGGCAAAGAAAAAATTAATATTCTAAATGGAATTAGTTTAAGCATCTCTAAAGGTGAAACCTTGGCAATAGTGGGCGAAAGTGGCAGTGGTAAATCTACCCTACTGCATATTGCTGGCATGATGGATAGGCAAACTAGTGGCGAGGTTATTTTTTTAGGTAAAAATTCTAGTTCAATAAAAGAAAAAGAAGTGCTTTCTTTGCGAAAGAACAAGATAGGCTTTGTTTACCAGCAAAACTATTTGCTTTCAGACTTTTCTGCCCTTGAAAATATTTTAATGCCTATGAAAATTAAGGGTGAGGTAAAAGATAAAACTAGAGCTTTAGATTTATTAGAAAAAATTGGTCTTTCGCATAGGGCAAAAAATCGCCCAAGTGAATTATCTGGCGGGGAAAGGCAAAGGGTAGCAATAGCAAGGGCAATAGCTAATAAACCAGCCATAGTTTTTGCCGATGAGCCAACTGGCAATTTAGATGCTAAAAATTCAGACAAGGTCTCTAATCTATTGTTTGATTTTGTGACGAGTGAAGGTTCTTCCCTTATGCTAATTACCCATAATATGGATTTGGCAAAAAGGTGTGATAGGGTGCTAAATCTAAAAAATGGGCTACTTTCTAAATAAAACTTTTTACAAAATCCCTTGCCCTTTTTTAAAAACAAAATATAAAATACAGGCTTATTTTAGAGGTTCTTCTTATGAATTTTGATATTGTAATTATTGGCTCTGGCCCCGGTGGTTATGTGGCAGCTATCCGTGCTTCTCAACTAGGCTACAAGGTGGCGATTGTTGAAAAAGAACATCTAGGTGGCATTTGCCTAAATTGGGGCTGTATTCCAACAAAGGCATTGCTTAAATCATCTGAACTATTGCACGCAATTCAACACGCTAGTGAATTTGGCATAGAGGTAAGTGGCGTAAAGATTAATTTCCCTAAAGTTATTGAAAGGTCTAGAACGGTAGCTGGAAAATTATCAAACGGTATTCGTTTGTTGATGAAAAAGAATAAGGTGGAGGTTTTTGAAGGTTTCGGGAAGTTAAATGGGAAGATTGGAGAAAACCATAAGGTTTTAGTGCGAAAAGATAAGAATCAAGATTCAGCAAAAATAGCGGAGCTAGAGGGGAAACATATAATAATTGCAACCGGTGCTAGGGCTAGAATTTTGCCAGGGTTCGAGCCAGATAAAGACTTTATTTGGACATATAAAGAAGCCTTGCAACCTTTAAATATGCCAAAATCTTTGCTAGTAGTAGGAAGTGGTGCCATTGGCACAGAATTTTCTAGTTTTTATCATAACCTTGGCGTTAAGGTAACTTTAGTAGAGGTGCAAAACCGCATTCTACCTGTAGAAGATAAGGAAATCTCCCAAATTGCCCACAAGGCTTTCTCTGCACAAGGAATAGAGATAAAAACCTCAACCCAAGTGAAAAAAATCACCAAACATAAGGATTATATTGAGGCAGAGCTTGAAACTAGTGATGGTAAAAAAGAAATAATCAAGGCAGAAAAGGCAATAATGGCAGTGGGCGTAGTGGGCAATACTGAAAATATTGGCTTAGAAAACACTGGCGTAAAAATAGAAAAATCACAAATAATTATTAATGAATTTTGCCAAACAGATGAAAAGGGAATCTATGCTATTGGTGATGTTGCCGGCAGCCCATGGCTAGCACATAAGGCATCGCACGAAGGGATTATTTGCGTGGAAAAAATAGCCTTGCTGGATGGCAAATATAAGGGGCATGTGCTACCAATGAAAAAAGAAAATATTCCGGGTTGCACCTATTCTTACCCACAAATTGCCAGTGTTGGGCTAACGGAGGAAAAGGCGAAAGAATTGGGCAAAGAAAAGGGCTTCGAAATAAAAGTAGGTAAATTCCCCTACCTTGCTAATGGCAAAGCATTGGCTATTGGGGAGCCAGAGGGCTTAATAAAAACCATCTTTAACGCTACTACGGGCGAACTACTTGGAGCCCATATGATAGGGGCGGAAGTGACGGAAATGATTCAGGGCTTTGTGATTGGCAAAACAATGGAGGCGGTAGAAGAAGACTTTATTCATACCATCTTTGCCCACCCAACCTTAAGCGAAATGATGCACGAATCTACCCTTTCTGCTTTTAACAGGGTTATTCACATATAACTTGCTAAAATCTATAAAATCTTTATTGAAGAAGAGCTTAAATACTTAGATTATGGAAATATTAATTGTTCTACAAATTATCACTACCATTTTGTTGGTAATAATTATTCTATTACAAAAAAGTAATTCAGAAGGGCTGGTTTCTTCCTCTGGCAATAGTGTTGATTCTTTTTTGGCGGGCAGGCAGGCGGGCAACTTTTTAACCAGAACCACTAGTTTACTGGCAATTGTTTTTATAGCCAATTCTCTTATCCTTTCTTACCTAGCAACCAATAAAAGCGAAAATAAAGAGCTTATAAATCAAATAGTTAACGAGAAAACTATTGAGAAGCCACTTGAGAAAAAACCAGACGCTATTCCGTCGGTTCCAAAGGCTAAATAGGGGAATAAACGCTTAACATAGTTTAGCAAAACCAAAAAACTCTGCCCTATGCTTTAACTGTTGGTTTCTGCTTTTTAACCAATTTTTAACACATTGCCCACGAAACCTGTCATTGCGAGGAGTCTCGCTGAAGCGTTAGCGAAAGCGGACGACGCGAAAATACACAAAAATGATTTTTCTTGAAAAAATACCTGAAACTTAAGGCTCTACCTTGTTTATGGATTGCTTCGTCGCTTCGCGTCCATAACAATGACGGTGGAAGATAGAAATGACGGTTTTCCTTAACCCTACCCGCCACCAATAAATTCTATAATTTCTAAAGAATCGCCATCCTTTAAAAGGGTTTTGGCGTAAAGGCTTTTGGGGATAATTTCTAAATTCATTTCAATAGCCACTTTTTTGGGGTTTATTTTAAGCTCAGCCAACATTGCCTCTATACTTATATTAGAGCCAAAGGATTTTTCTTCGCCATTTATGATGATTTTCATATACTGATACCTAACTGTTTAAAAGCCCCTTGCCTAATTTGGCAGGAATCGCAACTGCCACATTCTTTACCATTAATAGGGTCATAACAGCTAAGGGTTTTAGAGTAATCCACCCCTAGTTCAATACCAAGTTTAATAATTTCAATTTTACTTAAATTAATAAGGGGAGCCAAGATTTTTATTTTCTTGCCCTCAACGCCAGTTTTAGTGGCAAGGTTTGCCATTTTCTCAAAGGATTTTACATATTCAAGCCTGCAATCTGGGTAGCCAGAATAATCAACCGCATTAACGCCAATATAAATACTATGGATGTTATTTACTTCCGCAAAGGCAAGGGCGTAGGAAAGAAAAATAGTATTTCTTGCCGGAACATAAGTTATGGGAATGCCGGAAGCAGAGGTGTCTCTATTTTTTGGCACCAGAATTTCACTAGTTAAGGCAGAGCCTTTGATAGATGAAAAATCTAGGGTGATTATTTTATGATTTTTAATATTGTAGTAAAGTGCAATATTAACCGCCCTTTCTACCTCTAATTTGTGTTTTTGCCCATAATCAAAAGTGAGCAAAAAGACCTCATAATTTTCATTCAAACAATGGGCAAGTAAGGTTGTGGAATCTAACCCGCCACTAAATAGTATCAAAACCCTTTCCTTTTGTTTGGGTGGTTTTTTGGTAGGGGTTTTATTCATGCAAACTTTTAAGCAAAATTATAGTGCTGTAGCCATCTTTCATCATTTTCAAAGAATTTTCTTAAATCATCAATTCCATATTTTAACATGGCGAGCCTTTCTATACCCACGCCAAAGGCAAAGCCAGAATATTCTTTAGAGTCAATCCCTACATTTTCTAACACGCTTGGGTGAACCATTCCGCAACCTAAAATTTCTAGAAAATTACTATTATTTTTGCCACCAATTACAATTTTTCCGTTCTGCTTACTGTAGCCAACATCTACCTCAGCTGATGGCTCTGTAAAGGGGAAGAAGGATGGACGAAAGCGAAGCTCAATATCTGCCACTTCAAAAAAATCTTTTATAAAACGGTTTAGCACATACCTTAAATTGGCAAATGAGATGTTTTTATCTACGCACAAACACTCCATTTGGTGAAACATTGGCGAATGGGTTGCATCTGAATCGGAACGAAAAGTCTTTCCACTGGCAATAATGCGAAAGGGTGGCTTGCCAGCCTTAAGAGCGTGAATTTGCACCGGCGAAGTATGGGTTCTTAGCACATGGGTTTTGTTTGGATGCAAATTTTCCACATAAAAGGTGTCATGCATTTGCCTAGCTGGATGATTTTCTGGAATATTAAGGGCGGTAAAGTTAATGGCATCGTCCTCAATCTCATAACCATCTGCCATTTTAAAGCCCATATTGCCCATTATCCGCACTACTTCATTAATGGTTTCAGGAATTGGGTTTAGGGAACCTTCTAGTGAATTTCTTGTAGGCAAAGTAATATCCAAACTTTCTTTTTGTAGCTTGGCTTCAAGCTCTAGCCTTTCTAGCTGAGTTTTTGCCCCATCGAAAATAGCGTTTAAATCTTCCTTTATTTTATTTAGAACCTTTGCCCTTTCTTTTTTATCCTCTTCATTTAAGTGGCGAAGATTAGCAAATTCTGCCGTTAATGGCGAAGACTTACCAAAATATTCAGATTTTAACAAATCTAGCTCTTTTACAGAAGTCAATCCCTTAACCCTGCCCTCTATATCTTTAAAATTAAACATAATTAAACAAACATTCTAAGCGGTTCTTCAATGTAGTTTTTTAAAGACTTTAAAAACTCTGCCCCCAAAGCCCCATCTACTGAACGATGATCAACCGATAAGGTAGCGGTTAGAAAGTTTTTAGCAACCACATTACCCTTTTTATCAAAGGCTGGTCTTGTTTCCCCTGCTCCAACAGCCAATATGCAAGATTGCGGTGGATTAATTATGGCGCTAAAGGTTTTTACCCCATACATTCCTAAGTTAGAAATGCTAAAGCCACCACCTTGATATTCCTCTGGTTTTAGCTCATTTTTTCTTGCCCTTGTTGCTAGCTCTTTCATCTCATTAGAAATTTGAATTAGCGTTTTTTGGTCAGCATTTTTTATAATTGGCGTTATAAGCCCGCCATCTATGGCAACGGCCACGGAAATATCTATGTTATTGTAGTAAACAATGGCATCATCATACCAAGATGAATTGCACAAGGGGTTATCTTTCAAAGCAAGGGAGGCTGCCTTTATAACCAAGTCATTTACTGAAATTTTGTAAGCAGGCTTAGCATCTTTCGGCAGTTTCTCCTCTGCCTTCTTATTTATTTGCTCCCTTGCCTCTAGAAGTTTATCAATTTCTAACTCAACGCTTAAATAAAAGTGCGGAACCATTTGTTTTGATTCGCTTAGCCTTTTGGCAACGGTTTTTCTCATATTAGAGTTTTTTACTGTATAAAACTCTTCGGTATTTCTTTTTAAAACTGTTGTGGAAGAACCTTGCGAGTGCTTTAAAGCCCTTGCAACATCATCTGAAACTACCCTGCCTTTTGGGCCAGAACCTTCAACTAAGTGCAAATCAACACCAAATTCTTCTGCCACCCTTTTAGCAAGGGGTGAGGCTTTAACGCGTTCAGAGCTATAATCCACTGTTTTAGTGGCGGTTATATGATTTTGGGGGGCTTGCGGGGCTTTTGGTGCAACTGGGGCTTGTGGAGCTTGGATAGTTGGTGCAGATGCAGGAGCCTTTGCTACCTCTTGCGGTTTTTGCACAGTAGCTTCCTTTACCACATAAGAATCAAGCGTTTTTTTATCTTCGCCATCTTTTAAAAGCAGAGCTATAACACGGTTTACGGCAACATTATCTGTGCCATCCTTTACTAGAATTTTGCCCAAGGTTCCTTCATCAACTGCTTCCACCTCCATTGTTGCCTTATCAGTTTCAATTTCAGCAATTACTTGACCGGCCTTTACCTTTTCGCCCTCCTTCTTCAACCATTTAGCAAGGGTTCCATCCACCATAGTGGGGGAAAGGGCAGGCATTAAAATTTCTATTGGCATAGTTTCAAACAGTTCAATATTTAAGTTAGGGAAAATATTAGAAATTACCAATTAATAAAGGATTATTTAGGGATTATGGAAGAGATTATTTGGAGTTATTTACCGCGACCTTGGGTTTTCGGGCATCTCCACCCCTTTAACTTCCTCAGAGGGAGTTAGAAATTTATTGGAAACACAGGCTATTCTTTAACAACACTCCCTATCCACCCAGCCTATATTCCTTTAGCTTATCTTTTAGCTCGGCGATGGTGATGCCCAAAATTGAGGCAGCGTAGTTATTATCGCCCAAGCAAGAGTTAATGGTTTGCACAATGGCTTCCCGCTCAACATCTTTTAAAGATTTTACCTTATCGTTTAAAGCCCCTTCATCAAACAGCATTAGGTCTTTTTCTTCAATAAAATTGCTGTCAGATAGCAAAATGGCACGGTGCATAGTGTTTTCTAGCTCCCTAATGTTACCTGGCCAATTATACTGAATTAACTTTTTTCTAGCCTCATCTGATAATGGTTTTTGGGGAAAGTTATTCAGCCTAGAATATTTACTAATAAAGGTTTGGGCAAGGGATAACACATCTTCCTTCCTATCCCTAAGTGGGGGTAATTCTATATGCATTACATTTAGGCGAAAGAGCAAATCTTGGCGGAAGGTGTTTTTCTTAACCTCTTCTTTTAATTGGCGATTACTGGTTGAAATAATACGAAGGTCTATTTTTATAGGCTTATTGCCACCAATTCGGTTGATTTCTTTTTCTTGAATGGCACGCAAAAGCTTGGCTTGCAGTTTAAAATCCATTTCGCTTATTTCATCTAATAGTAGAGTTCCGCCACTTGCCTCTTCAAACTTGCCAATTCTTAAATTATTAGCACCGGTGAAAGCTCCTTTCTCATGCCCAAAAAGCTCTGATTCAATTAGATTTTCTGGAATGGCGGCACAGTTTACAGAAACTAGCTCTTTATTTGCCCTTTTACTTTTTTGATGAATAAATTTGGAGATAACCTCTTTACCAGTACCACTTTCCCCCGTAATTAGAATATTAGCGGTGCTGGGTGCCACCTGTTCTGCCACCTTCATTATTTTTTGCATTAGGGGGCTTTGATAGATAATTTCTTCAGAAGTTTGGGGCTTGGCTATTGCCTCTAAAATAAGGGCAATTTTTTCAATTTTTGGGGGTAGAGGCAAAAACTCTTTGGCACCGGCCTTTATTGCTTTTGTTGCCTCTTCAATTGAGGTATTTTCACCGCAGGCAATAATGTCGGTGGAGATTTTTTCATTATCAAGCAGGGTTTTAAAACTGGCAATATCAAAGCTGGTTTCAATAATTATTAAGCGGAAGGAGGAATCAAGACACAGAATTTCAATTGCCTTAGTAAAATCAGTAAAGTGTGAAACGCTTGCCCCCTTTTGCGTAGCAATGCGGATGGCTATGCTTAAATTACCAGAGGGCTTGCCTAAAACTAATATCTTCATTATTTTTTTTAATATGATATTGCAAGTTTATATGAAAAAAAGAGTTTTACAAGTTTTGCCAAGTTTAAATGT
>JBKCHH010000060.1:0-23890 GCA_046302855.1 Alphaproteobacteria bacterium
CCTTAGTAGTAAGAAATGGCGGTGCTGACGTAGAAGATGGTAGTGGGGCTTCTTTAGTTACTGTTGATAATACTGCTACAGCTATTAACAATGCACTTGATGTTAACAATACTGCAAATTTTGATGGTGCCCTAACCTCAAACCAAGGGGCAACCTTTAGTGGTAGCGGTGTAAATAGTAATACCTTAGGTGTTAGTGGAAACTCTACTCTTGCTACTTTAAGTTCTACTGATGCTAATATAAGGATTACAAGTTCTGGAACTTGCGGAGCTGGAAATTATGGTAGGGTTAGATTTAATTCCACCGCAAATACAATAGAATATTGTAATAATTCTGGAACTTGTAGTGATTTAAAGAGACCTACAGGTGCTACAGGTGCTACAGGTGGAACAAATGTTTATCTTCATAGTTGCTATAGGCACAATGGCAGTAGCCCTTTTTGGAGTGAGGAAGTGTGTCCAAGGGGATATGTGCAAACTGGAACTAATCTTATTGCCCCCAGCAACCTTAAAATACACTGCTGTAAGATTGGGGTCTATTAACCTTAAAGTATGGTGTTTTATTAAATATGCCTATGCAAAAGGTTCTAAATCTAAGTGGCGGAAGGACTGGTTAACCTAAAGATAAATTTTTAAAGGCCGGTAAGGCAATCCAGCCGTCATGAGCTAAGTGAGAGCTTCGCTTAGAAAGCGTGGCAATCCAGTTTTTAAAGCCTTATTTTTTGAATTTTATTTACTGGATTGCCGCGTCGGCTTGTCAAGCCTCCTCGGCTCATGACGATCCATTTTTACCACCCTACTGAATATACTTATTATTCTTGGCATCACTATAAAAAAAACCGGGTTTTGGAACTTGAAAAATATTTATTTCTAAATCGCCGGCATCGCTATAAATATCTTTACCATCATTTCCTTTGGTTTGCTTTAAAAGGCGGATTTTAAAATTATCGCTATCCCCCACCTTATCCAATTCTTTTTTATTGATTATAATGTTTTTACGATTTTTACTCATATTACTAATATGGTTGAAGTAGAACTAGTAATTACAAAAGGTTAACAAATGGTTAAAAAAGATATTATTATTTTGGGTGCAACTGGCACTATTGGTGATAATTCTTTGCATATAATAAAAAATAATCCGCAAAAACTTAGGCTACTTGGCATTTCTGCTGAAAAGAATCATAAGAAACTTATTCAAATAGCAAAGGAATTCAAGCCCAGTTTTGTAGCAATTGTAGATGAAACCAATGTGGCGGAAGTAAAGGAACAGCTACCAAACACCAAAATTATTTACGGCAAAAATGCTAATAATGAGCTCTCCCAAATAAAAGCAGACCTAGTTATTAATGGAATTGTTGGCTTTGCGGGCCTTGCTTCCACCCTTTCTGCCATTTCAGCAAAGCAGAAAATAGCCCTAGCTAATAAAGAAAGTATTGTGTGTGGTTGGCATCTAATTGAAAATCTTTTAAAAAAACATCCGCAAAGTAAAATAATTCCAGTAGATTCTGAACATAATGCTCTACTGCAAATTTTTGAAGAGCGGGAGCTAACAGAAATAGACAAGGTAATAATTACCGCGTCTGGTGGGCCTTTTTTTCAACAGTCTAAAGAACAGCTAGCAAAGGTTAGTAAAAATCAGGCATTAAACCATCCCAAATGGAAAATGGGGGAAAAAATCAGTATAGATAGTGCAACCCTTATGAACAAGGGCTTTGAGCTTATTGAAGCCTATTATTTATTTAATCTGCCAAAAGAAAAGATAGAAGCAATTATTCACCCAGAATCTATCATCCACGCCATAATAAATTTTCTAGATGGCAACAGTAAGGCGGTAATGGCTGTGCCTAATATGCAGGTTGCCATTGCCTATGCGATTTCTTTTGCTACTAAACAAAAAAGAATTCCACAAAACCTTCATCTAGATTTAACCCTGCAGAAAAATCTTAGCTTTTATAAGGTGGATGAGGAAAAATTCCCTGCCCTAGCTATTGCAAAAAAAGTTATGGCTATCGGTAAGTCTTCACCCGCTATACTTAATGCCTCTAACGAAGTGGCGGTAAAATTATTTTTGGAAGAAAAAATATCATTTTCACAAATTGTAGAAATTTCTAGAATTGTGCTAGAAAAATCTAAAATCTTACCTTTTAATTCCCTTGCGGAATTGTGCGAAATAGATAGAATTGCACGGGAAATCTCATACAAGGTAGCGGGCACACAATGATTGAAGTTCTTCATAATATCTTTTGGTTTATAGCGGTTATTTCCGTTTTAGTTTTTGTGCATGAATTTGGGCATTACTGGGTGGCAAAAAAACTGGGCGTAAAAATAGAATCATTTTCCATAGGAATGGGCAAGGAGCTTTTTGGCTGGAATGATAAGGCGGGAACCAGATGGAAGCTAAGTTTACTACCAATTGGTGGCTATGTAAAAATGTATGGAGATGAAAATGCTGCCTCTGTTCCAGATAGTGAAAGTAAATTTTCAGCAGCAGAGAAAAAAATGGCATTTCAATTTCAACCCCTGCTTAACCGCACTGCCATTGTATTTGCTGGCCCTTTAATTAATTTTATTTTGGCGATACTATTCTTAACCTTCTTGTTTACTGCCTTTGGCAAGCCAACCTCTAAACCCATAGTTAAGGAGGTTCAAGCCTCAAGCCCAGCTGAACAGGCAGGAATTGTGGCAGGCGATGTTATTCTAAAACTAAACAACCATAATATTAAAGAATTTAAAGATATTGTTGGGGTGGTGAATTTATTTCCCAACCAAACCATGCAGATCGTGTTTAACAGAAATGGCGAAATTATCACCTCTTTAATAAAGCCAGTAATGGTAGAAAGCAATGATGCCTTTGGTAAAAAATCAATGATTGCCAAAATTGGCATAGTTTCAGAGCCAACCTACAGGCTTCAAATGAATGTATTTTCTGCCCTAACTGCCTCGATCGCAGAATGTTATGATTTAAGTATCAAAACGCTAACTGCCCTTTGGCAAATAGTTACCTTTAGCCGAAGTGCAGATCAAATAAGTGGCGTGCTTAGAATTGCAGATTACTCTGGTAAATCTGCTGAAATGGGCATGGCAACGCTAATTTGGTTTATGGCAGTTTTATCGCTTAATTTAGCCTTAGTGAACCTTTTCCCAATACCGGGGCTGGATGGCGGGCATTTATTTTTATATCTAATAGAATTTATTAAGGGCAAGCCAATCAATGAAAAATATTTGAACTATGTATTTAAGGCTGGCTTTTCATTCTTAATTTTTTTGATGCTACTTGCCACCTTTAACGATTTGAAATATTTTCAGATACTATAAGAATTGCTAGCTAATGACTTCATATCAACCAAAAACTATAGGTATTTTAGGCGGTGGGCAGTTAGGCAAAATGCTTGCCATTTCAGCCAGCCATTTGGGCTATAAAACAATAGTTTTCTCTCCTGAAAAAACATCCATTGCCTTTAGCGTGGCTAGCGAATCTGTGGTTGCTAGCTTTCAAGATTCTGAATCTTTGAAGAGTTTCTTTAACAGGTGCGATGTGGTAACTTATGAGTTTGAAAATATAGTTCTGCCCAAACTATCAAATGCTTATTTAAATAAGCTAAAACCATCTATTAATATTTTAGAAATAAGCCAAGATAGAATAAAAGAAAAAACCTTTCTAAACTCTATAAAGGTTAAAACGGCAAATTTTAGGCATATTAAATCTTTGAATGATGCTATTGATTTTATTAATAAAAACGGCAAATCTATCATAAAAACCGTTACCCTTGGCTATGATGGTAAGGGGCAGTGGGTGTGCCATAAAGAAAATATCCAACAGTTAAACTTAGATTTCAACAATACCTCTTATATCATTGAACAAAAGGTTGATTTTATTACGGAAGCCTCAGCCATTATAGCTAGAAATGCTAATGGTGAAATGGCGGTTTTTCCTATTTCACAAAATACTCATATAGATGGTATATTGGCAAAAACCGTTGCCCCTGCAAAAATTTCTGCCACTACGCTAAAAAAAATTAACAAGATTGCCAGCATAATAGCTGAAAAACTAGGTCTTGAAGGGATTCTAGCAGTTGAGTTTTTTATCACAAAAAAAGGTGAGGTTTTAGTTAATGAACTTGCCCCCCGCCCGCATAATTCTGGGCATTGGACTATGGATGGAAACATCACCAGCCAGTTTGAACAAACAATTAGGGCTATTTTAAACCTGCCACTTGGTTCAACCAAAATAAAAGCTCCTAAAGCTACGGTAGAAATGATAAATATTTTGGGGGATGATGTAAATAATTTAGAAAAATATTACAAAAACCCAAAGGCAAAAATCTACATCTACGGCAAAGAAAACAATAAAAACAGCCAAAAAAGAAAGCTAGGACATATAAATTTGCTATAATTTTTTTCTTTTTAAAATCACCATTGAAAATCGCTTGTTTATTCTTTTACTTACTTTAAAAGCAACCAGAAAAGATTTTTTAGCATAGATGCCTATAAAAACTTCACAAGCTACCCCCCAGAAAACTATTTCAATTACTCCTGAAATTTTAAAGCTACACGGCTTTTCAGCCTTAGACTATAGCAAAATTAAGGATATCGTGGGTAGGGAAACTACTCTTACAGAGCTTGGTATATTCTCCGCCATGTGGAGCGAGCATTGTAGCTATAAATCAACCAGAATTCACATAAAAAAACTACCCACCAAAGGTAAAAGAGTAATCTGTGGACCCGGAGAAAATGCTGGTATTATAGATATTGATGGGAATGATGCCATTGCCTTTAAGATAGAAAGCCACAACCACCCATCTTACATAGAGCCATTTCAAGGCTCTACAACAGGCGTGGGGGGAATATTACGGGATGTATTTACTATGGGGGCAAGACCTATTGCCCTGCTTAATTCGCTAAGGTTTGGCGAGCCTAACTTTCCTAAAACCAAATATCTATTTGAAAGGGTGGTGGCGGGCATTGGCTCTTATGGCAATTGCATTGGTGTTCCAACCGTTGGTGGAGAATGTTATTTCGATAAGTCTTATAACTACAATATTTTAGTAAATGCCATGTGCGTAGGGCTGGTGCAGAAGGATAAAATCTTTTACAGCAAAGCCGGGGAAGAGGGGGCTTTGGTAATGTATGTAGGCTCTAAAACAGGGCGGGATGGCATAAATGCTGCTGTTATGGCATCAGCTGAATTTGATGAGGAAATTGAAAGCAAAAAGCCAACCATTCAAGTGGGCGACCCCTTTCAAGGTAAAAAGGTAATGGAAGCCTGTTTAGAACTAATGCAGGAAGATTGTATTATAGCCGTGCAGGATATGGGTGCAGCTGGCTTAACTAGTTCCTCTGTAGAAATGGCGGATAAGGGTGAAAAGGGCATTGAAATAGATTTAGACAAGGTGCCAAAGCACGATGAGTCTATGACCTCATACGAAATCATGCTATCTGAAAGTCAAGAGAGAATGTTGCTAGTAATAAAGCCAGAAAAAATGGCAGTTGCCAAAAAAATATTCTCAAAGTGGGAAATTGATGCCGAAGTAATAGGCAAAATTACAGATACCAAAAGAATAATCATAAAACATCACAAGCAAATAGTGGCAGATTTGCCAGTAAATAAACTGGCGAATTCCGCCCCAGTATATGATAGACCATACAAATATACGCCAAAGGCAAAATCTGTTTCTTTAAAAGAACTGGGTATAAAAAGCCAAGTATCTGCCAAAAAAATATTTGAAGATTTAAAAAAGATTTTCGCCCTGCCTAATATGATGTCTAAAAAACATATTTTTGAACAGTATGATTATAAGGTTGGCAATGCTACTATAATTAATCCGGGTGGTGATGCAGGCGTGGTTAGAATTCACAAGAGCAAAAAGGCAGTTGCCCTAACTACAGATTGCAATTCAAGATATGTTCTGCATGATCCATTTGAAGGGGCAAAGCAGGCAGTGGTTGAAACTTGGCGTAATATCACCTGCACTGGGGCAAAACCAATCGCCATTACCAATTGCCTAAATTTCGCCTCACCTGAAAGGGAAGAGGTAATGGGGCAAATAGTTGCAGCCCTAGAGGGGATAAAAGAAGCCTGCGAAGCGTTAAACTACCCGGTTGTTTCTGGTAATGCATCTCTATTTAATGAAACCAAATTACCAAGTAGTGGTATTTCTGCCATTAACCCCACCCCAATTATCGGCGGAGTAGGTTTGCTAGAAGACTATACAAAGGCCATAAATAGCAAATTCGTAAAAGAAAATATGGTAATTATTAGGGTTGGCAATTTAAGGGGCGATATTAATTCCTCCCTGTATCTACATGATATAATTGGCTATGGTGAGCCAACTGCAGTTCCTAAAATAGATTTAGAGGAAGAAAAAAGAAACGGCGAATTTATTCATCTTGCAATTGCAAATGGTTGGATAGAGGCCTGCCACGATGTATCTGAAGGTGGGCAGTTGGTGGCAATAGCGGAAATGGCAATTGATAGTGAAGTAGATGGAAAATTTATAGGGGCAGAATTAAACATCACCACCGATATTGAAAAATCTTTTGGGGAAGACCAAGCCATCTATATAATTACCGCCACAGAAGCCAACGCGGAAATAATCTTAAAAAAGGCTCCAAAACTAGGGGTTGAGGCAAATGTAATTGGCAAAACCATTTCTAATAATTTAAAAATAGATTCCGAAGTAATAAGGGTTTGGGAGCTAAAAGAGATAAGGGGTAATTCTAATTCTCTTTAACCAGCTTATTTTTTGTTATCCAAGGCATCATACCGCGAAGGCGTTTGCCAACGGTTTCAATGCCGTGATTATTTTTTTCTTCACGCCATTTTTCTAGCTTTTTTGCCCCTTGCGTAGATCTATCAGCAATAAATTCTTTAGCAAAGCCACCAGTTTGAATGTATTTTAAAACTTCCTTCATTCTTTTTTTGGTAGCGGCATCTATAATTTTTTCACCCACTAAATAATCACCATATTCGGCAGTGTTTGAAATAGAATAACGCATGTTGGCAAGCCCACCTTCATATATTAAATCTACAATTAGCTTGGTTTCATGAACACATTCAAAATATGCCATTTCTTCTGGGTAGCCCGCCTCTACAAGCGTTTCAAAACCCGCCTTCATCAATTGAGTTAAACCACCGCAAAGCACGGCTTGTTCGCCAAAAAGGTCAGTTTCGCATTCATCTTTAAAGTTGGTTTCAATCACGCCGCTTCTTCCACCACCCACGCTAGATGCGTAAGAAAGGGCAACTTGCAAAGTATCTTTCGCAGTATCTTGATGAACCGCAACAAGGCAGGGAACGCCGCTTCCGCGAACGAATTCGCTTCTAACAGTGTGGCCTGGGCCTTTTGGGGCAACCATAAATACGCTTAAGTCTTTTCTTGGTTTAATAAAGCCAAAATGAACATTAAAACCGTGCGCAAAGGCAAGGTAAGCGCCTTTCTTAATATTATCTTTTACTTGGTCATAAATATCTGCCTGAAATTCATCTGGCGCTAGAAACATTACCACATCTGCATCTTTAACTGCAACTTCTGGCGTTTGCACTTCAAAGCCCGCCGCCTTTGCACGCACGGCAGATTTAGAATCTTTTTTAAGAGCAATAACAACCTGTTTTACGCCGCTATCTTTCAAATTTTGTGCGTGAGCATGCCCCTGAGAGCCATAGCCAATTATAGCTATTTTTTTGTTCTTAATTAAATTTTGATTTATATCTTTATCGTAATAAACTTTTAAGGCCATTGTTATGAAAAATTGTTTGGGGCTTTAAAACAAAAATTTAGCTTATAGTCAAGATGCTTGGCAATTAACATTATTTTTAAAAGACCTCTGCATAATTCGCTTATATGAAATTTTTATGCTTTTGCCTCGAAGCGGAAAACCGCAGTTTACACAAAGTAAATGAGGATTCGAGCATCGAAGCGAATGCATAAAAATCCATAGAAGTAGAATTAGGCAGGGGTCTTTTTTAGATGAGCTCTATAGTTAATGCATGCAAACCTTTATCGAATTCCGCAAAAAGCAAGCTATTGATTTTACGGTGAATTTCTAGCCTAGATAGGTTTTGAAAATCATCCTTTTTTAAAATTAATTTAAGGTGCGTTTCTTTTTCCGCATCGCTTGGCATGTGGCTTGCGTGTTGGCTAGAAAAATCCTCAATTTTTATATAGGATAATTTAAGGCTACCGTGCAGTATATCATTAATGGTTTTTATTCTGGAGATCATAGCAAAACTTTTACCCATATATTACCCATAAAACTTATATGTCCATATAATTTAGCTTGAAAAATTATGTGTTTTAAATTAACTGTGCTTGGCTTATGAAGAGCTTATGAAAAAAATATTTCTTTTCTTGATACTAACTGCTTTTCTTTCTGCCTGCGTAGATACCGCTATTGATGCCTATGAAGAAAGCAAGGTTGAATATGCCAAGCAAAAAACCTTCTTTAAGGCAGATAAGGGTAGCGTTGGCGCACAATATGAATCTGGCAAGTTAAACTGTTGCGGTGAATCTTCTAAAAAAGATCCTAAAGAGGCCTTAAGATGGTTCTGTTTGGCAGCTAGAAATGGCTCGGCTGATGCTATGTATATGATTGGCTTTATCTATGAAAATTCTGGACTGTTTGATGCTGGCTCCCTTAGAAAAGATGAGGTCTTAGCCCTTGCCTACTATAAACTTGCCTTAAATGCTGGCAATTTGGAATCAGAAAAAAGCTATAATAAGCTGGTTGAAAAATCTACCATAGATAAGGTGCAAAAGGCAGATACCCTAGTTGCTATGTGGCCTAAAGTTTATTGCGAAGTGAAATGAATAGTAAAATGATGTGGATTAAAAAAGCCCTCTCCAAAATACTATTCTGGAAAAAAAACTTACCTCCCCTTGAAGGGAAAAAAACTAAGTATGATTCCACCAAATACCTAACCCTAAGGCTAATGAAGGAGCATATGGCAAGGTATAGATTAAAATTTGCTCTAAACATATTTTTAATGTTTCTTGTTGCAGCGGCTACTTCTGGGCAGGCTTATATGATAAAGCCAGCGGTAGATTTAATGTTTAAAGAAAATAATAAAAATTTATTATACCTAGTTCCCCTAGCGGTAATAATAATAACCATAGTTAAGGGTTTTACCCAATATTTTCAGGTTCTAACTATGGATTTGCTAACGGCAAAAATATCCGCCGATATGAGACTAAGGCTATACAGCCATCACATATATGCAGATATGGAAACTTTTAACAAAACCTCTTCTGGCAAGTTAATTTCAAGCGTTACTAACGATATTAATGCGGTAATGGGCGCGGTTAGTATTTTAATGAATGGCTCTATAAAACAAACGATAACGGTTATAACCCTTATAATTGTTATGTTTAAAGTAAATTCTGAACTGGCACTAATAGCATTTATAGCTATTCCGTTTTGTGCCTTGCCCGTAATTTTAATTACTAAAAAGCTAAAGAAACTCTCGCATAAAACCATTTCTAATACCGAAAACTTTACATCCCAAATGGATGATACTTTAAAAGCGGCAAAACTTGTAAAATCTTATAACGCTGAAGATTTTGAGGTTAAAAGAATGGGGGCGATATTAGATGATATGTATAAAATAAGGCGGAAAACCGCCAAACTTTCGCAGTTGTCTTCGCCTTTTATTGAAACCATATCTGGAATTGGAATTGCTCTAGTAATTTTTTATGGCGGGGCAAAGGTAATGGCGGGTGAAACAACTCCCGGTGCCTTTTTTGCCTTTTTCGCCTCTATGGCAATGGCTTATAAACCAATGCGGAGTGTGGCTAATTTGAATCTTTCCTTTCAAATGGGGTTAGTTTCTGTTCGTAATTATTTTACTACCATAGATAAAAAACCAACTATTGTTGATTCCCCAAAAGCAAAAGAGCTAGATTTAGATAAGGTTAAGGGCGATATTGAGTTTAAAAATGTAAGTTTTAATTATCTGCCAGAATATCCAGAAAGAAAGGCGTTAAACCATATTAACCTATATATTCCAAGTGGGAAAAAGGTTGCCTTAGTGGGGCCAAGTGGAGGTGGAAAATCTACCATAATGAATATGATTTTGCGTTTTTATGATGCTGATAGCGGCAATGTGCTACTAGACGGAGTTAGTATTAAGGATTTAAAAATAAAATCCCTCCGCAGTGCTATTTCTATGGTAAGCCAAGAGGTGCAACTGTTTGATGATACCATTAAAGAAAATATCCGCTACTGTAAGCAAGATGCCAGTGACGAAGATATTATAAAGGCTGCAAAGTTAGCTCAAGCCTATGATTTTATTATGGAGCAACCTTTGGGCTTTGATACCTTTATTGGGCAAAGTGGCACAAGGCTTTCAGGCGGGCAAAGGCAAAGGATTTCTATCGCAAGGGCAATTTTATTTAATGCACCAATTTTGTTGTTAGATGAGGCAACTTCCAGCCTAGATGCAATTTCAGAAAGGGAAATAAAAAGAGCCTTAGATGAACTCACAAGAGATAGAACCACCCTAGTTATTGCCCACCGCCTTTCTACCGTAATAAATTCTGATAAGATCTGCGTAATAAAAGATGGGGTTTTAGTAGAAGAAGGAACCCACAAAGAGCTAATGAAGAAAAACGGCGAATATGCCAACCTTTACTCAAAACAGTTTGAGGAGTGATGGTTTATTTAGGCCCATATTTTTCAAGTGCACAATTTATAGAAAGTGAAGCTGACTTTGAATTATAATTTAAAACTTCACCAAAATTTACATCTTCGGAAGTGTAATCTAAAAATATAAAAAACCTTCTTTCATCTAATTCTACTAATTGAAAATTATTATCTATTTCTGAGAAAAAATAAACTATTTGAATAATGGGTGATTTTTTTAATATAGAACAAATCTTTTCAAAAAAAACAGCATCATTATTTGAAAAGATAGGCACTCTTATAAAATTTATACCATCTTGAGACTTATTTCTAAATATTAAAAAAAATTCGCCCAAATCTTTGCTATTATGAATAGACTCAATAAGAAAATCAAAGTTTTTTATCTCTTCATTAAGTTCCTTTCTTTTACTTAACAATAAATGCTCTACGATAATTTTTTTTTCAATATTTTGCATTTTTATCTTCCCCTTTCAAAAGATTGTATTGTTTGCCTATAAGCTAATAAATATTGTTCCATAGTAAATCTTTCTAAGTGAGAAATTTTTTCTTTATCTATACTCCCCGCAGTTAAAAGCTCATGACCTACAAGCCCATGCAAGGATAATGGCATAAATAATGTGGGGTCATCAATACCAAAATTAGATCCTTTTAAGTTCGGGGCATCGCCACCACATATTAAATGAATTTTTTTATTTCCGTGGCTATATGTCGTTATTCTTGGTTCTTTTTTCTCAATCTTTGGGTTTATTAAAATTTCTTCAGCCAAAAGAGTATCTATATCGAGAGTATCATCAGGTGATGTTACTGTTCCAATAATTGTATGATTTCTTATACTATCATACATAAATGGTTTTATAGGAGCTGTATCAGCACCAACTATTATCATGTTGCATTGAGACACCAATTCTTCAACAGAACCGCATTGAATATTATAACCTTTTTGCCCAGCTTCAATCATTTTTTCTGGGTTGGTATCAAATACCATAATATTATGGGCTCCATTCATTCTCATCATTTCAGCTGCGTTTGAGCCTAGTTTGCCAAAACCAATTACACCTACTTGAGTTATGCTGCGCAAATGGTTTCCATAACCTCTAAAACTCTGAGAGATTGGCATAGAAAGCTCCCCTATCAGTTTACCACAAGAATAGTCAGCAAATCTTTTGATAGGAGATAGGCCAATAGATGCATAATTAACGCCACCTAAATTACATTGTGAAAACCTTTTTTCACCATTTAAACCATATTCAACTATTCCAGCAATCGGTAATGCCCTTTTAAAATCTTCTAGGTGGTAAGCTAGGTAGCCACCATGATCTAAAAAAAGAATTCTTTCAGCTTTTATTTGTTTCAATTCATCTATTACTTTATCTGGATGCTTTCTAAAATCTTACTTCCTAGATTTAAGACATTTTATTCCCTTGCTTCTAACATATGCTTCAAAATCATCATTTTGTGAAGAATCTTTAAATACCAAATGAAGTTGGGAATAAGCACCGCATATATTTTTTGCCGCATCAATTGTTGGCATTCCCGTAAACATTGAATGAGTAATTAATACAACCGCAACATTTGCTATTGGCTCTCTTCCCTCAAATATTAAAGTATTTAATCTATCACCTGTAGAATTGAATTCTCGATAAGGTTGACTATACAATCTATCTTTTTTACTCATTAAAAATACCCTAAACTTTATATATTGTTTAACTTAATAATTGGATTTATATCAAGATTGTTTCAAATTTGTTAATATCTTAAATATATATTAAGATGAGGGTTAAATTAAGGAAAGAAAATCCCACCCACTACTTCACCGCGAATTCGGTGATATTGGCAACATCTTGATAAACACCATTTACCAAAATTTGCGGGCTTTGCCCACTTAAATTGACAGATGAAATTGTTCCCTTAGTAAAGGTCTGCACTGGCACAAAGGAACCATTTTGTATCTTATCTATTCTTACCTGATAAACCCCATCATTTGCAAGTTGCCCATTGGTTTTTTTGCCATCCCAAACAAATTGATCAATCTTAGTGCCGGTGGCGGCTGGGGTAGTGGCGGAATATACTTCCGCACCACTTGTAGCATTTAGCACCCTTACCCTATACTGGCTGTTTGCCTCCGCATTATACAAAATAAATGGATTGGTGCTGGCACCACTGGTAAAGCGAACCCCATCGGTATTCACACTTACAATTTTATTTAAGTAGTTGGAATAGTCTATGCTACTGGTTGGGTTAATTGGCGTAGAAGTATCTACATTATAAACGCTACCTATATCGGCTATGGCGTAGTCTAGCCCATTGATGGTGGCGGTTGGTTTGGTTTTATTCTGCACATTAATGGAGGAAACTAAACCAGCTACATATACAGGCAGGGCTTCAGTTTTGCCGTCTGTTTTTACTAGTTCAACCTTTACCTTATAATTGCCCACTGGTTGCTGAGCTCCAGCCGAATTTTTACCATCCCACGCAAATTCGTTTTTACCATTTTTAGTTTGCAGTGAAGATGAAAATATCTCATCGCCACCCGCATTAGTGATGGTAATCTTCGCATTTGCTAAGGCAACGGATGAATTAAAGGTAAAGTTAGCGCCATCTTGCCTTAGTGGAAAGGTATCTGATTTTACATCTACAACTTTGTTTAAATAGTCAAACAATCCACTACCACCGCCTGCACCACCAGCCCCAGCTGAATTAGCATCCACTAAAGATTGTAGCAACTGATTAGTTTTTGCCACCCCTGCCGTTTGCGTTAAAATAGCAATTTGGGTGAACATGTCTTTATTATCAACAGGGTCGTTAGGGTCTTGGTTTTGAAGCTGAGCAAATAACAGCTTAAAATACGCCTGCACATTATCGCCTAAACTGGTTTGATTTCCATTAGTTTTAGTAGCCGCAGTTTGCGAATCCACATATTTTTTTAAACCTTCATCAATGGAAGAGGTGTTAGTTGTTGTTGCGACAGATGCTACCATATGATTATACAAAAATGTTAATTAGGTTTAGGGAAGAAGAATAAGAGCGGATGGCGGAAGTGCTGGCAATTAAATCTTCTGAAATTGAATTTTTTACGCCACCAAAAAAACCATTTTGCAAAGAATCAAAATATTCCCGCCTTGCCTGCTGTTGCATAAACTGATTATTACTTCTTAAATCAAAGCTAATATTACTGCCATCTACTTTTAAATTATTGTTTTCAAATATTTTTTCGATTGATGCCCTATCATTTTTTAAAGCCTCATAGGCGTTTTTATTTTCAGCCGTAATGCTAACTTTGGTTTCGCCAGATTGATTATTACTACTGTTAATTTCTACTGTCACCTTGCCTAAATTTTCAGGGAATAGGTTAATTTCTATTTTGTGATCACCAGATTTTGGGCTATTGCCAATATAGTTTTCCACCTTAACTAACACTTGGTGAGAAATTGGGTTGGTAAGGGTTTCGGTTTTGGTGTGATGAGTTTGAGTGGTTTGTGTTAGAGGGGTATTATTGATAGAGGGGTCTTTATCAATAACCTCAAATTTTACGGATAAGTTTTTGTTATCATTATTTATTTCTTCAGGTAAGTTTATGGCTTGTTCATCTTGATTTTGGCTACTGCTATCTTGATTCTGTTTATTATTATTTTCTGCTAAGTTATTGATTTTTTGGGTAATACTTGTAGTTATAGTTTGAGTGGCATTTGCGGTAGTATCTTTTTTATCATCCTTTATTTGTGTGGTAGGTTGCTTGTTTTCTATTGTAGATAAGGCTTTAATTACTTGATTATCAATTTGTGGATTGCTGATTTTTGCACTAACATCAACCTGATTTTTTGCATCATTAATACTAGATAAATTATTGTTTAACTGATCTAAATTATCTTCAATTTTTTCTAGTTGTGCGAATATTTTGCTTAATTCTTGTGGCGAAAGTTGAGAAGACTTTTCCTTTAAACTGGTTTCAATTTTCTGCAAATTATTGGCAATATTATTTAGTTTGGCCAAGTCTTCATTTTGATTAGTAGGGGCGATAATTACATTAATAAAAGCTATTAAGTTATTGTTGAAGCTATCTATATTTAAGGCATCATCTTGGTTTTTAGAAACTTCGGTAGTGTTTTCACTATCCTTTGGCTTTTCCGCTACCTTATTATTGGAGGTATTAGAGGAATTTTTTATCCCTAAAGAATTTTCCGCCACTAGTTTTTTTAATAGAGCAAAAATCCCATCAATAGATTTAAGTGCCGTGCTGGTTGCCTCTGGTATTTGCTTTGTTTGGGGTTGCGTTTCAATAGTTTGAGTAGTTTGGATAGTAGTCTCCACTGCATTTGTTGTAATTTGCCCAGAAATATTATTCTTAGCATTTTGAAGTAGTGCTTCAATTTTATTTAGCAAATTATTAATATTGCTTAGCAAATCTTGTGGGATAGCCTGTTCTTGATTAGTAATCTTTAGTAAATTCTGGCTAGGTAAAATATTATCACTTTGTAAAATATTACCCAAGTCTATTTTTTTATCTTCTGCCTTATTATTAGTAATGCCAAGTTTTGCTAATATATCTAAAAAATTTGCCCCTTCTGTGTTATTGGCATTACCTATGTTCAATAAGCCACCACTACTACCAATTATACCAAGCAGGTCTATCCCCTTGCCATAAGCGTTAGCACCAGCGTTTAAATTATTTGAACCATTACCTAGTATCATAAACAGAATAATTACATAATGAATTATGCATTATCTGTGCCAAAAACTAGAAACCTATCTAAAAACTAGTGATTAACTTAATCCTTCCCTATTATAAAAAATATACTATGAAAAGCTCACAAAAATTCAACAGTTCTAAAATTTTATGGAAATAAGAAATATCGCCATTATCGCGCATGTGGATCACGGTAAAACTACTCTGGTAGATAACATGCTTAAGCAAAGTGGCACCTTTAAGGCTCACCAGCATGTGGAAGAAAGGGTTATGGATTCAAATGCCTTAGAGAAAGAACGGGGCATTACCATTCTTGCAAAATGCACCTCAATTGAGTGGAAAAACTATCGCATAAATATAGTAGATACACCGGGCCACGCAGATTTTGGCGGTGAAGTTGAGCGGATTTTAACCATGGTAGATTGCGTAGTATTATTAGTAGATTCAGCTGAAGGCCCCCTTCCACAAACTAAGTTTGTGCTAACAAAGGCTTTGGGCTTAGGAATGAAGCCAATAGTAGTTATCAACAAAATTGATAGAAGTGATGCTAGGCCAAATGAAGTTCACGATGAAATTTTTGATCTGTTTGATAAGCTAGGTGCTAATGAACAACAGCTTGATTTCCCAACTCTATTTGCGGTTGGAAGAGACGGCTGGGCAGTAAAGGATTACAAAAATGATGAGCGAAAAGATTTATCGCCATTGTTCGATTTAATAGTTTCGCATGTGCCAGCCCCTTCGGTGGATGAAAATGCTCCATTTTCAATGCTGGTAACGCAAATTGATTCAGACCCATATGTTGGCAGAATTCTAATTGGAAAAATCTATTCTGGAAAGGTGCGGGTTGGAATGTCTGTTAAGGCTATAGCTCAAGATGGCAAGCCAGTTGAGCAGACTAAAGTTACCAAAGTGTTAGTTTTCCGTGGCATTCAAAGGGTTGCACAGGATGAAGCCGTTGCAGGCGATATCATTTGCCTAGCTGGCTTTACTAAGGCGACAGTATCAGATACCCTGTGCGATTTGGCAATAGAAGAGCCAATCCATTCAGACCCTATTGATCCACCAACCCTTGCCATGACCTTTAGCGTAAATGATTCGCCATTTATGGGTAAGGAAGGAAGCAAGGTTACTAGCCGTGCCATTGGCGAAAGGCTGTTTAAAGAGGCGGAAAGCAATATAGCCCTAAAGGTAAGCGATACAGAAAATAAAGATGGCTATGAGGTTTCAGGGCGTGGTGAATTGCAACTTGGTGTTTTAATTGAAACCCTGCGTCGTGAAGGCTTTGAGCTTTCAATTTCTCGCCCAAGGGTAATTTTCAAGCAAGAAAATGGGCAAAAGCTAGAACCATTTGAAGAGGTAATTGTAGATGTGGATGAAGAATATTCAGGCGTGGTGGTAGAAAAGCTATCCAAAAGAAAGGCTGAAATGGTGGATATGAGGCAAAGTGGCGGTGGCAAAATCCGCATAGTATTTGTTGGCCCTGCTAGGGGGCTAATTGGCTACCTATCTGAATTTAGAACTGATACTAGGGGAACTGGTATTATGAACCGTATTTTCCACTCATATGCTCCCTACAAGGGGCCGATCGAAAAGCAAAGAAACGGCGTACTTATTTCTATGGAAGATGGTGATGCTACAGGCTACGCCCTGTTCAACCTAGCTGATAGGGGGATTATGTTTATCGATCACGGCACTAAAGTTTATAAGGGCATGATAATTGGCGAACATTCTAAAGATAATGATTTAGAGGTAAACCCAATTAGGGGCAAACAGCTTACCAACATTAGGGCGGCTGGTAAAGATGACTCTATAAAGCTACCACCTCCAAAGAAAATTATTCTAGAAGAGGCAATTTCATACATTGAAGATGATGAATTGATTGAGGTAACACCTAAAGCCATCCGTATTCGTAAACGCTATCTTGACCCTAACCTACGGGTTAGAATGATGAAGAAGGATAAAGCCTAAAGTCTAGTTTGGAGGTTTATTATGTCCAAAAAAATATTAATTCTAGCAGGCGATGGCATTGGCAAGGAAATTTGCCAGCAAGCACTTAAGGTTTTAGAGTTCTTTAACAAAAACCATCAGTTTAGTTTTGATGAGGCGGATATTGGCGGGGTTGCTATAGATAACTATAAAAATCCATATCCCAAAGAAACCTCTACAAAAGCAAAGGCGGCCGATGCTATTTTGCTGGGTGCTGTTGGCGGCCCAAAGTGGGATAATTTGGGCATGAATGAACGCCCAGAAAAGGGTTTGCTTGGTATTAGAAAGGAACTAGAGCTTTTTGCCAACTTTCGCCCTGCTAAAATTTTTAATGAGCTGGTAGATGCCTCCAGCCTTAAAAAAGAGGTTGTTGCAGGGCTAGATATTCTAATTTTAAGGGAGCTAACGGGGGATGTTTATTTTGGCGAACCAAAGGGTATTGAAAATTTAGCAAATGGCGAAAAAAAAGCTTACAATACAATGGTTTATTCAACGCACGAAATAGAGCGAATTGCCAAGGTTGCCTTTGAAACTGCAAGAAAAAGGGGCAAAAAGCTATGTTCCATAGATAAGGCAAATGTGCTAATTACCTCAAAATACTGGCGGGAAGTGGTTGAAACCGTGCATAAAAATTACGCAGATGTAGAGCTTTCGCATATGTATGTAGATAATGCCGCCATGCAACTGGTTAGAAACCCCAAGCAGTTTGATGTTATACTAACGGGCAATATTTTTGGCGATATTTTATCAGACATTGCCGCCCAGCTTACCGGCTCGCTAGGCATGCTGCCTTCCGCCTCTATTGGTAATAACCTTGATAAATGTAGCCATTTGTATGAGCCAATACATGGTTCTGCCCCAGATATTGCCGGCAAAAACCTTGCCAACCCCATCGCCACCATTTTAAGCGTAGCCATGATGTTTGAATATTCTTTCAACATGAAAAAGCAGGCCTTGATGATTGAAGATGCAATTTCCGCCGTATTAAAGCAGGGCTACAGAACCGCCGATATTAAAAATTCTGCAACTAGCAAAGATAAAATTCTAGGAACTAAAGAAATGGGCGAAAAGATTTTGGGTGAGCTGAGGGGTTTATAATATGGAAAAAACAATAATAGAAAACTATAGAAATCAATTAAGTGTTTTAAGTAAAACAATAGAAGAATTGAAAGAGAAACTTAAAAATAATGCTAATATAAAGGATGATTTTAGTTTATTTTTAGAAAATTTTAAGAAAATAGAATTAATAACAGACGAGCAACTAAAAATTGATCTAAATTCAACCAAAGCATTAACAACTGACTTAATACAAGCCAAAAATAATTTAGTTATCCTCAATAGCTTATTGAAAATCAATAATCTCGATGATTTCAATCTTATTGTTAATACTGATTATATTAATGCTAAAGGCCGTATAGAAGCTTTCATTTCAGAAATAGAAAGAATACAAAGGATAAATGACTATAACAAAGCATTTAAAGATAAAATTAATATTTTTATAAAAAGAAAAAGAACCAACTTACTGTTAGGTTTGGGGTTTTTTACTCTTACAATAATTGTTATCGGGCTTTTAATAGCACTTGCAATTTGTAATTTTCCTTTTAGCTCACACGCCCAAAAAATAATTGATATAATTTCTAGCCTAAATAATAAGGGCGTGAAAATAAATCATAGCCTTATATATTTTCTACCAAAACTTTTGTATGTTAGCTGTTTGTTATTTTTAATTAACATTTGCTACAACAACTATAGCTTTCATAAAAACCTCGCCAACCTTTATAGAGATAAAATGGATATGGCTAACCAGCTTTTAGCTTTGCTAGAAGCTAGACAAGATCCTAAAGAAAGAGAAACTATTCTAAACAAAATGCTAGAAATTCTAACCAAAGATAGGGAATTTGGGGTTAAAAACTATGGCACTGGGCTTGGTATTAGCTCTTCCCTGCCAATTACCCTTACCACAAACACCAAGCAAAGCTAGTGGGGAAAAAGTCATTGCAAGCCATTTGTAGCCACCTACCAACTTTTGTATTTAGCAAATACTTCTCTACTCCTTCACATCAATGGGGCTTAGGATAGCCATTATAACCTTGCCATCAAACTTTGGGTTAGATTCTGCTTTGGCTATATCTTTTAAGGCTTCAGTAATTTTTTTGAATATTTCAAAACCAATTTCTTGGTGAGATGCCTCCCTACCCTTAAAACGCAGGGAAAACTTTACCTTATCGCCATTGTTAATAAAGTTTTTGGCGTAGTTTAATTTAACTTCTAAATCATGCGGAGAGATGTTTGGGCGAAGCATTAGCTCTTTTAATTGCACAATCTTCTGCTTCTTTTTGGCAATTTTTGCCTTTTTTTCCTGCTCGTAGCAATATTTGCCGTAGTTCATTATTTTACACACTGGAGGCTCAGCATTTGGGGAAAGTTCCACCAAGTCATAACCTTCATCCACTGCCATTTGCAAGGCTTCTCTAGTTGGCATTACACCAAGTGCACCCCGCTCTTCGTGAACTACACGAACTGATTCCGCTCTAATTTGTCTGTTTAATCTATGTTTAGGCTTTAACAAGCTACCATCCTATTCTTCACTTTTCCCCTTTTTATTTGGCTTTGTTCCCCACTGCTCCGCATTTTTATCTTCTTGCTGCCCCTCACTTTTCCAATTGCAAGAACCACCTTTGCTAGCATAAGAACCATCTTCGTTAGTTGAACCGCAAGCTGAATCTAAAGAATTGCCATAGATTTTAGATATTGCTATGGAAGCAAGTAGAACTGCTACTAGGTTAGAGAAAATCTGCACAAGAGTTGCCTCTATAGTATATGGGTAAAGCCCATAAGCATTCAAACCGCCAGAAAAACCAGTGATTAGCCAAATTACAAAACCAAACCAAAGACCCCTTGAATATTTACAATTACAACAACATATTGCCTTATAAAACCAAGCGTAAACAAGGGCCAGCACTAAACCAAAGATAATTCCAAATAATGGTATTAGTTTCGCCCTTGGGTCAACTCTAAAATCTCGAAATAAAAAGCTAAATTCTTGTTCTTGCGAGAGGTCTTTAAATAAAACGCTCCAAGTTAAAATCATCACTAGATTAATTATTACGCCACCTACAAGCCCAGCCAGCAAGGTTCTAGCAAGGGTTTTTTTAGAAAAGCTACAATTAGACATATTTTTGTTTAATTAATTGGTTGTTATATCTTTGCCAAAACTTGGCGTTTAAGTAAAGAGATATTTTATGAATCCTATATTTTTGCCTTAGTTTAAGGCTATTGACTGCCACTATTTTTGATATTACTAGTCAAATATTATTCCTTTATGCCAATCGATATATCTTCAATACCCCTCCATAACCTGCCAGAATTTTCTGTTTCGGAAATATCATCACTGCTAAAAAAAACGGTGGAGGATAGCTTTGGCTATGTGCGGGTTAGGGGTGAGGTTAGTGGCTTAAAAAAGGCAACCAGTGGGCATTTATATTTTAGGTTAAAGGATGAATCTGCTCTAATAGACGCTGTCTGCTGGCGGGGGCTAGCATCTAAGTTTGGCTTTGAGCTAGAAGATGGCGTAGAAATAGTAGTTAGTGGAAAAATCACCACCTTTGCCGGCAAATCTTCCTACCAAATAATAGCCGAAAAAATAGAGCTGGCAGGAAGGGGCGCCCTAATGGTTCTGTTCGAAAAGCTAAAGGAAAAACTGCTAAAAGAGGGGTTGTTTGAAGCAAGGCACAAAAAGCAACTGCCAAAATTCCCTAGTAGAATAGGGGTTATAACCTCCCCCACAGGAGCCGTGATTCAAGATATTATTCACCGCATTAGCGAACGCTTTCCTTTGCATATTTTGCTATACCCAGTGCAGGTGCAGGGTGAAGGGGCAAAGGAGCAAATTGCCGATGCCATCAATAAATTCAATTTAATTAAGGATAAAAACTATATTCCAGATGTAATAATTATTGCCCGTGGTGGTGGTTCTATTGAAGATCTATGGGCTTTTAATGAGGAATTGGTGGTTCGTGACGTTTTTGCCTCTAAAATTCCCATAATTTCAGCCGTTGGGCATGAGACTGATACCACCTTATGTGATTTTGTGGCAGACCTAAGGGCCCCTACCCCAACCGCAGCTGCGGAACTATCCACTGGGGTAAGAAGTGAAATACTAAGCGGACTATATGAAGTGGGCTTTAGGTTAAAGAGGATTACCTCCCAAAAAATTTTAGAGCAAAAAAATTTGCTTCAAGCTATTTTTAATGGCTTAAAATCACCCATAAACCAAATAGAGAGCCTAACTCAAAGGCTAGATTACGGGCTTGATAGGCTAAAATTTTCTTTTAATAGTTTATTGGCTAGGTTTAATTTGCACTTACAAAAAAAGGCGGAAAAGCTACTAAAACCAAAGCAGATAATAGAAAAAAATATTTCTAAATTAGCAATCTTATCTACGCAGCTAAATGCGTCTGCCAAAAAGAACTTTAATTTTAAGCAGTTAGATGAAAAAATTAAGTTTTTAGATAATAGGCTTTTAGCGGTTTATCAAAATAGACTTAACTTAAATATCAAGAGGTTAGAAAATATTGATAATCTTTTAAATTCCCTTAGCTATAAAAAAGTGTTAGAAAGGGGCTATAGTGTGGTGCGTGGCGAAAATGGAGATATTATAAACACTGCCAAAAAAGCTATAACTTACCAACACTTAGATATAGAATTTAGTGATGGCAAAATAAAGGTAAGGCATGAATAGTTTTCAACATAAAAAATCTTTAGGGCAGAATTTTTTAGTAAATTTACGGCGGGCAGAAGAAATTATAAAAATTGCCAATATCAAAGAAACGGATGTGGTTTTAGAGGTAGGGCCGGGTGAAGGGGCTTTAACTAATCTTATCGCAAAGTCTAAAGCCAAAAAAATTATTCTAATAGAAAAGGATGAAAGGTTAATTGAAAATCTAAAATTCCAGTTTGCGGACGATGCTAGGTTTTTAATAATAAATGATGATGCCTTAAAAATTGACTACAGGGGTTTAGCAGGGGATGACAAAATAAAAATCATCGCCAATTTGCCCTACTATATTGCAACCGAACTACTGTTTTGTTGGCTGGATAATATAGAGAGTTTCTCCGCCCTTTATTTAATGTTTCAAAAAGAGGTAGCAGAAAGAATTGTAGCCACCAATAACAACAAAGAATTTGGCAGGCTTTCAATTTTAGTGCAGATTTTATGCAGGGTAGAAATTGTGCTAGACTTGCTTCCGCAAGATTTTAACCCACCGCCTAAGGTAAGCTCTTCCGTAATACAAATACTGCCCTACCCTAACATTAGTTTATCTGGGGAGCAAAAAAAAAACATCTCTAAATTTAGTGAAGTTATCTTTTCGCAAAGGCGGAAAATGCTTTCCACCATATTAAAAAAGCACCCCATCTATTTAGAAAAACTCTTAAAACTAGGGATTGATTTACAATTAAGGCCAGAAAATTTATCTATTGAGGATATAAAAAGAATTATCCTTAATTATCCTTAATTAACCTTTATTAGCAACATCTTAAAGAAAGCAGTTCAAAGAACCAATTATTTCTTATCTGCCTTTGGTTTTTCAGCGGCTTTTGCTGGTGCAGCTTTCGCTGGAGCGGCCTTAGCCTTATCTGCCCCTGCCTTATCTCCACCCTTCTCAGCGGCTTTTGCTTGGGCTACTTCTTCATCTGATTTCACTTGAGTTTCTGGCTGAGCAGTTGCAAGTAGGCTTTCAGCATCATCTTTCGCACTTCTACCCACAATGGTTACAAGGGTAAAGTTATCTTTTAAGGTTGGTTTAACCCCTTTTGGTAGCTGGATAGATTTTATATGGATAGAGTGGCTAATTTCAAGGCCAGTTAAATCCACCAGAATTTGCTCTGGAATATGATCTGGATCACACATAAACTCAACATATCTTCTAACCACATTCAGTGTGCCACCCCTTTTAATACCGGGTGCCTTATCTACATTTATTACATTGATTGGAATAGAAACCTTCATATCATGCCCAGAGCTAACCCGCTGAAAATCAATATGGATTGGCTTATCTGATACAGGGTGGGTTTGAACCTCCCTTGCTAATGCTCTAAATTTTTTGCCTGAATTTTCAATTTCTACTATTTTAGATTTAAAGTTTCCGCCAAAATATAGCTTATCTACATCTATTTTTGTTAAAGAAAGGGAAATTGGATTTTCGCCACCACCATAAACAATAGCTGGCACATTGCCAGAGTTTCTAGTTTTTTTAGCTAGTTGTTTTCCGTTATGAGCGCGGTTTTCTGCTTTAAAAGAGTATGAAATTTGGGTCATAATAAATATTATTTGTAATATTAGGGAGGGTTCTTCTAGCCAAAAAACTAGATAAAGGCAAGTAAAACTTGAAATTTCACTTATTTTTGTGTTAATATATAGGAAAAACCAATCAAGTTATATATGGCTATAGAGCTTTTTGAAGATAATCCACAAAAATTATATATAGAAAAGGCTTTGGAGGAGGGTGAGGAGTCTATGGCAAATGGTAGATTTTATACGCCAGAACAGTTTCATAATTATATGGACGAAGTATTTAAAAAA
>JBKCHH010000061.1:0-2462 GCA_046302855.1 Alphaproteobacteria bacterium
TTTATCGATAGGTTAAATATTAAGGAAAAAAGAAAAAACTTTGCTCTACCGCAAATTAGCAACCTGCCTAAAGTTGAGCGAGACTTTGCCTTTATTCTAGATAAAAACTTTGAATTTGGCGAAATAAAAAAACTGCTACAAAAGATTGATGACAAAAAATACATTCAAGCTACCCAATTATTTGATATTTATGTGGGCGAAAACTTGCAAAAAGAATTCGGCGATAACAAAAAATCAATTGCCTTTAAGGTTATTTTGCAACCAAAGGAAAAAACCTTTTTAGATGAGGAGATAAAAGATATTTCCAACAAAATTATTTTCATAATAGAAAAAGAAGCCGGCGGAATTCTGCGTGGCTAAAATCAATTCAAGCAAATGACAAAGAAAATAATTAAAATTTGGTTCGCAGTTTTTATTTTCTCCGCCAACCTTTCATACGCCAAGCCAGAATGTGAAGAGGGCTATAGGTGTGGCTATGCCTTTTCTTTGTATGGAGAGCCAAAGTATAAGGATAATTTTCAACATCTAGACTATGTAAACCCAAATGCTCCCAAGGGGGGCAGAATAAAATATGCCGAAATTGGCACTTTTAACAGCCTAAACCCCTTTGTTATGAAGGGTGTGCCGGCAAGTGGCATTACTTCCATTTATGATTCTTTACTAACCCAAACTTTAGATGAACCCTTTTCTTACTACGGGCTAGTGGCAGATTACACGCAAATTGCCCTTGATAATAAATCGGTAATTTTTCACTTAAATGAAAGGGCAAAATTTCACGATGGTAGCCAAATTACCGCTAAAGATGTAAAATTTACCTTTGATACGCTAATTTCTAAGGGTCATATAACCTATAAAAACTATTTAAGAGATGTAGAAAAGTGCGAAGTTATAAATAAAAGCACCGTAAAATATAGTTTCAAAACCAATAAGAATAGAGAAATTGCCTTTGTGGTAGGCTCACTTCCCATACTATCTAGCAAATTTTATGAGAAAAATGATTTTGCCAATTCAGATTTTATTTCTCCCTTAGGTTCTTCTGCCTATAGGCTAGATTCATTTACGGCAGGCAAAACCATTACTTATAAAAGGGTTGATAATTACTGGGCAAAAGATCTACCCATTCAAAAAGGTTTGAACAATTTTGATTATCTTCAATATGATTATTACCGTGATGTAAGTATCGCCATTGAGGCCTTTAAGGCAGGTGAATATGATATAAGGGAAGAAAATATCGCAAAAATTTGGAACTCTGCCTATAATATCCCGCAAGTAGAAAAGGGGGAGATTATAAAAGAAACCATCCCACACAAAATTCCAACTGGCATGCAGGCATTTGTATTTAATTTGCGGAGAGATAAGTTTAGAGATAAGCCTTTAAGGCAGGCTATATCTTACGCTTTTGATTTTGAATGGACTAACAAAAACCTATTTAATGGAGCTTATAAAAGAACCAAGAGCTTTTTTTCTAATTCAGATTTTGCATCAAAAGGTTTTGAATTGCCTGTAAATGATGGTTCTGGCAATAATAGAAAATATCTAATCCAAGCAAAAAATATTTTAGAGAGTTCTGGCTACTATATAAAAGACTTTAAACTTATTTATCCCAAAAACCACCCCTTAAGCGGAAAGGCGGTTGCGTTTGAGATTCTGCTAAATTCCAATTCTTTTGAAAGGGTGCTGGCTCCATTTGTAAAAAACTTGAGATTACTTGGTATTGAAGCCACCATAAAAACCATAGACACTGCCCAATATTCCAAAAAAACCGATGATTTTAATTATGATATGATTGTAAATGTTTTTGGAGCATCGCTGGCACCGGGTAATGAGCAGTTTAATTATTGGCATTCAAAATCAGCTGATAACAAGGGTAGCGGTAATGTAAGTGGTATAAAAAACGCTAAAATAGATGGGCTGGTAGAAAAAATTATCAACACAACTGATTATGCTAAGCTAAAAAATCTAACCAAGCAGCTAGACCTGCTTTTACTGCAGGAATATATTGTAATCCCCAACTGGAACATAACTGATTTTAGAATTATTCACTGGAATAAATTCGGCAAGCCCAAAACCCGCCCCACCTATGCCCTAGGCGTGGGGAGCTGGTGGGAAAGGAAAGCGGTCATTGCGAGGAAGTCTCGCTGAAGCGATAGCGGAAGCGGACGACGCGGCAATCCACAACAAAGGCGTTTCTTGCAAAAACTTGTCTGTTATCCAAGCTCTACCTTGTTTATGGATTGCCTCAAAGCTAAAGCTTATCGCAATGACTGCCTTCCTTATTTATGCCAATTAGTATTATACAAAAAACCTAACCAAGTGAGTTCACTAATTTTCCTAACTGCTCTATATCTTTATTCAAACTAGCGAAATAAGATGTTGAAGATGATTTTTTAGATTTTTCAACAGTTAGGTTGTGGAGCTTAAAGGCAAAGGGCAAGAACTGTTTTATTTGAGTAATAATTTTG
>JBKCHH010000062.1:0-42592 GCA_046302855.1 Alphaproteobacteria bacterium
CGCAGCAGTAGCATTATCAAGATCAGAAGGTGTAGAATCAGATGTATCAGCGGCTAGTTTTTCTGTAACGGCATAAACTAGCTTATTGCCCCATTTATCCACAGCATATTTTTTATCAATGCCAAGTTCTTGCACGGGGATGGCACCAATTATAACAGACCTATTCCACCTTTGAGCATCAGTAGAGGCACCAGCATCAAAAACACGAACGAATCCATTAGTTCCCAAGGTTTGGGCATTGTTATAATCAGCGCTTGGGCTACGATAGCAAACATTACCACCTGCAGGTGTGTCTATTGTAAGCGGAGCCTCCTTACCAAAATCAGCATGACCAACCTCCAAATTAAGCCTTGCAGGGCAGGGGTATCTGCCATTACCAGCCTTATAACGCTCAAGAGCCGTTCTTACCTTATCCATATGTTCTTCGCTCAAATTATCACCCTTTGATTGCAAAACCTTGCCCACAGATGAAATTCCAAGAGCCAAAACTATGCTCATTATGGTTAGCACCACAGTTAATTCTAGCAGGGTAAAGCCCCGAGAAAAACCTACTTTTATTTTATTTTTTAATTCTTTAGCGATTTTGAACATATAATTATACCTTTATACTTATGCCTTGATAGCTTTACTATAGGCAATAAGTCAATAAAAAAACGCAAAGGTGTTTGTTAATTTATATAGATCGTCATGAGCCGAGCAGAGCAAGGCTCTTGCAGAGGCGATCCAGTAATAAAATTCAAAAAATATGCCAAAATATTGTATTTATAAACTGGATTGCCACGCTTCGAGCAAAGCTCTCGCTAGGCTCATGACGGTGAGAGCTAGTTTTAGCCACCTCCCTAGTAATTTTTATCTATAGTTAGTAAACATCCTCTCCCCACCTTCAGGCAAAAAGAATTGATTAATTTGATTGTTTATTGTATAATCCCTAAAATATAATAGAATTATGGAAACAGGTAAAGTCCACACAGATCCGCTATTTTTGGGTATGACCCGCCCTCCTATGTTTATGGGCGTTACCTATATGTGGGGAATGTTAGAAATTGCCCTTTGTTGCGTCTATTTTATTAATACTTCAGATTTTAAAGTGTTCCTTCTTTTTGGTTTTTTACATGTGGTGGGGTTAATTATTGCTGCCAAAGATGGTAGATTAGTTGAAGTGTGGTTTATAGGAATGAAAACTAATTTTAAATGCACCAATAAGTCTATCCACGGCAATATTTCATCTTATGATGTCTATTAGAAATGTTAAAGCTATTTGCCAGAAAAACTAAAAATGACTTTTATACAAAAAGGGAATACAGGGTTTCTAACTTCATTCCTTATGAATCTCACTTTGATTCAACCTGTATAATAACCAAAAACAAAGATTTGATTTCTGTTTTTAAAGTTGGTGGTTTTATTTTTGAAACAGCCGATGATGAAGATTTAGACGCCAAAAAAGGCAATAGAAACAATTTTTTGCGTTCCATTGATTCTTCTAAATTTGGTTTTTGGTTCCACACAGTTCGTTCAAAAAAAATCGTTGATTTAGAAGGGGATTTTAAAGATGAATTTACGCAAACACTAAACAATGCTTGGCGGGATAGATACAAAAGAAATAGAAGCTACATTAACGAACATTATGTTTCGGTAGTAATTACTAGCCCTAAAAAAGGCTTTGCTAATAAGCTACAAAATTTAATCTCTAGAGCTCAACGAAATTTAAGTAAGGAAGCAGAAAAGGCAGAGCTTTTTGAAAGAAGAAGAGAGCTAGCTGAAATGACCAACCGCTTTATGAGTTCCTTTGCCAGTTACAATCCAAAGGTGCTTGGAATTAGGGAAACTGAAAATGGGCTTTACTCTGAAATAATAGAGTTCTTCTCGCTACTTATAAACTTTGGTTCTAAGCAAAAATATTTGGTGCCACAAAAAAGTATTTCTTCTTACCTTGCCTTTAACCGCCTTTATTTTAGCTCATTTGCAAAACTAATAGAATGTAGAACCTTTGATGGTGGCAGAAGGTTTGCCGGTATTTTAAACATAAAAAAATATGGCAATGTTACTTATCCGGGAATTTTTGATGTGTTTTTGCAAATGCCCTTTGAATATATTATTTCGCAAGTATATGTGGCGGCGGAAAGAAATGCGGTAATTAGCAAAATGTCCACTCAACAAAAAAGGCTAGCTTCCATTGGGGATAAGGCAATTACTCAAACAATGGAACTAACGGCCGCTATGGATATGACGCAAGGTGGCGAAATTAACTTTGGCGACCACTTTTTTTCCCTGGTAATTTTTGATGAGGATATAAAAAGGTTAGAAGATAATCTAAACGCCTGCTACGGCGAAATGATTAATATGGGGCTTACGCCAACGCGGGAATCTATGTCTATGCAGGGTTCATTTTGGGCATTATTGCCAGATAATTTTGAATATATCTCTCGAAGAACCTTAATTAACACCCTAAATGTTGCCTCCTTTGTATCTTTTCATAACTACCCTGTGGGCAAGGCTAATGGAAACCACTGGGGGCCTGCTGTTACCCTACTTGAAACCACCTCTGGCACTCCCTACTTTTTTAACTTTCATGTAAGGGATATAGGTCACACCGTAATTATTGGGCCAACGGGAACGGGTAAAACCTTGCTAATGAACTTTCTAGTGGCACAAGGGCAAAAATTTAAGGGTAGAACCTACTTTTTTGATAAGGATAGAGGTGCAGAAATATTCCTAAAATCAATTAATGCCTTCCACACCCTTATTCAACCCCGTGATCCTTGCGGATTTAACCCTTTACAATTAGCAGATACAAAAAGAAACCGAGCCTTTTTAGTAGATTGGATTGTTTCTATGGCAATGGCGATAAATCCAGATAAGTCTTTATCCTCACAGGATTTTGAAAGGATAGATGAAGCCATTGAAGGTAACTATAAGTTAGATGTAAGTGAAAGAAGGCTTAGAAACATCATCCCCTTTTTAGGTTTTGAAGTGCCAGATTCTTTACCAAACAGATTAAAACTTTGGCATTCAGACGGCCCTTATGCTGGCCTGTTTGATAATGAAAAGGATGAGCTAGACTTAACTAAGCATAGCGTATATGGCTTTGATATGACCGATGTGCTATATGATAAGGTAAGCTTAGGTCCTGCCCTTTTGTATCTTTTCCATCGCATAAATATTTCGCTAGATGGCACCCCTACTATGATAGTGCTAGATGAGGCTTGGAGTATGATAGATAACGATATTTTTGCTCCAAAACTAAAAAACTGGTTAAAGGTTTTAAGAAAACTAAATGCAATGGTAATTTTTGCCACCCAAACCGTTGAAGATTTAGGCAATAGTAAAATTAATGATACTTTAGTGCAGCAGACCTCTACCCAAATATTTTTGGCAAACAGCAGGGCTACCGAAATGTATCGCAAAAACTTTATGCTAACGCAAAGGGAATTTTTGCTTATAAAAACTATGGACCCCGCTTCCAGATATTTTCTATTAAAGCAGGATGAAGAAAAGGTGGTAGCAAGGGTGGATTTAACCGGCATGGACGATATAATTGCCGTGCTTTCGGCACGCGCTGATACTGCCCTTATTATGGATAAGGTTATAGAAGAGGTTGGTAAAGATCCACACATTTGGGTGCCAATTTTCCAAAAAAGGGTTGCCGAGCAGAGCAAAATAACCCGCAAACAAAGGGAAATTGAGGCAATGGTTTATTCTTGAAGCGGGGTGTGTAATTGTTAATAAGATTTAAGAGCCAATTTCCCTTTTTTTTAAGTTACTCTTAAAGACCTATACCTAATTCTACTTTCCCAGTCATTGCGAGCAAAATTTTTATTTTGCGAAGCAATCCACAAAATGATTTTTCTTGGAAAAACACCTGAAATCTAAGCCTTACCTTGTTTATGGATTGCTTTGCCAAAAATAAATTTTTGGCTCCTCGCAATGACGCATAAAATCAATTAGGCACAGGTCTTTCCCATCAAAAATACCTATTCTTATCTAACCCATCAAACACTAGGTTGAATAAAAATACATCTTCATCAGGCGTGGAGGTTTGGGAGAAAATGGCGTAAAGGTTGCTCATAAATTCATAATCCCTTGCCTTGTTATAGTGAACCATTTCGGTATTAGAGCATTTTCTGGCATAGCAGGGAAAATACATTTTGGTAAATATCTCACCAAACTTAGGGTGAATAACGCGAAAATTAATCACAGGAGTTTTATCGAACCTTCGGCTAGAGGGCATTATGGTTAAAAACACATACTCACCCACATTATTGGTGATACTTTTTCCAGTTTGATTAAAAAACTCATCTTTTTTGAGCGTTGGAGTTTGCAAACGAAAAAGCTGTTTTTTCCTCTCCTCAATCTTATCTGGCTTAATGGATAAACCAACCTTGGGTTGTATTTCTTTTTGCTCTTCCTGCGTATTTTTTTGCTTGGCAGATTCATATTCTTTTCGCGTAATTTCTGCAATTTTTTTAATTAAACTTTCAGTTTCAGCATTTCTATCTTCATCATCTTCATAATTGCCAGAACCAAAAGCATCTGCGTGCCAAATTTCTACAATCGCATCTGGAATTGGAATACAGCTTGCGTCCATTACTCTGCCGATAATTTTAATTTTTCTGCCTGTGGCAAAATAGCCCTCACCAGATTTTCGGCGAAGGTTGTTGGAATTAACCACATCCCTCTCTAGGGGCATTTTTTGGTTTGGGGCAAAATTGCTGGTGGGCTGGCAAAACCGCACCCTTTCATAAAAATCTTCATCATATTCTTTTAATGGCGAAACATTAAATGATTTGCCGTTAACCTCTAAAGCTAAAAGGCAGATCAATAAAACTGGTATAATTCGCATCATTATTAAAAATCTTGCTTGCATAATTTCATAATCAAAAATATACAAAAAGTAATCTATAAAAATTTATATTTTTTGGAAGGTTATTATGGCAGATAAAAAACCGGCGAAGGAAGAGAAAAAAGACGATAAAAAAGAAGCCCCAAAAGATACTGGTAAAGAAGTAAAAAAAGATGGCGCTGCTCAACCAACGGTTGCAGGGGCAGAAGGTGGTGAGGGAGAAGTAGCAAAGCCAAAATCAAAAAAGAAACTTTTAATTATAGCAGCTGGCGCAATTTTAGTTTTAGGCCTAGTGGCAGCATTTTTGCTTCTAGGTGGAAAAAAGCACGCTGAGGAGGAAGAGGCTGGCGATTCTAAGGATGGCAAAAAAGAAGAAAAAAAAGATGAGCATGGAAAAGATGCCAAAAAGGATGCCAAGAAAGATGCTAAGGGTGGTCATGGCGGTGGTAAAAAAGGCGAGGAGTCTTTATCTCTACCAAGTGATGTAAAAGAAATAGTTTATATGGATTTAAAAGAGTTTTTAGTAAACCTAGAAACTGGTTCAAACGAGGTTAGCTTTTTAAAAATGTCCATATCATTAGAATTGCCAGATGAAGAAACCAAAGCGGTTATAGAAAATAATCTACCTAGAATTAGGGATATAATCCAAGTTTACTTAAGGGAGCTTAAAGGCTCTGAGCTTAAAGGTTCAGCTGGCCTGCAAAGGCTTAGAGAAGAATTAATCTTTAGAATTAACAACACCATTAAGCCGCGTGTTATAAGGAATGTTTTATTCAAAGAAATATTGGTGCAGTAGTAATTGTAAGGGTTGGGTAATTCACTGCTGGAAATTGATTTTATCATATAACTATACTTTTATAAGGTTGCAAGCCGTTTAAAGCGCGGGTGCAGGCCTTATTTCGTTGTAATAAACGATGTATTTTAGAAGCTCTTCTTTGAAATGCTCGATTGATTCAAAGTAAGTTTCGTTAATTAAATCATCGTTTAAGGTACGCCAGAAGCGTTCTATTTTGCCATTAGTTTGCGGGCGATAAGGCTTGGTGTACCTATGTTTTATGCCCATTTCTAAAAGCATTTTTTCGAATGGATGCCCCTCTTTTTTTGCTGAGGTTTTTATACCAAACTCTGATCCGTTATCAGTAATGGCTTCTAAAAATTCAATTTTGTAATTTCTTTTTATGTGATTAAAACAACGCATGGTAGCAAACATTACCGTTAAAGATTTGATGTCATCAACCACCTCCACCCAAGCTGTACGGCTTTGATCGTCAACCACACCAACCAAGAAATATCTTTTATTAGCATTGAAAATTAAATTTTTGTTTAGGTAGTGACAATCAATGTGAGCAAGCTCTCCCGCTTTTTCTCTGATGATTCTACGCTTCTCAACTTTCTGTTTTGGTTGTAATCTATTCATATTATTTCTTTGAAATATTGCGTAAATACATGAAACTGAAGGAGTTTTTTCACCAAGTTCACCGCTCAAAATATCATGAATTTCGTACTTGCTCAAGCCTCTTTTTCTTATTTCCACAACCCTGTTTTCTATAGAAATATCTATTCTTCTGCTTAAATATTTCGGACCCCTTCTCTGTGGCACTAGGCTTTCAGTATCGCCACTTTGCTTGTAGCGATTATAGTACTTTGAAAAGTTTTGATGGCAAATCCCTCTATCCTCATAAAAATCTTTAACAAAACGGTACTTCTTATGCTCTCCCTTCTTTATAAGCTCATATTCAGTTATCCAACTGCTGTATCTATTCACTTGGTCTCTTTTTAAGGTCTCCTCGAAGCTGATAGCTCTTTCCATATCTTCCTCCCAGAAGTTTGTTTTTTACTATCAATTTCAGCAGTGAATTACTAGACCTTTACAGCAATGACGGTTTTCTATGGATAATAAGGTATTGCTCAACTCAAAAATACTTAGTAAATGGGGGAACAGCAACTTCGTAATTTATTTGCACTATATCGGCGCCTGGGTTTTTATCATCCAAACCAAAGTTAGAAAGGTTGTAGGCACCTATGGAAATTACATTATCGCTTTTTAGCTTATATTTTAAAGAACCACCACTTCTAAATATGGTTTTGCCACCTAAATCTTCGCCATCTTCAACCCTGTAATAGCCACCTGCAAAGGAAGGGGAGATATAAAAATCATAAGGCAGGGCAAAATCCATCTCGCCACCGCCATATACATAAGCGTCTAAATCTTTATTCACCGTAAAGCCAGCTATGGGGCGAAAGCTATAATATACGGGCTTTGCCTTATATTCGTAGTTGTAATAGATTTCATCTTTATTGCCATCTGCAATATAGTTCTGCACGCCAATTCCGTTTAAACCATAGGTTTTAGTAAGGGAAGGGTTTTGGCAGGCGGTTGCTATTAAAAGAAAAAGTAGGGATGCAATTTTAATCATTTATAATCCCTCCCTAGCTCTACATAGTTATTTGCCGATCTTAAAATGAAGTCTTTTTCCCCATCATTTAAATTGCGGAAAAACTTAGCTGGGTTTCCCGCCCAGATTTCACCCTTTATGATTCTTTTTCCAGGGCTTACCAATGTGTGGGCGGCAACCATTCCTCCGCTTTCTACCACTGCCTTATCTAAAATGGTGGAATGCATTCCTATAAAGCTAGCATCCTCTAAAATACAGCCGTGCAGAATTACGCTATGCCCTACGGTAACATTGCTCCCTACTATTGTGGGTGCCCCGTGAGCATCTAGCTTAGTGGTTAAATGACCCCGTGATACATGAATAACGGTATTATCTTGAATGTTAGTATTCTTACCAATTCTTATATGGTTTACATCGCCCCTTATAACGCAGTTGAACCAAATGCTAGAATTTTCACCAATTTCAACATCACCAATTATAACCGCATTGGGGGCAATAAATACTGACGGATGAATTTTGGGGTGTTTTCCCTTATAAGGAATAATTAAACTTTTCATATTAAATATTGTTTGTTAGATAGCTTTTATAAATCAATAATATTGTGCAATTATCTTTATTACTAGAGAAAATAAAAGATACGGATGAATATTTAAACCATATTGGTGGTTTGAAAGATGCTATTCGGCAAGTAAATATTGAAGCCTTCGCCATAAATTCCAAAAAGGTGAAGCCAAACAGCTTTTTTGTTACCCTGCCAAGTAGTGATTCTTCCAAAAAAAACGAGCTTGCCTATATTACGGAAGCCATAAAAAATGGTGCAAGGGCAGTTTTAATCAATGAAGAAATTTTTTTAAGTGATGATATAAAAAAGAAAATTGCAGAAAATAGCCAAGTGCTGTTTTTCACCTCGCACGAACCTATTAAAACGCTTGGGATTTTGCTAAGAATCTTTTTTGGCTATAAAATTGAAAAGGAAGGCAAGCTATTCCCAGAAGTTTACGCCGTAACTGGCACCAATGGTAAAAGTTCAGTGGTTGCCTTTTTAAGGCAAATTTGGGAAGGTTTTCACATTCCCTCTGCCTCAATTGGCACGCTTGGCGTTTATTATGCCAATACCTTTAAAGACCTTTCAATCACCACGCCAGACATAATAACCCTATATGAAGAAATCTATTTTTTAGCCAGCAAGGGAATCAAAAAAATTGCTCTGGAAGCCTCAAGTCATGGAATTGAGCAGGGTAGGATTGAAGGGCTAACTATAAACTATGCGGGTTTTACCAATATAACGCATGATCACCTAGATTATCACAAAACTTTTGAAAATTATCTGAGTGCCAAAAAACTGTTATTTACCAAATACTTAAATAAGAATGGTATTGGTGTTTTTAATATAGATAGTGAACCAATAGCGGAAATTCTAGAAGAGCTGGCAAATAAAGAAATCCACATGCTAACCTACGGCTACAACAAAAAAGCCTCAATTAGAATAGAAAATAGGTATATAAGGCAATTTACCCAGCATTTTACTCTGCAATATCAAAATAATGAATATGAAATTACCACGCCCCTTATTGGCAAGTTTCAAGTAGAAAACTTGGTCTGTGCCATATCCCTGTGCTTGGCAAGTGGCGTTTACATTAAAGATATTATCCCACTAATTTCAAACATTAAGGCTCCAAGCGGTAGAATGGAAAATTTAGGCGATATTTTAGAAAATGGCTCAAGGGTGATAGTAGATTACGCCCATACGCCAGATGGGCTAGAAAAGGTGTTGCAGGCAATTAGAGAATATTCTTCCTCAATTCCCAAAAAACTAATTGTGGTTTTTGGCTGTGGTGGTGATAGGGATAAGACCAAACGCCCCAAAATGGGCGAAATTGCTGGAAAATATGCCGATGTGGTAATTGTAACGGATGATAATCCAAGAACTGAAAGCCCAGAGCAGATAAGAACAGAAATCTTAAAAAACCTAGTTGGTTTTAGTATAGGGGATAGAAAACTTGCCATCAAACAAGCTCTTGGATTATTGCGGCATGGCGATACCTTACTAATAGCTGGCAAGGGGCACGAAAAAACGCAAATCTATGGGGCTAAAACATTGCCCTTTTCAGATAAAGAAATAGCTCTAGAGTTGGCGAAAGAGGTGTAAAAATGATTAAGCTAATAGTTGGCCTTGGCAATGTTGGCAAAAAATATGAAAATACCCGCCATAATGTTGGCTTTATGCTAATTCACTATCTTATTGATAAACTTAAAGTTATTGATGAAACAACGAAATTCCAAAGCAAAATTTACAAAATAGAAGGCCAAGATTTTTCAAGTAAAATTAACTTTGCCGTGCCCAATAACATTTACTTTCAAATGCCACACACCTTAATGAATAACTCTGGCGATGCGGTGCAGAGCTTTTGCCACTTTCACAAGATTTTAGAGGAGGAGGTTTTGGTAATTCATGATGATTTAGACCTTGCCTTCGCCAAGGTAAAGGTAAAACAAGCAGGGGGCAATGCTGGGCATAATGGTTTAAGGGATATAGATGCAAAACTTGGCAAAAACTACTTTCGCATTCGCATAGGCATTGGCAAACCTTTAGATAAAAACGATACTAGCAACTTTGTGCTACAGAATTTTTCTGTTCAAGAGAGGAAGGCTTTAGATGAGCTATTCACCAAATTTTTTGATAGCGAGCTAAAAAATTCTCTGCAGGCGATTGAAAAGGGTGTGAATTATGGGTTTTAGTTATTGGTTTTTTTGGGGGAGGGGGTAGGAAAGGTGGGTTTTTAAGAAAGGCGGGGTTCCTGTTAGGGAACCCGCCAGACTTAAAGTGCAAAGACAGCGTTATTTGCTGTCGCTGTCAGCCTCAGAGGCTTGAGAGGCTTGGAGGACGCCGATCGTGAGATCGAAAGCCTTTGCGACCCCATCAATCACCCCGCCCCTTGCCGTTTCCAGGTTGTCTGTTACTAAAACAAGGGAACTAAACTGAATGCGACCATCGCCTCTTTCGAATGTGATGGTTATGTTCCAATGATTTTTAGACATGGTGTCCTCAATGGTTTACAAAAAAATGAAAAGTGCCTTCCTCCAAAGGCGTAAATATGTACAACCGCAGTTTAGCAGAGAGAGAGAGAGAGTTGTCAATGTAAAATATTGATTTCAGCAAAGATTTTTTTTAAGTTTTAACCAAATTTTAACACTCGCTGTCATTGCGATGAGCTTTAGCGAAGAAGCAATCCATAAAAATGGTTTTTCTTGCAAAAAATTGCTTGTTATCCAAGCCTCGCCTTGTTTATGGATTGCTTCGTCCTTTCAGTCCTCGCAATGACGATTTTAGCTAGAATGGATTGCCTCTGCAAGAGCAAAGCTCTCGCTCGCAATGACGAATACACTACCTTAAGCCGCTTTTTTTCTAATTTCTTCGGCTATGGCGTTTGGAGTGGCAGCGTAGTTGGCAAACTGCATGGTGAACTGTGCCCTGCCTTGCGACATAGATCTAAGAGTCGACACATAGCCAAACATAGAGGCCAGTGGCACCTTAGCACTAATTACTTTGGCGTTGCCCCTTTGTGTCATTTCTAAAATCTGTCCACGCCTAGAGTTTAAATCACCGATAATATCGCCCATATAGTCTTCCGGCGTTACTACTTCTACACCCATAATTGGCTCCAGAAGAACAGGGCCTGCCTGCTTCATACCCTCACGAAAGGCAGCACGCGCTGCAATTTCGAAAGCAAGGGCAGACGAATCCACCGCGTGGAAAGCACCATCTTCAAGGGTCACCTTAAAGTCTATGGTTGGATAGCCAGCCATTACGCCCTTAGTAGCCTCTAGCTGAATTCCCTTATCTACAGCTGGGATATATTCTTTTGGAACATTACCACCAACAACGGTAGATTCAAACTCATAGCCTTTTCCAGCCTCTTGTGGTTCAAATTTAACTTCAATTTTAGCATATTGACCCGCACCACCTGATTGCTTTTTGTGAACATAAGTTAGCTCAAAAGGCTTGGTGATAGTTTCACGATAAGCAACTTGAGGTGCACCAACATTGGCCTCCACCTTAAATTCACGCTTCATTCTATCCACAATAATTTCTAGGTGAAGCTCACCCATTCCTTTAAGAATGGTTTGCCCAGTTTCTTCATCACTTTTAACTTGAAGAGAAGGATCTTCAGCCACCAGCCTTTGAATAGCGGTGGACATTTTTTCTTGGTCTGCTTTAGTCTTTGGTTCAATGGCAAGTTCAATTACTGGCTCTGGGAAATCCATTTTTTCAAGCACAATAGGAAAATCTGGATCACACAAGGTATCACCCGTTGTTACTGATTTCATTCCCACTAAAGCAACAATATCACCCGCAACGGCTTGCTTTATGTCTTCACGGTTGTTAGCATGCATTAATAACATTCTACCCACCCGCTCTTTTTTATCTTTAGTTGAATTTATTAGCCCATCACCTGCACTTAAAACACCAGAATAAATGCGAAGGAAAATTAAATTACCCACAAATGGGTCATTCATTAGCTTAAAGGCAAGACCAGAGAATTTTTCATTATCGATTCTTTTTCTAGTGATTGGCTTATCTGTGCCAACTTCTACGCCTTCAGCATCACTTAAATCAGTAGGGCAGGGTAGGTAATCCACAACTGCATCTAGCAAACACTGCACACCCTTGTTTTTAAAGGCTGAGCCACAAAGAACGGGAATAAAGGTTCCAGCTATTGTGCCTTTGCGAATGCAGGCTTTAATTTCAGCATTGGAAATGGTTTCGCCGTTTAGATAACGCTCCATAATGTCATTATCCATTTCAACGGCAGTTTCAAATAACTTAATTCTATAGGTTTCTGCCTTTGCCTTTAGTTCGGCTGGAATTTCTACAATATCGAACTTGGCACCAAGCTCTTCACCACTCCAAATTAAAGCCTTGTTCAAAATTAAATCTACCACGCCTTTAAAATTTTCTTCCACACCTATTGGAAGCAAGGTAACTAAGGGTTTTGCCCCAAGCCTTTCTGAAATCATATCTACACAACGGTAGAAATCTGCCCCAGTTCTATCTAGTTTGTTCACAAAGCACATTCTTGGCACGCCATATTTATCTGCCTGACGCCACACAGTTTCAGATTGTGGCTCAACCCCTGCCACCCCATCAAATACAGTAACAGCACCATCTAGAACCCTTAGAGACCGCTCTACTTCAATGGTAAAATCCACGTGCCCCGGTGTATCTATAATATTGATTCTATGCCCATTCCAAAAACAAGTTGTGGCGGCTGAAGTTATGGTTATGCCCCTTTCCCTTTCCTGCTCCATCCAGTCCATAGTGGCGGCACCTTCGTGAACCTCTCCAATCTTGTGTGATTTACCAGTATAATATAGAATACGCTCGGTAGTTGTGGTTTTCCCAGCATCAATGTGAGCCATTATGCCTATGTTACGATACTTAGAAATTGGATATTGTCTAATGTTGGACATGAGTATTTGTTGTTTTGGAGGGTGATTTACTAAAGGTTAAGGGTTTTTAGTCAAGAGAAAAGTTTTTTAGTCTTCTGATTTTGTGGGGGCTGAGAGTGTTTTTTCTTTTTTTATCTGGTAAAAGGCATCGGAAATTTTTGCCATGCGTAAATTCAACATAGCTTGAAAGGTTTTGGGGTAGTTAATGTTGGGGAACTTATCTGGGTGATATTGCTTTACCTTATCCACATAGGCTTTCCGCAGAGATTTTAAGGTTACCGAACTTTTGCTAATACCAAAAAACTTGTAAGGGTTAGAAACATCTGGCATTAGAATTTTTTTAAAGGCTTGGTTTAAGAATTCTTCTTTTATATCAAATACATCCGCAATTTTACGAATGGAAATTATGTCTATTTGTTTTAGCTCATCATCCAGCAGTAAAAAGGTAATTATGGTATTTAGTGTATTTTCATACAGGGCAAATTCCTTTACAAAAAACCGCTGGAGCATATTGGCGTAGTATTCTTCATCAAATTCATCTTCCCCTATTTGGGCAATAATTTTATCTAGCTCATTAGTAGAGATAGATTTTAGAATTTTTTGAACAATAAAGTGGCGGTGCGGATTGGTTAAACGCAAGTTCTTAACGCCAAAGTTTATAGATTTATTCCGCATATAAACCTTTACTAATAGGGCTAGCAGAAAATGTTCAAGGGTAGAGCTTCTAGAGGTCTTATGCCCCAAAATAGTTTGAAATGAATCTTTTTTTTGGTTGGGTATGAAGAATTTTTTTATTCTAATCATTGTAATTGGTTATTTTTCCAATCTACTCCAGATTCTTTTTTTAGCTAGAAAGAATATTATAGTAAATACAAGGGTGAAAAGCATTACCTTTAGCCCCATTGCTTTTCTTTCTTCCATTTCTGGCTCTGCCGCCCATTGCAGAAAATTTACCACATCCTTTGCCAGCTGTTTTTTGTTAGTAGCTGTGCCATCTTGATACTGAACTAAGCCATCTTGCAGAGGTTCTGGCATACCTATATTATAGTTTCCGGCTGCAAAATACTTGTTGTAATATTTTCCCTCTGGAACTTGGTGATCTTTCGGAGCCTTTTCATAGCCGTTTAGTAAAGAATAAACATAGTTTGGTCCTTCTTCACGGGCTTTTATTATTAGGGATAGGTCAGGTGGCAAAGCACCGCCATTAGCGTTTCTAGCAGATTGTTCGTTAGGGTAGGGGCTTTTAAAGTGATCTGATGGTAGGCCAGCCCTATCAAACATTTCACCTTCATCATTTGGACCATCTGGAATTAAATATTCTGAGGCTATTTGCTTAACTTCAGCTTCACTAAAGCCAATTTCTTGTAAATTACGGTAGTAGATTCTTTTCATAGAATGGCAGGCAGAACATACCTGCTTATAAACCTGATAGCCCCTTTGCACCGATGCCCTATCAAACTTGCCAAAAACCCCTTCAAAAGCCCATTTTTCGTTTAAAAGCTTTGTTTCTGGCTGAGCAGCACTGGCAGTGGTTAGTGAGGCAAAAAATAAAATAAGTGCAGATAAAATCCTAATCATTTTTAATATATATTTACGCCTGATATAACTTCTATCCAAAAATCAATCAAGATTATTTTGTTTTTTTGTGAGGAACTATCTTAATTAATAAAAAAACAGGACTATTATAGGTTTCTTATAACTAAATCTATAATTTCTATTGTATCGTGTTTATGAGAGGGACTAAGCATTCCAAAGATTTTAATCATTTCAATTATTATAAATGCATTATCTTTGTCAATTTTAAAATCTGCAAATTCTTTTAAATTAGCACACCTTCCAACCAAAGGAATATCAGAATTTAGCTCTGTTATAGGGAAGCAAAAATATAACATAGGCTGAACCCCAACAGCTCGTTGCTTTTCTCTAATCGTAATTTCTGTTATTATTTCATAATGTTTAAATTTATGAATAAGTTGAGGATATTCTATTTTTAAAACCTTAAAATCTAAACCATTTATCTTTTCGCTAACAGGATGGGTTCTTTTTATTGTGCAATGAGGATGCTTTGAAATTAAACTATTTCCTTCTAAATTTTTGATAAAATTTTTTAAATTTTCTAATTCTTTTATTTTGATTATATTAAAAGTAGCTAAATGATATAGATATTCACTTAATTCATAAAGAGCCTTTTTCTTGGTATTATAGGCAATAAAATTAAGGTTTTTTAGGGTAGTTAAATCGATTTTATCGCTTGTAACTTCAATATCATATCCTATCTGCCACTCAATATAGTTTTTTTGATTAAATTTATTGCTTCTACTAGCAAACGGCAATCCATATCCATAAATATTATCTCTTTCTTTTATTCTTATTTTCCCTTTTGTTGTGGTAAGTGGTATAGGAACGATAATTTCTTTATTTTCTTTACTAACTTTTATAAACATAGTGATTATCAATTAATATTTTAAAATATTCTTGTATTTTTTCTTTTGACTCACTTACCGAAATATCATCTCTTGTATTAATATATTTCTTCAAAAAACTATTTCTAGTTAAGCATTCCTGAACAAAATAATTTTTATATTTTTGAAATTTATTATTATTTATGAATACATCAAGATTCCCAAAGTAATAAGGCATCAAGTGGCTAAATTGCTTGAATACATCCACATAAACATAATAATCTAACTTATTTTTATCTACTATTATAGCATTATATCCAAAATCTTTAACAAATGTTTGGTTTCTCTTTAAGGCGTTAATGTCCCGCATAGTCCAAAACAAAATATCATCTTTCTTTGGCAAAACATTTTTTAAAGGATATTTATTTATATAATTTGGGATAAAATCAAACTCCTTTAGTTTAAAACACTTTTTATCAATTGTTTCAAAATTGAAATTTCTTATATATTCATAATCCATTCCCTCTTTATCTTTTGAATACAAAGCAATAATTATTGGAAAAGATATACCTTTTGATGTTTCTTTAAAAGTTGAACTATCAATTAAGATGCCATCAATTAATTTATAGCAACTGCTAAAATTTCTTAATAAATTGAAATTTGATTTTTTAATTAGATAAGATAATGGATGCAAAACACAAACTACATCTGCTTTAAGTTTAGCATAAGATAATAAAAAAGATATTCCGTAATCTCTTGTGCGAACATCGTCATCAATTTTTATATTATCTTTTTTTATATCACTTCTAATTATTGATGTAGTATCGTTATAAGGGGGGTTTCCTATAATAATCAATTTATCATTTTTATCAATTTTAAATTCTTCTCTATTGATGTTTAATAGGGCATTTTTATTAAAAACTTCTATATTAGGAAAATTTATTTTAGTTTTATCTGCCGCAATTTTATCAAAATCGTTTGCTTTTTTTCTACAATCTATATCACTCATAAAAAAGTTTCCATATCCACAAGAACTATCTAGAACTATAGATTCTTTGCTTAAAAATGGTTTTATTAAATTCCACGCAATCTCTACATATTCAGGCGGGGTATAAAATGCCCCTAGATTTATTTTATCCTTATATTGTAAGTGATGTTGATTCATAATTAAAACTTCAAATCCACCTTTTCCCAGCTGAAAAAGCCGCCTTTTTCTGGCTTTCTGCCAAAGTGGCCATAGGTTGCGGTGGGTAAGTAAATTGGTTTATGAAGCCCCAAATGCTCACGAATGCCCCAGGCAGATAAATCTACCTGTTTTTGTAAAATATTACTTATTTCTGCGTCATCAATTTTGCCGGTATCGTGCGAATTTACATATAAGGCAACGGGTTTAGCAACGCCAATGGCGTAAGCTAGCTGAATGGTGCAGATATCTGCAATTCCATTTGCCACCACATTTTTGGCTAAATAGCGTGCAATGTAAGCGGCAGATCTATCTACCTTTGAAGGGTCTTTACCTGAAAAAGCCCCGCCACCATGGGGGGCACTGCCACCATAGCTATCTACAATAATTTTTCTGCCAGTTAAGCCGGTATCACTAACTGGTCCGCCAATTACAAACTTGCCGGTTGGGTTGGTTAGAATATCTTTTTCATCAATTTCCCATTGTTTAGGAAAAGTTTTCATAACAATTGGCACAATAAGTTCGCGAACCTTTTTCTGTGAAAATTCTGCTAAATGCTGAATGGAAACCACTATTTTAGAAATGCCAATTGGCTTTTGATTTTCGTAAATTAGCGTTACTTGCGATTTTGCATCTGGCCCCAAGCCCTTTATTTTGGCGGCAAAAATGTTCTCTAAAACGCGGTGCGAATAGTAAATACAAGCGGGCATATAGCTTTCAGTTTCCCTGCAGGCGAAGCCGAACATAATACCTTGGTCGCCCGCCCCCTCGTTTTTTTTATCTTTATTATCTACCCCTTGGGCAATATCGGGCGATTGTGAGTGAACAAGGTTATGAATATTAACATTTTTGTATGAAAAGCCTTCAAAATCAAAGCCAACATCTTTTATAATTTTGGTGGCGATAGATGGCAAATTATCCCTTATTTTAGCACTTCCACGCACTTCACCGGCAAGCACTACGGTATCTTTAGTAACTAAGGTTTCTATGGCAACGCGTGAATAGGGGTCATCTTTTAAAAACTCATCTAGGCAGGCATCTGAAATTTGGTCAGCCAGCTTATCTGGATGACCCGCAGATACAGATTCGCTAGTAAATAGGTATTTTCCCTTCTTATAAAAACTACTCGTCATATGTTTTATTTTTTCTAATTCGATAATATAAGTTTTTAGTTAAAACAAGTGGATATTTTATCCATCAAAACCGCAAGCCCCTTTCTAAATCTTTGAATTTGCTTTGGAAGGAGAGGTCGGTTTTAAAGTTTTCCTCAATTTTTTTCACCGCATGGATTACGGAGGTGTGGTCTTTTCCGCCAAAGTTTCTGCCAATTTCTGGCAGGCTAAAAGAAGTGTGTTTTCTAGCCAGATACATGGCAACATGCCTAGGCGTTGCAATGTTTCGACTCCTTTTTAAAGAGTTCAAATCAGATACTGAAATATTATAAAATTCACACACTTTCTTTTTTATATTCTCTATAGTTATAGGCTTATGGGAAGAGATAATACTTTCTTGTAATAGCAAAATAATACTTTCTTTTGAAAGGCTTAAGCCAAATGTTTCAACATTTAATTTAATTTTATTTATTGCCCCTTCAAGCTCTCTCATGCTAGTGGTAATTTTTTCTGCCATTAGCTTGGCAATTTCTTCCCTCTCCACGGCATCATCAATTAAACTAACTAACTTTTGCTTGGCAAATTGAAGGCGTAGCTCATAATCAGCTGGCATAATATCTACCACCAAGCCACCGCTTATTCTAGATTTTACCGCCTCGTTAATATCATTTAAGCTAGAAGGAGCCCTATCGCCTGCCAGTATTACCTGCGTGCCGTTATTTACCAGCATATTGAATATGTGCAAAAACTCTTCCTGAGTTCCCTTTTTACCATTTATGAATTGAAAATCATCAATCAGCAAAATATCTATATTTTTGAACTTTTCTTTAAAGTGCATTATCTGATTGTTCTGCAAAGATTTTACAAAGTTAAAAATGAACCTTTCGATAGAAAAATACTCAATTTTTACCTCTGGCTTATTTGCTACAATATGGTTTCTAATGGAATGAAGTAAATGGGTTTTACCGTTGCCAACCAGCCCGTATAGGTAAAGAGAGTTAGTTTTTTCTAGCACCTTGCCACTTTCTGCAATTTTTTTGCAGATGGCAAAGGCTAGCTGATTGCTTTTGCTCACCAAAAAATTATCAAAATTGTGATTAAGATTAAACTTTTTGTTAAATAAATCGTCGCTAATTTCTGATATTGAAGGATTTTCTGACGATTGATTTTTTAGGTGGGAAAGAATTGAATTTTCTGCTGTTTTTTCTTTCGTCCTTTCAGTTGATTTTTTGGCAACCTTTATTTCCACCCTATAAATTAATCTATCGAACTTTAGGCAGGTTTTTATTATTTCTTCGCAGTATTTTTGCTCCACCCAATCCTTTATAAACCTTGTTTGGGCTTCAAGATGCAAGAATTTATCTTCTAGCTTTATAATTTTTAAATCCTTTAGCCAGCCGTTAAAATTTGCCTCACCTATTTCTAGATGCAGAGATTTTAAAACCTTATCCCAAAAGGCATTTAACTTATAATTGCTTAATGGAATAGAAGAGGATTCTATTGGCAATTGCTGAAAATTCTGCGGAGAATTAACTTCTATTTTTCTAAAATTATTCATTTATATCAATTATTTGTTTAATCTTGTTTCCACGGTAGTTTAGAAAATTTCCATCCTTCTAATGAATTTCTATGAGAATTTTTATCTAAATGCCCTTCAAAGCCATCAACGATGTTATAGATTTTTTTGTAGCCCAAAGAAAAAGCCACTTTACTTGCCTCTAAAGACCTTCCGCCAGAGCGACAGGTGAATAGAATGGGAACATCTTTTGTAGGAACTTGCTTTTTTAAATCTTCCGCAAAAAGCATATTTGGTTGCCTATCTTGGTATTTATATAGAGAAATAAATATTGGGGTTTTATTTATAGATTTTAAATCTGGCACGCCAACAAAGGTCCATTCAGCTGCCGTTCTTACATCTACCAAACAGGCATTTGCATTGGATTTTAGCAGTTCCCAAGCCTGTAGTGCGGTAATATTTTCTATCATAATTTTTTAAATGGTAGGAGGCCATTGTTGAATGATTTTTTATTATTAATAAAGTTCAAATATCATTTTTTTTATACAAAATTAGGTTGACAATCTTATTTCAAAGCCAAGCCTAAAGCTTAGAATTTCAAGGGTTTTTTTTAAAATTTTTATCAAAATCTATTCACATTTTTTAAAAACTATACTATATATAGATTAAATGTAGTTTTAGAATTTTATGAAAAAAATTAAAGAAAGCAAATTGGTGATTATTGGCTCTGGCCCCGCTGGATGCACGGCAGCTATTTATGCCGCCCGCTCTAACCTATCGCCATTGCTTATTCATGGCCTACAACCCGGTGGACAAATGACCATTACTAACGATGTGGAAAACTTCCCCGGCTTTATAGATAAGGTTGCTGGCCCTTGGCTTATGACGCAAATGGAAGAGCAGGCAAAAAAATACGGCACTGAAGTTATAAACGATGTAATTGTAAGGGTAGATTTCTCTAAAAACCCCTTCACACTAATAGGAGAAAGTGGCGTGGAATATAGGGCTAAGGCGATAATTGTTTCCACTGGAGCCTCTGCCAAGTGGCTTGGCATTGAAAGCGAAAAAAAGTTTCAAGGCTTTGGTGTTAGTGGCTGTGCTACTTGCGATGGCTTTTTTTTCAAAAACAAAATAGTGGCAGTAATTGGTGGAGGCAATTCTGCGGTTGAGGAGGCTCTTTACCTTACCCATCACGCTTCTAAAGTTTATTTGATTCACAGGCGAGACAAACTAAGGGCAGAAAAAATTCAGCAACAGAGGCTTTTTGCCCATCCAAAAATAGAAACAATATGGAATAGTGAGGTAAAAAAAATACTAGGCGATGATAATCCACCAAGCGTTACTGGCATAGAAATTATAAATAACATCACCAATAAATCATCTAAAATAAAGCTAGATGGCGTGTTTGTAGCCATAGGGCATAAGCCAAACACGGATGTATTTAAAGATTTTCTTGCAATTGATGATGATGGCTACATAATAACTGAAGCCAAAAGCACAAAAACCAACATAGATGGCGTTTTTGCTTGTGGTGATGTGCAGGATAAAATTTATCGTCAAGCGGTAACTTCAGCTGGTAGTGGCTGTATGGCGGCCATTGATGCTTTAAAGTTTATAGAAGGTAAAGAATTAGAGGGCAAATAAATCAAGGTAATGATTATAAACTTATGAAGTATAAACTAAATATTATAGTTCTTACCCTAGCCACTATTATTTTCTATGCCTGTTCCGCCAATTATAATGATAAAAATAACAATCAAGATATGCCAGCCCCTTTAGTGGTTAGGGATATTACGCCTTCTCTGCCACCGCAAGCCCTTCCGCAAGCTATGCCACCACAAAACCTGCCACAACCTTTCCCACCACAACAGCAATTACAGCCGGTTCCACAAGATTTTGGAGCCAATATCCCCAACCTGCAAAATAGAAATACCTTAAATATTAACAACCAACCCCCCTTAAATCTGCCTGCCCCGCAACAGGATGCAGACATGTTCAACCCGCCAAAATCACTAGAGAAATTGCCGGCCATGCTAGATTCCCCCTTTATAACTATTGGTGACAGGGTCTATTTTGATTTCAACAGTGCCAAATTAAATCGTGAAGCCTTAGTGGTGCTAAGCAAACAGGTAAAATGGATGCAGAAAAACCCCAAATCTAAACTATTGCTAGAAGGGCATGATGATGCTAGAGGCTCAGATGAATTTGCCTATAATATAGCCCTGCACAGGGCAATGAATGTAAAAAGATATTTAGTTGCTAAGGGAATTAATGAAGCTAGAATAAAGGTGGTTTCTTACGGCAAGGCCTTTCCTGAATATGCGGGAACGGGCGAGGCTACCTTTAGCAAAAACAGAAGGGTTGTATCTGTAATAACTAACTACTAACTATAGGTATTTTTATGAAATATTTGATTCTACTAATGTTTTTGTTTTCTAGTTTTAATCTTTACGCCCAGCAGAATTTAGAAATTGTTGCTAAGGTAAATAATAAGGTAATTACCAGTATAGATGTAAAAAACAGAATTTCTCTATTAACTGCTGGTGATGAAGAGGCTAAAAAGCAAAAAAATATTACTCAAGCCCTTGCCTCGCAAGTTCTGGCAGATTTAATTAGAGAGTATCTGCAGTTAGAATATGCCCACGAAAATAATATTAAGGTTACCGATGCTGAACTAGACGCGGCATTTAAATCCATTGCCCAGAAAAATGGCTTAGGAGTAAAGGGTTTTGAAGAGTTCTTGGCAAAAAATAAAGTTTCTAGAAAATCTTTAGATGAAAAGCTGGGGGCGCAGATTGCTTGGAATAAGCTTGTAGGCAGTAAGTTTGGCAAAACCATTCAAGTAACGGCAGATGAGGTAAATAAAGAATATGAATCAACCAACACACAAAAACAAAAGGCAAAGAACACGCCGGTGGAGGTTTTTTTAAGTGAAATTTTAATAGGCACCAAAAATAGAAGCAAGGCAGATGCTAATAATTTGGCCAAGCAAATTATTAGAGACTATAATAATGGCACGCAGTTTAGTGAACTTGCCTTTAAATATTCCGATTCTAAATCTAAAGAAAACGGCGGAACTTTGGGCTGGGTATCCATTGGGCAGATGAAAGACTCAATTAGAAAAAAAATTGAAGCCGCCAAGCCCCAATCAATCTTGCCACCCTTTGAGGATAATAAAAATATAGTTTTATTAAAGGTGGGCAATAAAAGAGACCTATCAAATGGTAAGGGTGCAACTCAAAAAGAGCCAAAAATCACCAAAGAGCAGGCAAGTAATATAGTATTTTCAAGAAAGCTAGAAGAAGAAGGCCAAAGGTTCACCAACAAAATCTACAAGGAAGCCTATATTGAAATTTTAGAGGGGAATTTAAAGAATATAAGGTAAGTAACTTCGCTCCATTTATTTAATTATGCCTACTTTAAGTATAAAGTAATGTGGTTTGATAAAATTAAGTTTTAGTTTTTAATAAAAATTTAACACAAGGCCTTTAGTAGTTTAAAAAACCGCAATAAAAATGGCTGAAGAAAACACCCCTATAAACAGTTATTCAGATTTATATGTTTTTGTAGCTAAAAGTTTATTTAAGACATTGCTTAATTTGCTTGATTCATCTGACACTTTTAAAAAAATAAATGCAAGAAACGCATTATTAAAATTGGAGCCTGAAAGTAATGAAGATGCTATAAGGCAACAAAAATCAGAAATACAGCCTTTATATGCTGAACTAAAACAAGAATTAGAAGAAGCGCTAACAAAAATAATAGTTAATGCCCAAGGGTTGACAAGGAGAAAAACAAATTCGGACTTAGTAGAACAACCCTTATCTCTTGGTAAAGATAGCTTTACTCTCAATGGAGGTTTTTATACTCCAGTTCTTGATAAATTATTTAGAAAAGGAGTTCCCGAAGAAGTTTCAAAAATTATAGCCGAAATAATAGCAGAAAAAGGGCTTGATCTTTATTGGTCAAACTTTACCAAGGCAGAGCTTATAGAGGCAGATTTTTCTGGAACAAGGCTTAGGAATGCAAAGTTTATAGAGGCAAATCTTTCTGGGGCAAATTTTTCTGGGGCAGAACTTAGATGGGCAAAGCTTTCTGGTATAAAGGGTGAGAGGGCAGATTTTTCTAGGGCAAATCTTTATGGGGCAGATCTTTATATGGCAAATCTTGGCGGGGCAGATTTAAGGGGGGCTAAGTTTGATGAAAAAACTACTTTACCAGATGATTTAAATACAAATTCACCATTATTCCCGTTTAGTAACAAACAAATAAATCAACTATCAGAAAGTGAAAAAGCAAAGGCTATAGCTTTTAATACAAAATTTGAAGAAAAAAAGAACTAAAATATTGGGTATGGGAATTATAGGCTCTGGCGTTTTTGAGGTTAGCTTTCAAAACGTTTCAGCAACAGAACCACCTCCAACAATAGTTGCTGCTATTGTATGTCAAATTGTAAAATCAGCAATAGCCTATGGCATATAACATAAAAGATTACTAAATCGGCTGATGGGGGGCGTAAAAAACCTCCCGCAATTCCCCAATCTTATAATCACCTGCACTTAAAGGAATGTCTAGAAACTGTTCGCTTCTGCCAATGGAAATGTTTTCTACTATTACCTTTTGCCGGCTACCAATTACCTTTTTTCTTAAATCCTCAACCTTTTCTTTACCCTTATTGATTAAAATATTTGCCCGCTCTTTTCTAATGTTTTTGGGAATTTGCCTTTCTAGCGGTATTTTGCTAGCTGGCGTGCCTTCCCTTTCTGAATAGGGGAAAACATGCAGATAGGTTAAACTTGCTTCGTCTATTATTTTTAATGAATTTTCAAATGCCTTTTCGCTCTCGGTGGGAAAGCCCGCAATAATATCTGCCCCAAAAACCATATCATGGCGAAGCTCCTTAGCTTTTTGGCAAAATTCTATAACTTGGTTTCTATTATGCCTTCTTTTCATTCTTTTTAGAATTAAATCATCACCCGCCTGCAGGCTTAAATGCAGGTGGGGCATAAGGCGAGGCTCATTTTTTATTAGGCTAAAAAAATCATTATCCAGTTCCGCCACATCTATGGAAGAAAGCCTAAGGCGGGGGAGTTCTGGAACGGCAGCAAACAACCTTTTTAGCATTTGGCTTAAGGTAGTTTTTGTGGGCAAATCTAGCCCATAATCGGTAATATCCACCCCTGTTAGCACCACTTCGCTGTAGCCTTGCTCCACAAGTAGCTTAATCTGCTGGATAATTTGAGGCAAGGGAACACTTCTTGAATTTCCCCGTGCGAATGGAATTATGCAAAAGGTGCATCTATGATTGCAACCATTTTGCACCTGAACAAAGGCTCTTGCCTTATTTTCAAAGCCAGAAATTAAATGCAGGGCAGTTTCTTTTACCGCCATAATATCATTTACCAGCACCTTTTCAGTATTTTCTTGAAAGAGCGAATTGTATGACTCTTCTTTAAACTTTTCTTCATTGCCAATTACTAAATCTACCTCTGCTAAACCTTCATACTGTTTAGGGTTAATTTGTGCAGAGCATCCCGTTACCACAATTTTTTTGTTTGGATTTGCCCTTCTAAATTTTCTAATTGATTGCTTTGCCTTGTTTTCCGCCTCTTTAGTAACGGCGCAGGTGTTGAATATTATAAAATCATCCACCCCTTTACCTTCCAGCTTATTTTTTATCACCTCTGATTCATAAGAATTTAGGCGACAGCCAAAGGTAATTATTTGATTAGCCATTACTTTTAGTTAGCCCCTAAGCAGTTTTTTCTTCCCTATATTTTGCTAGCACCTTTTCAAGGTCTGTTTGCGTGCAAAGCCCTAGTAGAACAGGGTCTCTTGGTTTTATATTTTTAATATTCCAATGTTCTCTATCCTTTACCGCTTGAATGGTTTTTTTAGTAGTGCCAATTAACCTAATTATTTGTGATTCTGTAACCTTGGGATGATTTTTTTCAAACCACATTACTGCATCTGGCTTATCATTCCTTCTGGCTATGGGCGTATATTTGGAAGATTTCTTTTTTTGCTCTTTAATATAATTAATAAAATCACTAGCTAGTTCTAGCTTGTGGTTTGGGTTTTTCATTGCCGCATCTAATTCTTCTTTTAGCACTATTCCTTTTTGAATAGGGTCTTCTGGAATCATATTGGTTGCAACTTCACCATCTGCAATTGATTTAATTTCTAGCTCATGCAGGCCACAAAATTCAGCAATCTGCTTAAAAGTAAGGGTGGTATTATCTACTAGCCAAAGGGCGGTAGCCTTTTTCATTATTGGTAAGGTCATATTTCTTATCTCGCTTCTTAAATGGTTTGGAGTTTACTAATATCAGATGCTTAAATAATCAAGGATAAACTAAAAAAACTACTTACCCTTGCCGGCTACTTTCTTTTGAGGGGAGGATTCTTCTTTAGCGGAATTATACTCTAGTAATGGTTGCGAAGAACCCTTCACCACGCCATCGTTAATATTCACTGATTTTAGATTTTTAATTTCTGGCAAATCGAACATTAAATCCCGTAGCATATTTTCTATTATGGAGCGAAGACCGCGCGCCCCAGTTTTTTTCTTGATTGCCTTTTTGGCAATTTCAGTAAGGGCGGTTTTGTTGAAGTTTAAATCCACCCCCTCCATTGAAAATAGCTTTTGATATTGTTTTACTAGAGCATTTTTTGGCTCAGTTAAAATTTGCGTTAGGGCAGATTCGTCTAAATCATCCAACACCGCCAAAACTGGCAACCTGCCAATGAATTCTGGAATCATGCCAAACCTTATTAAATCTTCCTGCTCCATTTTGCGGAAAATTTCGCCGGCATTCATTTTTTCTTCCTTTTTTATATCCACGCCAAAGCCAATGCCACCACCCTGCACCCTTCTCTCGATAATTTTTTCTAGCCCTGCAAAAGCACCGCCACAAATAAATAGAATGTTAGAAGTATCAACCTGTAAGAACTCTTGCTGTGGGTGCTTTCTGCCCCCTTGTGGTGGAACATGGGCAACCGTTCCTTCAATTAATTTTAGCAAGGCCTGCTGAACGCCTTCACCTGATACATCCCTTGTAATAGATGGGTTTTCAGACTTTCTGGCGATTTTATCTATTTCGTCTATATAAATTATGCCCTTTTCTGCCTCTTCCACATTATAATCTGCCGATTGCAGTAGGCGAAGGATTATATTTTCCACATCTTCACCCACATAGCCAGCTTCAGTTAGGGTGGTGGCATCTGCCACGGCAAAGGGAACATTTAGAATTCTTGCTAAGGTTTCAGCTAGAAGTGTTTTTCCGCAACCAGTTGGGCCAATTAGTAAAATATTTGATTTTGAAATTTCAACATCTTCCGTTTTTTTAAGTTGCAGAATTCTTTTATAATGGTTGTGAACTGCCACGGCTAGAACTTTTTTAGCCTCTTTTTGCCCTATAACATACTGTTCTAAAACGGTAAATATTTCTCTTGGGGTTGGAACCTCATCGAAGCCATCCACTGCAAGTGGCGCCCTGTTTTCTTCTACAATAATATCAAGACAAAGCTCAACACATTCATTACAGATATAAACATTAGGTCCAGCAATTAGCTTTTTTACCTCATGTTGTGATTTGCCACAAAATGAGCAGTGAAGTTCTTCGCCGCCGCCAGCACCGCCGCCCCCAGTATTACTAGTTATTAGCTTATCTACCTTTGCCCCTTTAGAGGTAGCTTTTTTGCTATCTTTTGTATCTTTTTTATCTACCATCTTCTTATTTTTGAATGTAGTTTAAACCAATTAGCTTAACAAATAATTAATTGAATGAAACTTTTGCTTAGTCAAGCTATATTTAATTTTTTAGGAGCTTGAGTTTTATTTACAAATTATTTTTCATTCAATATAAGAATGCAAAAAAATTACAGTGAACAAAACTACTCTACCAACAATTTCGCAACTAACAAACCTTAAAGGAAAAAAGGTTTTGCTTAGGGTTGATTTAAATTTGCCTATGGTGGATGGCAAAATTTCAGATGATACCCGCCTGCTTCGTGTTATGCCAACAATTAAGTTTTTGCTTGAAAAGGGGGCGATTGTTATTTTGCTTTCGCACTTTGGCAGGCCAAAAAATGTATATGACCCCTCCCTTTCCCTTGCTCCAATTGCAGATGTAATTTCTTCTCACTTAAAAGAAAAGGTGTATTTCGGGGTGGATGTAATTGGGCTAGAGGTGGCAAACAAGGTGGCGTCCCTTAAGGCGGGAGAAATAATTTTGCTAGAGAATTTGCGTTTTCACAAACAAGAAGAAGCAAACGATAAAAACTTCGCTAAAGAAATAGCTGGCTTGGGGGATATTTATGTAAACGAAGCCTTTTCTTGTTCTCACCGTAAACATGCCTCTATTTATGCGTTGGCACAGCTGCTCCCTAGTTATGCTGGCTTTTCTTTTGCTAACGAAATTAAATATTTGGAAATTCTAACCAAAAACCCGCATAAACCCTTTGCAGGCATTGTTGGCGGGGCTAAGGTTTCAAGCAAGATAGAGGTTTTATATTCCCTACTTGATAAGGTGGATGCCTTGTTTATTGGTGGTGGCATGGCAAATACCTTTTTATTGGCGGAAGGGCATCAGCTTGGAAAATCTTTGGTGGAGAAAGACTATATTCAAGAGGCGAAAAAAATTCTAAAAAAAGCAAATGTTTTGGGCAAAAAAATTTATCTTCCAATAGATGCTGTGGTGGCAAAAGAATTTAAGCAAAGCCCTGAAACAGAAATAAAGGCAATTGATAGGGTAGGGGCGGATGAGATGATTTTAGATATCGGCATAAAAACAACTCAGTATTGGCTAAGTGACTTAGAAAAGTTCAAAACCGTTTTTTGGAATGGGCCAGTTGGTGCTTTTGAGAAATCTCCCTTCGATAACGGCACCATTAGCCTTATTAGAAAAATAGTTTCTTTAACTGCGGATGCCGAACTTATTTCTATTGCAGGGGGTGGGGATATTTTATCTGCCATAGCTAAATCTGGGCATCAAAATAACTTCACCTATATTTCTACTGCAGGTGGGGCTTTTTTAGAGTGGCTAGAGGGCAAAACCTTGCCCGGCGTTGAGGTTTTAAATTCAATCTAGCCCCTTGAACCTATATTTTTTCTACCTAGGTATGGGTAAAATTAATAATCAAAAACTATGAGTAAAAATCACAAGCCAGAATCGCATAAGTTCGATGCCGAAGTTAGCAAGGTATTTAAGCTAGTTATCCACTCTATTTATCAAAACAAAGAAATTTTTTTAAGGGAGCTTATTTCAAATGCGTCTGATGCCTGCGATAAATTAAAATTCCTAAGCCTTAAAGATAATGCTATTTTACAAAATGATAAGGATTTAAAAATAAGCATAACCCCCAATGAAAAGGAAGGAACCCTTACCATTGAAGATAATGGTTTGGGGATGACCAAGGCAGAGCTTATTGAAAATCTAGGCACTATTGCCAGAAGTGGCACGCAAAAGTTTTTAGAGGAATTTTCAAAAGCAAAAAAGGCAGATACGCAATTAATTGGTCAATTTGGCGTGGGTTTTTATTCTAGCTTTATGGTGGCAGATGAGGTGACGGTTTTTTCAAAATCTTATAAAGATGGCGAAAGTGCCTATAAGTGGCACTCAACTGGCGATGATGGCTTTGAAATTGAACCAGCTACAGAGTTTCAATCAAGGGGCACCAAAATTATTCTAAAAATAAAAAAGGAAGAGCAGGCAATACTTTCCCCTTGGAAAATTAGGAATGTAATAAAAACCTACTCTAACTTTACCGCCTTCCCCATTATTCTGCATGGCGAAAATAACGAAATAGAGCAGATAAATGAAGCAAACGCCCTATGGCTAAGGGATAAAAAAGATGTCGAGGCTGAAACTTACGAAAACTTTTATAAGTCAATTAGCCATTTAGGGGGCGATAAGCCTTGGCTAACCCTGCACAATAAGGCAGAAGGCAATTTGCAGTATATAAATTTGCTATTTATTCCCTCTTCAAAACCCTTCGATTTATATCATCCAGATAGGCAAACCAGAGTTAAGCTATTTATCAAAAGAACCTTTATTGCTGAAACTGGGCTAGAGCTTATTCCGCAGTATTTGCGTTTTTTAAGAGGCATAATAGATTCCGAAGACTTGCCCCTTAACATTAGTCGCGAAACCATCCAAAACAACCCTGTATTAGCAAAAATTAAAAGTTCAATTACCAAAAAGGTTTTAAGTGAGCTTAGAAAAAAACTTGAAAAAGATAGAGCCGACTATCTGCAATTCTGGAATAATTTTGGTGGCGTTTTAAAAGAAGGTCTGTGCGATTTTCTAGAGGGGCAACAGAAGGATGATATTCTTAACGCCTGCCTATTTCACTCCAATTTAAAAAATGAACTTATCACCTTAAAGGAATATAAAGATAACTTAAAAGATGATCAAAAAGAAATATTTTACTTAATTAGTGATTCTTTAGAAAAGGCAAAAACCTCACCACAAATAGAGGGTTTTACGGCTAAGGGTATTGAGGTGCTACTTTTAGTTGATAATGTTGACCAGTTCTGGACCAATGTGGTAAATGAATATGGGGATTTAAAATTGGCATCTGTTACCAAATCTTCTTCCGATGATTTTATTGAAAATCAAAACAAAAATGAAGATAAAGACGACACTATAAACACCGCCAAGCTAGTTGAATTCATTAAACAAACCTTAAAAGATAAGGTTAAAGATGTGGTTATAACCCACAAACTCACTTCAACCCCAGCCGTTTTAGCTATTGGCGATAGTGGTATGGATATTAGGTTTGAGCGGTTTTTGGTGGAAAACAAACAGCTAAAAGAATCATCTAAAAAAATTTTTGAAATTAACCCAAACCACAAGATTATCAAAAACTTAAGCGAAACTTTTGAGAGCAATCTGGCAAGAAGCAAAGATATTATCCATCTATTATTCGACCAAGCAAATATTCTAGAGGGCGAACCAATAGAAGATACCGCCGGCTTTGTAAAAAGAATGAATGGCTTGGTTGAGAGCTTTTTAGGGGGTTAAGAGATAAGGTATTTTATTCTTCTAAGCTCAAGTGCACAAGCACCTAAGGCAAAAAGATGGAATTAGAATTTTTACCCCATATTTCTTAATGACAAATAAAAAAAAATCTCTTAACTCACAGGCTAAAAAATAAAAACTATGTTGTATAATTTACTCTCGCCACTCTCAGCAGAATATAGTGCCTTTAACCTGTTTAACTACCTAACATTTAGAAGTATCTGTGCCATTTTCACCTCTTTTTTACTCTGCCTTATTTTTGGTAATAGAACTATTAATTGGCTAAAATCTTTGCAGAAAAAGGGGCAACCTATTAGGAGTGATGGTCCAGCTTCGCACCTTATAACAAAAGTTGGAACTCCAACTATGGGGGGGTTAATGATTATAGCCTCAGCTATAGTTTCTGGCATATTATGGAGTGATATGACCAACGCCTATGTATGGCTTGGAATATTTGTTCTAGCTGGTTTTGGCCTAATTGGTTTTATTGATGATTATAAAAAACTAAAGAAATTTTCCTCACAAGGTTTAAGGGGAAAAAAGAAACTTTTTTTACAAGCATCAGTTGCTTTTTTTACGGTGTTTTTAATAGGCTACCTTGATAAATCAAGCTATCCAACCCATATAGCCCTGCCTTTTTTTAAGGATGTTTTTTTAAATATTGGCTATTTCTATCTTGTGTTTGCAACTTTCGTAATGGTGGGTAGTTCTAATGCGGTAAACTTAACTGATGGCTTAGATGGGCTAGCAATCTTCCCCGTAATGATGGCGGTTGCCTGCTTTGCCATAATTACTTATCTAGTGGGCAATATAAAATTCGCTGAATATTTGCATATTGTGCATGTAAGTGGATCTGGCGAACTAGTAATTTTATGTATGGCGATAATTGGTGCGGGGCTTGGCTTTTTGTGGTTCAACGCACCACCAGCGCAGGTGTTTATGGGTGATGTTGGCTCGCTAGCATTGGGTGGCTTTTTAGGATTCTTAGCAATAATAACTAAGCACGAAATAGTTTTGGCAATAGTGGGCGGTATTTTTGTTATTGAAACCCTATCCGTTATGATTCAAGTTTTTTACTACAAAAGAACAGGCAAAAGAGTGTTTTTAATGGCACCCATTCACCATCATTTTGAAAAACTGGGGTGGAGCGAGCCAAAAATTGTAATTCGCTTCTGGATTATATCAATTATATTTGCTTTAATAGGGCTTGCCACCTTAAAGATAAGATGAATTTAGAGATTATCCAACAAATACTTTCACCACTTAAGGGAAAAAAAATTGCCCTCTTTTCTCTTGGAAAAAGCGGTTTTGGCATTTTAAAGCTCCTTTCCTTAATAGACTGCGAAATATACGCTTGGGATGATGATAAGGATACAAGAGAAACCGCCCTTTTACAATATAGCGAAAAAAGGCTTAGTATTGTAAAGCCAGAGTTTTTCCAATTTGCAGAGCTGGATTTTTTTATTATTAGCCCCGGCATTAATTTAAGAGCAGAAAAATTTTCGCTTCTAAACAAAAAAATAGCAGAAAATAAGCTAGAGGTAATTAATGATATTCAGCTATTCTTAAGGATTTTTTCTAGTGTGATAAAAATAGGGATAACTGGCACTAATGGCAAATCTACCACCACCGCCCTTATTCATCATATTCTAAAAGATTTAGATTTTGATGCCTATATAGGTGGCAACTACGGCATTGCTATTGGTGAAGTAGCTTATGATATAATTACCAATTTAAAAAACCTTAAAGAGCTAAAAGAAAAAATTGTTGTGATTGAAATTTCGTCTTACCAACTAGATAGTTTTAACCCTAATGTTTTGGCGGAAAAATTAGATCTTGCCGTTTTAACCAACATCACTAAAGATCACATAGATAGGCATGGTAGTTTCGAAAACTATATTTTAGCAAAGGAGAAAATCTTTCAAAATCAAGGTAAAGAAGATTTTGCTATATTATGTGTAGATGATGAGCAAAGTAATAAGGTTTTCAATAGATTAGATAATATTATTAAAGTGCCAGTTTCTTCTGAAAAACCGCAACAAAACGGTTTTTTAGTAAAGGATGGCAAAATTTTTTATGATGAAAAAACAATAGAGCTTGGTGTTTTAGAAAAAATACCAGGTGATCACAATAGAAAAAATATTGCTTGTAGCTTTGCTGCCGTTCATTTGCTGGTTCATTCTAAGAAAATAAAACACATAAAAAAATCTTTTAATAGGGTAGGGGCGGAAATTATAAAATCTATCCAGAGCTTTTCTGGCTTACCGCACAGAATGGAGATAGTGGCTAATTTTCACGGCATTAAATTTGTGAACGATAGTAAGGCAACTAATGACCTATCAACAAAACAAGCCCTTGCCTCATTTGATAATATTGTATGGCTGGCGGGTGGAATTTCTAAAGAGGGGGGTATAGAGGTGTTAAAACCATATGCTAATAAAATTAGGGCAGTAATTTTGTATGGCAGAGATAAAAACATCTTTTTAAATCAAATAAATAACTGGCAAACCGGAACAAAAATATTAATTGCTGAAACCTTCGAGCAGGCATTTAAACTAGCGGTATCACAGGCAAATTTGCTGGTAAATGAAGGCAATATTCATCCAGTGGTTTTACTTTCCCCTGCCTGTGCTTCCTTCGATATGTTCAAAAATTTTGAACAAAGGGGTGATTATTTTGTAAGGTTAGTAAAGGAATTTAAGAAGCTAGGCTATGCTTAGGTTTTAAAACACTCTACCCCTTTTCTTTACCCACTTGAATATCGTAGTTTTTTATGCCCATGCGGCGTTCTAGCTCTGCCATTACCTCTTCTACGGCTACATCCCTATCTTTCCATAAAAGGGAAAGGTGGAATAATAAATCGGCACTTTCGTAGATTACTTGGTTTTTATCTTCCGCTAAATAGGCAACTGTTACTTCCACCGCCTCTTCGCCAAACTTTTGAGCAATTTTATTCCGCCCCTTTTTAAAGGTTTTTACCACATAAGAATCTTTAGGATTGCTTTGCAACCTTTCTTCAATAATTTCTCTTAGCTTTATTAGGGTTAGCATTTCGTTTATCTATTATGCTAAAAAAATACTATACTTAAAATTCTATTGCAACTATTTGATTTACTAAATAAAAAGACGCTATGCAAAATACCGATGTAGTAATAATAGGGGCAGGGCCAGTGGGCTTGTTTGCCGTGTTTGAATGTGGCATGATGGATTTAAAATGCCATGTAATAGATGCTTTAGACTTTGTGGGTGGGCAATGCACCGCCCTTTATCCTGAAAAGCCTATCTATGATATCCCCTCTCAAGTAGAAATTAGTGGCGAAGACCTAATAAAAAATCTGCAAAAGCAGGCGGAAAAGTTTTTGCCCACCTATAGTTTGGGGGAGCAGGTAATAGCCATCACCAAAAAAAATGAGCTTTTTACCGTTTCTACCAACAAAAATAATCACATTACCTGCAAGGCGATAATAATTGCGGGTGGGTGCGGATCATTTGGCCCAAACCGTCCACCCATTAGTAATATTGAGGAGTTTGAAAAAACCGGCAAGGTTGCCTATATGGTTAAATCAAAATCTGATTTTATTAATAAAAGCGTGGTGATTGCGGGTGGGGGAGATTCTGCCATAGATTGGCTAATAAGCCTGCAGGGCATTGCTAAAAAGCTCTATCTGGTTCATAGAAGAAACAATTTAAGGGGTCATCCAGAAAGCGAAAAAAAGGTGTTCGAACTAGCAAAAAATGGCTTAATTGAGCTGGTAATCCCCTATCAGCTAGATAGTTTAAAGGGTGAAGATGGAAATTTAAAAGCTGTGCTGGTTAAAGACCTAAACAATAATATAAGGGAACTTGAGGCAGATTATTTGCTTCCCTTCTACGGCCTTTCCATGGAGCTGGGGCCAATAGCCAACTGGGGTTTAAACCTTCATAAGAACCATATAGAGGTTGATTACTCTACCATGCAAACCAATGTTGATGGCATTTTTGCTATTGGTGATATTTGCCATTATAAGGGAAAGAAAAAACTAATCTTGTGTGGCTTTGCAGAAGGGGCAGTGGCGGCAAGTAGCATTTACCCGCTTGTTTATCCAGATAAAGAGTATCACTTTCAATATTCTACCAGTAAGTTCTAGATTTTTATTGATTTTTAGTTAATTTAAACAATGCTTTAAGGAAGAACCAAGTAGGTAATAGGTGTTTACAAAAACAATCAAATATTTCTGGATAGTTGCAACTTTGCTTCTGCTAAACTCTTGCAAATATGGTGGAAAGCAAGATGAGGCATTGGTTCTACAAAATACCTATAACTTTAATAAAAAACCAAAGGAAGAGCAGAATTTTTACAATAATTATTATGAAAATTCTAACCAAATAAAAGAAAAGAAGGTTGTCTATAAGGCAGAGCCAAAGCCTACACCTAAGCCTAAGCCAGAAATAAAAAAACCAGAACCAGTTTTGGCAAAGCCTAAAGATGAAAAGCCAAAGGTTAAGAAAGAGGAGGTTGTGTCACCCAAGCCAAAGCCCACCCCTGCACCCAAACCTAAGGTAGTTGAGGTTGTAAAAAATGATCTTCCGCCAATAAAAAAAGAGGTTAAGCCAGAAGTAAAGCCAGAAATTAAAAAACTACCAGAGCCAGAGATTAAAAAACAAGAACTAAAACCAGAAGTAAAAATAGAGCCTAAAGTAGAACCAAAACCAGAGGAGAAAAAAGAAGCAATAATAAAGGAATTGCCTGAACCCATCATTCCTATATCTCCACAAATTAAGCTAGAGGAGAAAAAAGAGGAAAAGCCTAAAGAAAAGGTTGAAGAAAAATCGGAAGAAGAAAAAAACTATGATTCAGGCGATTTATACAAGATTTCAGCCGATGAAATCTTCCCTATAAATTTAAAGCCAAAATATGGTGATGAGCCTGAGCAACCCCAAAAACTACAAACAGAAGAACCCCAAAAAGAAATTCCAAAAGAAGCCCCCAAAGAAGTTCTAAAAGAAATTCCAGTGCAAAAAAATCAGATAGAGGATATAATTAACTACGATATTGAAAAAAAACTCCGCACTAAGATTTTATCTGTCTTTAGGGGCAAACTTATAATTGAAAAAGAATTTATGAGGGAAAGAAATGCCAAAAAACTATATACTTGCGAATATTACTTTTTAGATGAAGCCGGAAAATTATTAATTACGGAAGATATAGGCAACGGCTATACTCTAGTAGAATCAGATAGGGCAGGCAAAATATTTTTAGATAGGGTAGAATGTGTGCTACCTTACTTTACCGATAAAAGGGCAAGGGCATATTATTTTAAAAATCTATTCTTTTATTCCTACCCCGCCCAAATTAACTATATAGGTGACGGGGATTTTGTTTGGGCATCAGGCCATTTATATAGAACTGCACCGCCACTTTGCCCAGATGGCATTCCAAAGGAAGAAAAAATTGCTGGAAAATTAATTCCTAATTTTGAAAATCAAATGCTAGCCCTGCTAGATTATTTAGCCTATAATCAAATAGATGTGCCAGTTGCTCCAACCCTATTAAATGCTTTGTTAAATAGAAAAAATCACTAGAATAAAAAAATGCAAGATCACATTACTAAAGCCTATTTTTCTTATCTAAAGCTAGCAATCCCCGTTGTGTCGATTGTGCTTTTTTCTACGCTTTTTAGCGTTATTTTTAGCTTCCCCTATTCAGCCCTAATACCGGGGTATATTATTATCATAAGCTACTACTGGCTTATTTATCAGCCAATTTTAGTGCCAAGATTATTTCTTTTTATCTCAGGAATTTTTTTTGATAGTTTAATGGATAATCCGCTTGGTTTAAGTTCGCTAATTTTAATTATCACTTGGCTAGTAGTGGTTATCCAGCGGGATATTATCCGCATTTTTAACTTTTATTATGGCTGGTGCTTGCTGTTTATTATCCTTTTAATTAGCTTTATTATTTCATCCGTAGTCTATTTTGTTTTCTTTGGCGTTTTTCCAGAAATTCAATATATGCTAATTAATTTGTTAACCATGTGGGCTAGCTATGTTTTAATCCACCCATTGCTAGAGCTTTTAGAAAAGCCACTAATTATAAATTATGGTAGCAGATGAGCGAGCAAAAATGTTTAAGCGTTGCCATAATAGGTGAAACCAATAGCGGAAAATCAACCCTCATAAACCATATTATAGGGAAAAAGGTGGCAATAGTTACCCCAAAGGCTCAAACCACTAGAAACAGAATTGTTGGCATAAAAAATATCGATAATACGCAATTAATACTGGTAGATACTCCGGGCATTTTTAGAGAGGTAAAAAGAAAGGGCGATGAGGCCTTGCTTGAAATTGCTTGGCAAAATTTAAATGAGGCAGAGGTTTCTATTTTGCTAATTGATATTCTTTCAGAACAGAGGGAAACATTTGGCTCTAACAATAGAAAAATTTTAGATAGGTTAAGCAAAAATCCAAATAAAAAGATAATTTTGGTGCTAAATAAAATAGACCTGCTTGATAAGGCTACCTTACTTCCCATAATTAAAAAATTTGTGGATGCTTTTAACTTCAACAAGGTATTTTGCGTATCTGCCTTAAAGGGCGATGGCGTGCAAGATTTAGAAAACTATTTAGTATCAATCGCCCCACAAGAGCCACATCACTATATAGATGATGAAATTTCAGACATGCCAGAAAGGCTTTTTGCCAGCGAAATAACTAGGGAAAAACTAATGCTAAACCTAAAGCAAGAGCTTCCCTATTCTTTTAAAGTAGAGGTGGAAAAGTGGGAAGAAACGCCAAAACAACTAAAAATTTATCAAGTAATTTTTGTTGGTAATGATAATCACAAAAAAATAATCTTAGGCAGTAATGGCGAGATGATAAAAACCATAGGTATTCAATCTAGGCTAGAGCTAGAGGCAATTTTTGAAAAAAAAGTTAGCCTATTCCTTCACCTAAAGGTTAGACCGAAAGAGCTTGAGGGGTAGTGTTTTGAGGGCAGTTTTAAGCAAGCTGATCTCTTTTTTCCTTCTCTAGCTTATTGATGGAAAATTTTTGTAATACGGTTTCGTTTAGGTTCTTTTGCTCAGTGTCTTTTTGTTTATTCTTTTTTTCTACAATGGCATTTTCTTCTATAATTTCGTATTTTTTCTTTTCTGAAAATAGGTTTTTTACGGTTGAGTTTAATGCCTCAATTTTTTTTTCTAGCTCTTTCTTTTTTTTCTGGTGGAGGGCAATTTTCTTTTCCTGATTTTCACGAAAATTTATAAAATCGGTCATTAATTTAAAGTCATTGGGGAAGTTTTTTATTAGCAAAGTTTCCTCATCTAAAATCTCATCATTTAAGCCCTTTATTATAGCGTCTTGATGCTTGCTTTGGGCAATTAGCAGGTTTTTTTCTATGCGGATTTTTTCTAGTTTATTTTTGCTAATTTTTATAAGGGTTTTTACTGTTTTCATTTTTTTACCTCTATGGAAAAGGCAGGGACATTGTTAATAAAGTTAATGTTTCCAATAACTTCGGGGAATAAAAAGAAAAATAAGCTAAAGGCAACGGAAGTAGCTAAAAATAGCTTGGTCCAAAAGCCAAAGAACTTATCAAAACTACCACTTGATTCATTTATTGGCTCATCGAAATACATAACCTTTACTATTCTCAAATAATAAAAGGCACTAATTCCGGCAAAGATAACTGCAATAATTGCCAGCCAATAATAGCCAAAGTTAATAAGGATTTTTAAGATATAAAACTTGGCAAAAAAGCCAGCCATTGGTGGAATTCCAGCCATAGAAAAAAGTAAAATTGATAGGGCAAAGGCAAACAGTGGATGCGATTTTCCAATACCGGCTAAATCACTAATGTTTTCTAGGGTTACATCATTTTTCCTCATATAGATAATGGCAATAAGTAGGCCAAGTGAGGTTATTATATAAACAAAAATGTAGTTTAGCACGGCTGTGTGAGCTTGTTCGGTAGTAAAGGCAAGCCCTAAAAGTATAAAGCCCACATGTTTTATTCCAGAATAGGCAACGAATCTTTTGATGTTTTTTTGCTTTATGGCACCAAAGGCACCAACCAGCATAGATAAAATCGCCACTAGAATTATAATCTGTTGCCAAGAGGCAGACAAAAACACAAATGGGTAGAATAATATCTTAAACACCACCAATAGGGATACAAACTTTACCACTACGGCAAAAAAGGCTAGAATTATTTTGCCAGCCCCTTCATAGACATCTGGCACCCACATATGGAAAGGCACGGCTGAAATCTTAAAAAATAGCCCAATTAGCACCATCACCACGCCAAAAATTACCCCTAAATTTTGGCTAACTGAAACTGATGCGGTAATGTTTTTTATCTCATTAAAATCAATGGTTCCTAAAAAGCCATAGATGTAAGATATGCCAAACAGCATTAGCCCGCTAGACATTGCCCCTAAAATAAAATATTTAAGCCCCGCTTCTGAAGATTTGTTATCCTCCGTTTTAAATGAGGTTAAAAGGTAGCTACTAAGTGCCGTTAGCTCCACTGCTAAGTAAAATGGTAGAAAATTATTGGCAGATAACATAAGCATCATTCCAAGTAGTGAAAAGCCTATTAAAAGGGGCAGTTCAAACCTTGCCATTACAGAGGCATTTACCGTATTCATGGCAATTCTTTCCCCATAGATAACCAATATGCAAATGGTAAGAATAGTGGCGAAAAGTTTTATGAAGATGGTAAAGTTATCGTAAATAAATAGGTTGTTTAAAATGGTTACAGATTTTGTTTTTTCGGTAGAAAAGTTAAAATAGCCACTCAATATAAAATAAATTACCACAAGCAGGGCTAGAATAGTAAGATCTGTAATGGTTTTGGCGTTGAATTTTGCTCTAATGCCATTTTTTTCTGCTAATTTTTCGCTAAATACCCCAAGCATTAGCAAAAATAACAGGGAGGCAGATAAAATAATTTCTGGGAGGATAAAATTTATCATCTTTTTACTACTTGATTAATTAAGTTTTCAACTGCTGGGTGTAAAGTATCTAAAATTATATTAGCGTAAATGCCAAGTAAAACTGTTAGAAAAACTAAAGGAATAAAAACAATAAATTCGTTTCTGTTTAAATCCTCTGCTTTTCTTAGCTCTTTTTTTGTAAGCTCGCCAAACATTACCCTTTTGTATAGCCATAACATATAGCAGGCACCAAGCACAACGCCAGTAGAGGCAAGGATGGCAAATAGTTTACTTTTGGTAAATACGCCGATTAACACCAAAAATTCCCCCACAAAGCCAGAGGTGGTGGGAAGCCCAATTGAACCCAAGGTAAATATCATGAATATAAGGGCAAAATTTGGCATTCTTTCAGTTAGCCCGCCAAAGGCAGAAATTTCTTTGGTATGGAATCTATCATACAAAACGCCAACGCATAAGAATAGGGCAGATGAAATAAGCCCGTGGCTTATCATTTGGAATATTGCCCCCTCAATAGCGGTTTGTGTAAAACTAAATATGCCAAGGGTAACAAAACCCATGTGAGCAACGGACGAATAGGCTATCATCTTTTTCATATCTGTTTGTGCTAAAGCCACAAAGGAGGTGTAGATTATGGCAATAACGCTAAGCCAGCCAACAAATGGAGCAAATTCATAAGAGGCAACGGGCAACATAGGTAGAGAAAATCTAAGGAAGCCATAGCCACCTAGCTTTAGCAAAATACCGGCTAGTATTACAGAACCTGCGGTTGGAGCCTGCACATGCGCATCTGGCAACCAAGTGTGGAAAGGAAACATTGGCACTTTAACGGCAAATGAGGCGAAAAAGGCAAGCCATAACCAAGCCTGCTCTTTACTAGATAACTGCGGAACCAGTTCAAATAGCTCTCTAATATCAGAGGTTTGAAAGCGGGTGTAGATATAGATTATAGCCACTAAAAATAATAGTGAGCCAGCCAGAGTATATAAAAAGAACTTAATTGAGGCGTAAACCCTGTTATTCCCCCCCCAAATGCCAATTATTAAATACATTGGAATTAAAGAGGCTTCAAAAAATACATAAAATACAAATATATCAAGCGATAAAAACACGCCAAGAACTAATGCCTCTAACACTAAAAAGGCAATGATAAATTCCTTTACCTGCTCCCCAATGCTATTAAAGCTAGCCAATATACAAATTGGAATAAGCAGGGCGGTAAGTAGCACAAAAAATATAGAAATGCCGTCCACCCCTAAAGAAAAGCTAATATTTAGCCCTTCAAACCAATGATATTTTTCTACCAGCTGAAAGCTAGAACTATTGGCATTAAACAAATAGTAAACCAATAGTGATAGCAAAAAAGTAGCGATACTTATAGAAAGCCCTAAAATTCTAGCATTATCATCAGTAGTTTTTGCACTACCACCCCTGCCAAAAAAGAATAGAATCAACGCCCCAATTAGTGGGGTTAAAACTAGGCTTGAGAGGATGGGGAAATTTATCATAAGTCTGTTATAAATTAATTTGTAGCCAGTTAATAATTGGTAGCTTTAAGGCTATTGAAATAACCAAGGCTACACCAAAAATCATCCAAAAACCGTAGGAAAAAATAAAACCTGTCTGCAATCTAGATACCCTGCCAGCAACATTGGCAGAAAACCTAGCCACGCCATTTGGGCCAAACCTATCTATTACAGAAATATCTATTACCTTCCAAAAGAAATTGGCAAGCCTTTTAGCGTTTTTTACAAATAAGGCATCATAAAGTTCATCTATATACCATTTATTCAGCGAGAAATTATATAGGGGCTTTATTAAGCCAGCAATTTTTTCTGCCAAGCCAATTTTGATACTATACATTAGTAATGCCAATAAAAAGCCAAGTAGAGCTAAAACCAAAGGCAGAATTTTTACAAAAGATGGCACATGGTGAGCCTGTTCTATAATATTATTATGAGGTTCTGTCCCAACACTTAAAATAGTTATAGCCCCTTTCCAATAGTTAAGCGAAGATTCCGCAATGCCTGCCCCAAACATTAAGTATGCTCCAGCAAAAACTGCCCCAAATGCTAGAATATACAAGGGGTATAGCATTATTTTAGGCGATTCATGCAGATGCTCATAGCTTTCATGCCCCAGTTTATGTTCGCCAAAAAAGGTCATAAAAATTAACCGCCACGAATAAAAGGCGGTTAGGAATACGGTTATCATTAACAAAATATAAGATACAAAGGCAAGGTTGCCAAAGGTTCCGCTGCCTACTTCTCCACCGGCATAGACAGCTTCAATTATCAAATCTTTTGAAAAATAGCCTGAAAATAAGGGAAAGCCCGTAATGGCAAGGGTGCCAATTAGCATCATGAAGAAGGTTAGAGGAATTTTTTTCCTTAAACCACCCATAAGCCTTAAATCTTGCTCGTGATGCATGGCGTGGATAACGCTTCCAGCCCCTAAGAACAATAATGCCTTAAAAAAGCCGTGCGTTAAAAGGTGAAAAATGCCAGCACTATAAGCCCCAACTCCGCAGGCAGCAAACATATAGCCTAGTTGTGAGCAGGTGGAATAGGCTATTACCTTTTTTATATCATTTTGCGTTAAGGCAATGGTGGCAGCAAAAAAGGCGGTGAAGGCTCCAAATACTAATACTAGCTCTTTGGCAAACAATGAATATTCAAACAGGGGTGAACATCTAGCTACTAAGAAAACCCCAGCTGTTACCATGGTAGCGGCATGTATTAGTGCAGAAACAGGGGTTGGACCTTCCATTGCATCTGGTAGCCAAGTGTGGAGCAAAAACTGGGCAGATTTACCCATACAGCCCACAAATAAAAATACACAAATTAGGGTAATGGCATGTATTTCATAGCCTAAGAATTCTATAATGTTGTCTTTATTATTTTGTGCCTCTACAAAAATTGCATCAAACCGCACCGAATCAAACACTACAAAACACAAGAAAATTCCAATCGCCAAGCCAAAATCACCCACCCTATTTACTATAAATGCCTTCATCGCCGCATTATTGGCGGAATCTTTTTTATACCAAAAACCAATTAATAGGTAGGATGCCAAACCCACCCCCTCCCAACCAACAAATAACTGCACAAAATTATCTGCCGTTACTAAAATTAACATGAAAAAAGTAAATAGCGAAAGATAGCTCATAAAGCGGGGGAAGTTTTCATCATCCTTCATGTATCCAATAGAATAGATGTGAACTAAGGCAGAAACCACTGTTACCAACACCATCATACTGCTAGATAGAACATCAATCTTCAAAGCCCAATCAACATAAAGTTGACCAGACGAAAACCATTTGCTTATGTGGATAATTTTATCGTGATTTTCATCGCTTAAAACCACTTGGTAAAAGGTAATTAGAGCGAAAAAGGCACTAATTAAAACGGCACCAGAGGTAAAAACCCCAGCCCTTTTATCTGAAATTGTTTTGGCATTCAAACCCACAAATATAGCGGCGATAAGGGGCAAAAACACTATTATAGAGGCAATAGACATAAATTAATATTTGTGAGGCTTTAGAAAAAATAAATCCAAAACAAGCCTTTGTCTATAAAAGAATTATAATAATTAAAAGAAGATTTTTATTTTTTTACTGGATCGCCACACTCGAGCAAAGCTCTCGCTCGCAATGACGATTACCAGCCATTTTCGCTGGTTTTTTTCCGCAAGAAGTCTCTTTTTTCGCGAATCATATCAATGGGGATTAAGGCC
>JBKCHH010000063.1:0-2278 GCA_046302855.1 Alphaproteobacteria bacterium
GTAGTGCAGGCTCACCCGAGAGGCCTGGCCCACGAACGCCAGACCGGCCTGGCGCTCCAGCTCCTTCGGCGTGATCGTGAACGCGATCGTCATCAGGCGGCCACCGTCAGGGTCAGCACGCCAGCGGACGGGTCGAGGTCAAGGAAGAACGTCTCGTTCGCCGCAACCAGCGTGATCGTGCTGCCGTAGTCCCACCAGCCCAGCAGGTTCTTGCCGGTCGCCGTGTTGTTGTAGAGCACCGCATAGCGGAACGGCCCGAAGCCCGCACCGGTGCCGGTCCAGGTGGCTGGATCAGCCAGCACCAGCTTGTAGACACCTGCGCTAACACTGCTGCTGGTGATCGCGCAGCTCTTGCCCCCGGTCACGTAGCCGTTGCCGTTGGCGATCTCCGCCGGGCCCGTGGTGCCCGTCACGCCGTCGTAGGCGGTGTGCGTGGCCTGGTTGGGTGCAGCGTTGCTCAGGTAGACCTTGAGGTCGTCGCTGCCCAGGTTGTGGACCTTCTCTGCCAGGTTCTCCAGCAGGCAGTGGAAGGGGGTGAACGTGGCAGTGGCCATCGGGCACCGTCAGGGGTGCCGTAGGTTTCCGGCCTAGACCGGGCCGATCACTCGATCCGGCCGGCGCCAGCTTGGGTACTGGGGATAGCTGGGCGCCGTGCGGAAGGCTGGGTTCTGCCAGATTGGGAGAATTGACGACAGGGATCCGCTGGCGTCAATGACGAAGGCAGGCTCGGATGCGCTTGACAGCAGATTAACGCCGTTCAGCGGCCATAGCGTTGACGGCGACGGCTCAGTGACGCCAGAAAAGCCCGAGGGTGTGATTTCTGCCATTAGGAAGTTCTAACCCAGAACCCAACACCCGCACATTCCAGGTTCGTGTAAGTAACACCCGAGAATGTTACGGTATCCCCCCATGCTGCAGTGGCAGAGCTGGAAAGCAATATGTCCTGGGTTGGCTGCCCAAGGTAATGCGTGTCCCCGAAGATGCCCGATAAGCGGAAAAAGTAGCCGTCACCTCTCCCGCTTTTGGGGACCGCAAAAGAGGGCCCAGTGCCAAAAGCCCAGTTATCACTACTGCTTGCAGGTTGTGTGCCTATGGCTGGAGTAGTGCTTCTTGCCTGAGGCGTGAAGCACCAGGCGAAGCTGCTGCTGTCATCATAAGTTGTCAGCAGAAGCCACTTAGCCAGGCCAGAGGATGGGTAGTAGGAGCCTGCGGCCATCGCAGAGGTGTCGAGGCGTAAGATTGCCTGCATAAAACCGGCGTTACCGGATGCACTTCGCTTGTTTCCGTAAACGAACCATGGCAGAGATCCGGTCGCTTCGTAGGCCACAAAATGTGATCTTGCTACCTCAAGATTCCACCCGTTGTCCGCATTAGAATTGTCGATATTGCCGGTAAAAGTGCCGGCCCCGTTGGCGGAGCTTGTTTCAGTTCGGCCGAAGTAGCACCCCGAATGAGGGGAAACACCCCCAGTGCCTGCCCCGGCGAGCCTGCTGCAAAAGACCAATCCGTAGTCACCGTTTGCGGTATCGCCATCTCGCGCACGCAGTAACCATCGGACGCCGCTTGACGAGGACCGGCTGGTGGCATTGCCGGGGTTGTGGATCATCTCGATCTTCGCCGGATCATTGATCGCCGTGATCCAGTTCGTCAGCTGCGTGTTCAGCTTGTGGCTTGGGTCGTCCGCTGACCACGTAGGGCTGGCCCACACCTGGTTGGCAGCAGTCGTGAACGCGGAAGTGACAACGGCCATGTCAGCTGATCTCCTCGTAGGCGATGGTCAGGTCGAAAGCATTGGCGGCAGAGGTCTGCGCATACACCGCATGACCCTCCTCCAGGTAGAGGTAGTCCTCGCGGGTCGTCACGATCAGCGCCTGCCCCGCCGGCACGCTCACCCCCTTCACCAGGTAGCGATGCGTGCTGCCCACGTATCGACTCACGGTCAGCGTGCGGCTGTCCGTGTCCACGTTGCAGGCCCGGATCGTGGTCAGCTTCAGCGCCTTGCCGCTGGCAGCACCGTTCGACAGCGTGGCCGCCAGGGTGGTGCCGACCGCATAGCCCTCGGTCTTGCCGATGACTGAGCCCGGTGCCCTGAGGTTTGGAGCAGCCATGCCGCCGTGCGATGCCCCTTAGTTTGCCCAGCCCTCCGGCATGATCTCCGCGAAGTAGTCGTAGTTCTGAAACGCCCAGTCCTGGAAGTACTCGCCCAGGTCACCGAAGTAGACCATGCCGTAGGTTCGGCCCTCCAGCTCCACGCTGCCCGCCTGCCCCACGATCGCCC
>JBKCHH010000064.1:0-26347 GCA_046302855.1 Alphaproteobacteria bacterium
GAGAAGGGCAGTTTTGTGGTTTACCCATCGCACGGGGTTGGATTAATTAAGGGGGTTGAAACGCAAAAAATTGCCGGCACAGATTTAAAGGTTTATGTAATAGAGTTTGAAAAGGATAGAATGACGCTAAAAATCCCCTCCTCAAGGGCAGGGAAATCTGGCATTAGGCAGTTATCTTCTGTTGCCCAGTTAGTTCAGGTAAAAAAAACTCTAAAGGGCAAGTCTAGAACTAAAAAAGGTATGTGGAGCAAGCGGGCTAAGGAGTATGAGCAGAAAATTAACTCTGGCGATATTATTCTACTAGCTGAAGTGGTAAGAGATTTACATAAGAATGTGGATGATCCAGATAGATCTTACAGTGAAAGAATCATCTATGAAAACGCCATCAACAGGCTAGCTGGCGAAATGGCAACTGTTTATGAAATAAAGCACGAAGAGGCAATTAAAGATATTATAGAAAATATAGTTGTAGATAAAAAAGTAAAAAAACCAGAAGATTTAATCCCACTAAAAGATTTAGAAGAGGCAGACGAATTCGCTGAATTTGACGATGAGCACAAGGATGAAGATGACGAAGACGATGATTTACCAGAGTTAGATGATCTAGAAGACGACGAAGATGATGGGAAGTAGTTTTTCTACTCCCGCCCCTCATTAAAGCCCAATATTATCCTTTTATAAACATCCTTTAGCTTGTTTATTTCATCTATTTTTATGCGTTCATCTACCTTATGGGCAGTTTCGTTTGAAAAGCCAAGCTCTAAAACTGGGGCGTATTTATGAATAAACCTTGCATCTGAAGTTCCCCCCGCAGTTGAAATTTCTGGCTTTTTGCCCATTTCATCAAAAATAGCGTCACTTACTATGCTAATTAATTCTTTAGGGTTGTTAAAAAAACTTTCACTTGCTGGAGCGAAAGAAATCTCAAATTTACTGGTATATTTTTCAACCGTTTCTTTAATTAGTTTTTTTAATGAATCTGAACTTTGCATATCATTAAACCTTATATTCACCTGCGCGCTGGCGATTTCTGGAATAATATTGCTAACCTTATTGCCAACATCAATAGTGGTAATTTCTAGGTTAGATTTTTCAAAAAAATCATTACCATTATCAAGGTTTATAGAAATTAAATCATTTAAAATTTTAACTAGAATCGTGTTTGGATTTTCAGCTAGTTTTGGGTAGGCAACATGGCCCTGCACGCCCTTTACCTTAATTACAGCAGTTAAACTACCACGCCTGCCTATTTTTATTGTATCACCCGCTAGTTTAGTAGAGGTTGGCTCGCCAACTATGCAGGCATCTATTTTTGCCATATTGGCGTAGATATATTCTAGCATTTTTGCGGTGCCGTGAGTGGCATCGCCCTCTTCATCTATAGTTAAAAGATAGCTTATGTTTAGCTTTGGATTTTCTTTTAAGGCTTCAAAACCGGCAATTAAAAAGCAGGCAATGGCGGCCTTCATATCACTGGCACCCCTGCCATACAAATAGCCCTTATGCTCTTTTGGGGTAAAGGGGGGAAAGCTCCAAGATTTTTCATCGCCAAATGGCACAACATCTAAATGCCCTGCAAAGCAAAGGTTGTGTTTTTTATCTGCGTTAATTTCGGCATATAAATTTAATATTTCCCTTTTTTTATCATCCACAAAGCCTTTTTTAGTAACGCTAAAGCCGTTTTTTTTAAGCAAATCTTCAACATATTCAACCACGCCAAAAGAATGTGGAGTAATTGAGGGAAAGGCAATTAAATCTTTAGCAAGGGCAAGGGAGAGGGACATGGTTTAAAAAAATTTATAGATTATAATGCAAATATTATAATAATTAACTATATGAAAGCCAAGCCTAATAAAGAACAAATTTTGCAATTAAAATCTCCATTAAAGTTATTAGAGAAGAAGATTGGTTATCGCTTTAAAGAAAAGGCATTGCTACTAACGGCAATAACCCACTCTAGCTCGCTTGGGGTAAACAAAAAACAAGAAAAAATTAATAGTCACTACGAAAGGCTAGAGTTTTTGGGCGACGCGGTTTTACAACTAATAATTTCTAAACAGTTATATGACACCTTTCCTAGTGAAAATGAAGGTAGCCTTGCCAAAAGAAGGGCAAATATAGTATGTGGTAAAAACTTGGCAGAAATTGCTGAAGGTTTGGGTTTGCAAGAATTTATAATGCTTAGCACCCATGAAATAAAAAATTTTAATCGCTCTAAACAATCAATATTAGAAGATGTGATGGAGGCATTAATTGGTGCCGTTTATTTAGATAGTAATTATAGTAAAACTCAAAAATTTGTATTAAAGTTATTTGCTAGCAAAATTACGCAAGATATTGATTTGCTAATGGATGACCCCAAAAGTGCTCTGCAAGAATGGGTGCAGGGTTTAGGATTGCCAGTTCCTAATTATGAGGTTTTATCACAAACCGGTAGCCAGCATCAGCCAGAATTTGTGGTAAAGGTAAGCGTTGTAGGCAAGGGCTCTGCCACAGCTAATGGAAAATCTAAAAAAGAGGCACAAAAAAATTCGGCAATAGAGTTTTTGAAGAAGAATGTTAGGTAAATATTTTGTTATTTAATTCAACCCAAATCCTTTAACACCTGTGCAGGTAAGTCTTTTAAAGATTTAAGAGGTCTAGCCCCTATATATCTTAAGGTTTCAGAGGCAGCATAGCTTGCAATATTGCCACAGATAGAAAAATTATACCCTTGCGTATAGCCATACAAAAAGCCAGCGGCGTATAAATCACCCGCACCGGTTACATCATAGACCTCATCACAATGTTTTACATCTATCATATAGATTTTTTTATTGTTGATGATGTAAGAGCCTTCCTCGCTCATAGTCATTACAGAAATTGAACATAAATCGGCTAGTTTTTTTATAATCTCATCCCTATCATTGGTTTGCAGTAGGGCTTCAACCTCGTGAATATTGCCAATAAATATTTTGGCATGGTCTTTTATTATCTTTAAAAAATCATCCCTATGCCTTAGCACACATTCTGGGTCAGATAAGGTAATGGCTATTTCTACCTTATTTTCTTCAGCTATTTTAATTGCCTTTTTAATGGCGTTTCTTGCCTTTTCACTATCTAGTAAATAGCCCTCAATTAACAAAACTTTAGAATCAGCGATGGTTTTTGCGTCAATATCTTCTTCCGCAAATTCGCTACTTACCCCTAGATAGGTTGCCATGGATCTTTCAATTTTAGAAGATTCATCATCTTCATTGGTTCTGGTTATAATAATAATGCTTCTGGCAGTTGCTTTGTTTGTGGCTGGCAGAGAGTGGAAAAACACATCGTTTTTTACTAGGTCATCTGCAAATAGTTTGCCGAAATAATCGTTCCCCACCTTACCAATAAAGGCAGATTTACCGCCAAGGCTTGCAAACCCCACCATACTATTAGCAACTGAACCGCCACTACATTCGGTAGAAGAACTAATTGAACGATACAGGGTGCTAACTTCATCTTCTGAAACCAACTTCATTCTGCCTAAACGCAGGTGATGAGTTTTTAAAAAATCGTGGCTTTTATAGCAAAGAATATCCACAATAGAGTTGCCAATACCAACTACGCCGTATTTTTTTTCTGTCATTTTTAATATATATTTTGCTCACTATTACTTTTTTTTTTAGAAAAGCAAATATAGATTTAAAAACCCCCTTCCGCAAATTGTTGAAAATAATATAAATGAAGAAACCCATATAAAATATGAACGGATTTTTAGACATTCAATTTCCAAGTGAAATTGCCTATGGTAGCCAATCTTCCATTGGCTACTCTACCCTTGTGCAAAAAAGCATTTCTGGTAAAGAGCAAAGAAACATTAATTGGCTTTACCCTAAATATTCTTTTAATTTGGCTCCTGCCATAAACTCTAAGGCAGATTTAGATAAGATAATTGCCTTTTTCCACATAGTGCAGGGCAAGGCTTATAGCTTTCGTTTTCGCGATTTTTCAGATTTTTCTGTTTTGGGTGGTAAAATAGCCAATGGAGACGGGGTAAAAATCAAGTTTCAATTAAAGAAAATCTATAGTGTTGGCACAAATACTAGAGAAAGAATTATTAGCAAAATTGAAGTTGGGAGCGTAAATATTTATCTAGATGATATTTTGCAAAATCCCAGCCAATATACGCTAAACTATTTAAGCGGAGAAATAACCTTCAACACCGCCCCAGCCATTAATAAAGTAATAAAGGCAGATTTTAATTTTGATGTTCAGGCAAGGTTTAATACGGATAATCTAAGCCACATTTTAAATTCGCACAACTATAGAGTAGTAGAAAAAATAGAGCTGGTGGAGGTGTAATTTAATAGGTAGAAGTCATTGCGAGGAGCTTTAGCTCCGAGGCAATCCACAACAATTGTGTTTCTTGCAAAAACTACTTTGAGACCCAAGCTCTACCTTGTTTATGTATTGCTTCTTCGCTTCGCTTATCGCAATGACGATATGAGAATTGGTATAATTAATACTTTATTAACCTTTATATATTACAGATTGGTTAAACTAACCATTAATTTTATGGAAAAATCCATATCAAAAACCACGCCACAAAACAAAAAATCTAAACTTATAAAGATTCTTTGGCTGATAGCCTTTGCAATACTAGTTGTTTTTTTCCCTATTGATAATCGCTTAAACGCCTTGGCAGAAATTAGAATTGAGCCAAAGGTTGGCACGCAAGGTGTGGGGCTAGATGTTTCACAAAAATTTAGCGTCGTTGGCTTAAGGCTTTCTAATAACTATTTGAATTTAAACAAGAAAGATGATGTTAGCGATATTTCTTATAAGGTAGATGCAAAAATGCTAAATGTTGGCCTATTACTTGATGTTTATCCATTAACCGATGGGCTTCGTTTAACTGCGGGTGGCTTTTATAGTAATAATGATGTTGATTTAAAGGCTAATCTTAACGGACCTATCAAAATAGGTACTGTAAATTTTACAACCAGTGAGGTTGGCACTTTTGATGGTTCTTTTAAGCAAAAGAGTAAATTTTCACCCTATGTTGGTTTTGGAACAAGTAAATCTTATAAGTTCTTAGGTGGGCTTGGGCTTAACTTTGATGTTGGGGCAAGGTTTGCTGGAAATTATGATGTAAATTTAAAATCAAGTGGTGGCACTTTAAGTGGTAATCCAACCCTTGAAAATCAAATTAAAGCAGAAGAAGATAGTATTAAAGATGACCTTAAAAGGTTAAAATTTTACCCTGTAGTTTCTTTTGGCTTAACTTTAGCTTTTTAAGAAGGGTTGACAAAGGTATAGAGAATTATATTATTTTTCTATATATTGTTTTTCTATGCTCTCCTTCCCACCCTCATACTATTCCCGCAAACCAACATATAATAAGGAAGAATTTTCTGGCCTTTATAAAGATTCTATTGAAAAGCCTTCTGAATTCTGGGCTAAAATGGCAGATAGTTTAGATTGGTTTAAAAAGTTTGATGAGGTTTCAAACACTAATTTTGCCAAAGAAAACCTATCTATTGAGTGGTTTAAAGGGGGCAAGCTAAATGTTTCTTATAACTGTATTGATAGGCATCTGCCCCAAAAAGCCAACCAGCCAGCCTTAATTTGGGAGGGCGACAACCCAAACAATTCCAAAACCATTACCTATCAAGAACTGCATGATGAAGTATGTAGATTTGCCAATATCTTAAATGATTTGGGAGTAAAAAAGGGCGATAGGGTGGTTATTTATCTGCCGATGATTTTAGAATCTGCCTTTGCGATGCTGGCTTGCAGCCGTATTGGGGCAATTCACTCAGTTGTATTTGCTGGCTTTTCACCAGAAGCCCTGCGTGGTAGAATCGAAGATTTGCAAGCAACCTTTCTAATTACCGCCAACTACAGCTATCGTGGTGGCAAAAAAATTAACTTAAAAGAAAATGTTGATGCGGCAATAAAGCTCCTTTCCCCCAACCCCATAAAAAAGACGATTGTGGTTGATAATGGTGAGGTGGCAAAAATTGGCAAAAATGAAGTATCTTATAATCAGCTTCGCTCTAAAGCCTTGCCAAACTTTACGCCAGTTGCAATGGACGCAGAAGACCCGTTATTTATTCTCTACACTTCTGGCTCAACAGGCAAGCCAAAGGGGGTTTTACACTCAACGGCTGGCTATTTACTCTATGCCAGTTTAACTCATAAAATTGCCTTTGCCATAAAAGAGGGGGAAGTGTTTTTTTGCACGGCCGATGTGGGCTGGATAACTGGCCATTCTTATGTTGTTTACGCCCCCTTATGTAATGGCATAACTAGCGTAATTTTTGAAGGGATTCCAACCTATCCAGACTATTCAAGATACTGGCAAATTGTTGATAAGTATGGGGTAGATGTTTTTTATACCGCCCCTACTGCCCTTCGCTCTTTAATGAAAATGGGGGAAAGTTGGGTTAATAAAGCATCGCTAAAATCACTAAAGGTTTTGGGAACTGTGGGGGAGCCAATCAATCCCGAAGTTTGGCTTTGGTATCACAAAAATGTGGGGAAAGAAAAATGCCCCATCATTGATACTTGGTGGCAAACAGAAACAGGTGGCTTTGTAATTACCCCTATTGCTGGAATTTCAACCTTAAAACCAGGTTTTGCCGGCAAGCCCTTTTTTGGCATTAAGGCAGGTTTAGTAAATAGCAAAAACGAAGAGTTTACAGGTGAGGGGGTAGGCAACTTATGTATTGATAATTCTTGGCCGGGGCAGGCTAGAACCCTGTATAATAATCACGCTAAATTCTATGACACTTACTTTTCTACCTATGCTAATAAATTCTTTAGTGGTGATGGGGCAATGAGGGATAAAGACTCAGACTATCAAATAACCGGCAGGGTAGATGATATTATAAAGGTAAGTGGGCATAAGATTGGCACAGCTGAAGTAGAAAGTGCCCTTGTTTTAGACCATCGCGTGGCAGAATCTGCCGTAGTTGGCTTTCCACATGAAATAAAGGGGCAGGGAATTTTTGCCTTTGTGATTTTAAAGAATGGAATTGAATTAAGCGAAGTAATAAAGCAAGATTTAATTAATCTGGTAGCAAAAGAAATTTCGCCCATCGCCAAGCCAGATAAGATAATATTTACGCCAGACTTGCCAAAAACTAGATCTGGCAAAATTATGCGTAGAATTCTTAGAAAAATTGCCGAAGGCGAAAGAAAAGATTTTGGCGACATCCGCACCCTTAACAACCCAGAAATAGTGGATTTATTGTTAGGCATTGTTAACAGTAAATCTTGAAGTGGTATAATATTTTCTTGGCAGGAGAGACAGGGCTCGAACCTGCAACCCTCGGTTTTGGAGACCGATACTCTACCAATTGAGCTACTCTCCTACTATTTAGCCCGCCCTAATAGCCCTAAAGGCAGTTAAAGTAAAGTTTAATATAAACTTTTCCTTGCATCTAGAGTAATAGAAATTTAATTAATTCGTCTATGACAGAAAAACTATCAGACGAGCAAATAGAAAAGCTATCATTCGAGCAGGCATTAACAAGGCTAGAGCAAATAATTGCTGAAATGGAAAAGGGCGGGCTAAACTTAGAGGGCTCAATAGCCTCTTACGATATAGGGATAAAACTAAAAAAACACTGTGAAAAAAAGCTAAAGGAAGCAACCCTAAAGGTAGAAAAAATCTTAGTGGATAATGATGGCGTGGTTAAAACTCAAGATTTTTAATGATTAGTTTCGAAATAGAAAACTCTCTGCAGGGAATTATAGCGGGGGTAGATGAGGCTGGAAGAGGTCCAGTAGCAGGGCCAGTGGTAGCGGGGGCGGTAATTATAAACAACAAAAACCTTAATCTACAAATTAACGATTCCAAAAAACTATCCGCCAAAAAAAGGGAGGAGCTATTTAGCTTTATTACCAGCAATTATATCTATTCCTACAGTATTGTTCGCAATAATATTATCGATGAAATTAATATCCTGCAGGCAACAAAACTAGCTATGAGGCAGGCGGTTATGGGTCTTTCTACAAAACCACAACATGTTTTAATAGATGGTAATCAAAAGATTAATTTAGCTGATAATTTTATAGAACATACGATTATTAAGGGTGATGAGAAATCCTTTTCTATAGCCGCTGGCTCCATTGTTGCTAAGGTGATTAGAGATAGAATTATGCAAGAGCTAGATGCCAAATACCCACAATATCTGTGGCAAAAAAATAAGGGCTACCCCACCAAAGAACATTTTGAAATGATAAAAAAGCATGGAGTAACGCCCTACCATCGCTTAAGTTTTTTATAGTGGCTTGGGTTTTCTTCCTATAGCTACAATGTAAGATTCGCTAGATTCGGCTCTAGAGGCTTTGGGTTTATAAATACGAACAAAAGAAAATCTATTTTTTACCTCTTGTAGAAACTTAGCAGCTAAGGCTCCATCAAAGAATTTCATTACCATATTACCATTTTCTTTTAAAAGCTCATCGGCTACGAATAGTGCCTTTTCACATAGGTTTATGGTGCGAAGGTGATCAGTTGATTTTTGCCCCGTAGTGTTAGCTGCCATATCGCTTAACAAAACATCTACGCCACTTGGAAAAAAATCTTTAATTTGTATAACCACTTCATCAGATACAATATCGCCCTTAATAATTTTAGCAGGGGAAATGGGTGGAATTTCAAGCAAATCAACCCCCATAACCTTTTCTTTTGTTAACTCTACCACTAACTGTAGCCAGCTACCCGGTGCACAGCCTAAATCTAGCACCGAAGAGTTCTTACCAATTAGTTTGAACTTTTCTTGCATATCCTCTAGTTTAAAAATGGCGCGCGAACGAAAACCCGCCATCTTAGCCTTTTCAACAAAGGGGTCAGCCAGTTGCCTTCGCAACCATTTTTTAGAGGAGTTACTTTTAATTTTTTTATTAGTAATTTTTATCTGATCACCCTTTGCCAAAAATATACCCCGTGAAACTACTTGAAGTTTGTTAAAACAATAACTATTTAAATAGAAATAGGAGAATTTATGACAAAAGCAAGTTCAGATAAAAATTTTGAGAAGGATGTAATAAAAGCAACCAAACCAGTTCTAGTAGATTTCTGGGCGGAATGGTGTGGGCCTTGTAGGCAACTAACGCCAGTTTTAGAAGAAATTTCTAAAGAGCTAAAAGATAAAATAGAGGTGGTAAAGGTAAATATTGACGAAAATGTGGAAACTCCAAGCAAGTTTGGCGTTAGGAGCATTCCAACCCTAATTTTATTTCAAGATGGCAAGGCCGTTGCCACAAAAGTAGGCTACAACCCTAAAAACACTTTAGTTAAGTGGGTGGAAGATAATATTTAAGGAATATAGACCGTAATTAAGACCCCTGAATAATAACGTTTCGCAGTTAAAATAGTAAAAAGTCATTGCGAGGAGCCAAAATTTATTTTGGGCGACAAAGCAATCCATAAACAAGGCAAGGCTTGGATTTCAGCTATTTTCTAAAGAAAAGCGTTGCTTATGGATTGCTTCACAAAATTTTAATTTTGTTCGCAATTACGAAAAAGACACAATTTAGCCTAAAAGCCCTATCCAGTGAATTTTTTCCACAGGCCCATTAACCTAGATTTTTCCTTATCTCCCTTGCCGTCTTCTGTCGTGGCTTGAAGATTAGAATCATTGGCTATTGGTTCATTAACTGGAACATTATCATAGGTTTTGGGTTCATTTCTATAATCATTTTTGTATTGAGAATAGCTGTTATTATTTGGTCTGGTGCCAAAATCCCCGCCCCTATTATTGTTTCTATTGTTGGGTCTAAAGCTATTTTCTTTTTGGCCGCCATGTCCACCTTGCCCACCGCGATTTTCACCGCCACTTCTATTATCCCCCCCTCTATTATCCCTATTATCAAACCTTCTGCCACCCTTATTATTGTTTTGATACCTACCCCCCCTATCACCACCTCTATCATTACTACCAGAACGATTAGAGTAGTTAGGCTTATTATAATCATTTCTTTCGTTTGAAAGTGGCTGTTGTTCGCCTAAATCTTCTTCTAAAAGAGTAGAGGTTTCAGCTGAAACCGCTTCTTCTTTTTTGTGTTCAGCCTTATTTTCTATAGTTTTTTCTTCATAGAGTTTAGAAATATCAACCTGATGGGTAGATACCTCGCCCCGCTCATCACCACTTTTCTTTTTTGTAACCACAAATTCTGCATTGCCTAAAATCATGCGATTAGAGCCAATGAACAGAATTTCTGCATCATATTTTCTCTCTAGCTCGTTAATTTTGCCTCGCAATTTATTTAGAATATAATGCCCAAGCTCCATATTTACGGTAGTTCTAATTTCCCGTACATAACCACCCGCTATTCTTGCCTCAACCTCTCTTAAAATCCAAACACTTGCAGTTAGGTGCGAGCGGATAAAGCCACTACCCTTACAGTGCGGGCAAACAACCGAGTTTGATTCAAAAAAGTTTGTTCTAAGCCTTTGGCGAGACATTTCAAGTAAGCCAAACATACTAATTCTGCCTACTTGCGTGCTAGCCCTATCTTTCTTTAAAGCCTCCCTTAGTTCATTTTCCACTGCCTTACGGTTTCTAACATCTCTCATATCGATGAAATCAATTACTACCAGACCCGCTAAATCTCTTAATTTTAGTTGCCTTGCTATTTCTCTAGCGGCCTCACTATTGGTTTTGTAGGCGGTTTCTTCAATTGAGCGTTCACGATTAGCCTTGCCAGAATTCACATCTACTGAAATTAACGCTTCCGTTTGAGCCATTACAATGGTGCCACCAGATGGCAGAGAAACTTGGCTTTCGTATAGTTCATCCAATTGGCGATCAATCTTATAATTATTAAAAATTGGCTTTTCACCATTATATTTTATTACTTTTTTAGAACTATCTGGGTCTAAAGCATCAATAAATTCTTTGGCATTTTTGTAAGCCTCTTCCCCTTCAACCACAATCTGCTCTAGATTGTTGGAATACATATCACGAATGGAGCGAATAACCACATTGCTTTCTTCATAAATAAGGCTTGGTGCCACTGAAGACATGGTTTTTTCACCAATTTTTGCCCATAGTTTTTGTAAAAAGCTAAAATCGCTAGCAATTTGAGATTCATCTGAACCGATACTTGCCGTTCTTAAAATTAGGCTACCTTTGCTTTCCACCTTAATGGTTTTAAGCAAATCTTTTAGCCTTTTTCTCTCTGCCCAATCATCAATTCTTTTTGAAACCCCGCCTGAGCCAGAAGTATTTGGCATAAAAACACAAAATCTACCAGCCAGAGAGATGTAAGTAGTAAGGGAAGAGCCCTTGTTGCCCCTTTCTTCCTTTGTAACCTGCACTAGAACTATTTGATTGCGTTTTAGCACCTCATTAATTTTGTAACGACGATAAAAATTAGCAATTATCTGCTTAACATTAGATTCCTCGCCACTGTTGTTATTATGATAACCACCACTGTTAGAATATGTGTTATCTAAAGAGCTGTTTTCTGAAATTTGATTTTCTTTATTGCTAGATTCCTCTATTACCTCAACTACTTTCTCAGTAGGTTTTTCAGCTTTAGGCTCTACGGCTTCACCTTCTTCTGCCAATTCTTCGGCGAATGCCTTTGCTAGTTCTTCCGCCTTTTTAACAGAATCCCAATCTTCTTTGCCGGCACGATTGCCACCTCTTCTATCACCCCTATCACTTTTGTCATATTTTTTGAAACTTCTTCCCTCTTGGCGAGATTCTTGGCGGGATTCTTGACGAACCTCCCGCACCTCAGCTACCTCTTCTTCTCTAGCCACTGGGCTTGGTTGTGATGAGTAATCTTCTGCATCCCTGCGTTGAGAGAGGTTTATTTCCTCTTCAATAGACTTGGCTAGCTTTTCCTTGTCTTCAACTGGAATTTGAAAGTAATCATAATGGATTTCAGAAAAGGGTAAAAAACCCTGCTTGCTAGACCCATATTCCACAAACACCGCCTGAAGAGAAGGCTCTACGCGGGTAATTTTTCCTAAATAAATATTTCCCTTATATTGTTTTTTGGAAATATTTTCAAAATCAAAATCTTCTAATAAATTGCCATCAACTAAAGCAACCCGCACATCTTCTGCGTAGGCCGCGTCCACTAATATTTTCTTTGCCATATAAAACTTCTCCTTTACCTAAATTTAGGTGATTATTATTGTTGTTTTTGTAAGATTTTTCTAAAATGAACATTAACCGAAACACTTTTTCAAAATTTTATTTTCTTAAACCTTTCCGCCAACTTTATTTTTTTAACCCTTATGCTTTTATTATTCTTATAGATTTATACAAAGATAAACCCTATAAACTTTTGTGGGCTATTATTTCGCCAGCTTTTAATAGTATATTATAGTTATCTTTTTGATAACCTTAACTCTTCCTTCCTAGCAACTAATTATTAATTTGCAATTTTTTTCTTTTAATTTTTAAATATCCTTGCAAATATGGCAATAGTTTATATTAGAGATGCCCTTGTGAGTAGGATTTTGGTTTATTTTTTGGGGTAGTATTAAAAGTTGGAAGAGTGGCCGAGCGGTTTATGGCAGCAGTCTTGAAAACTGCCGAGGGGGCAACTCCTCCGTGAGTTCGAATCTCACCTCTTCCGCCATTGTTCGAACAGTTAATGGGATTGATATGTTTCGATTTTTTCTTGGTCTGGTAGCTTTTCTGATTTTTGGAGCCTCTTGTTTTATTGGTTACAGCCAAGACAAGCCCGCTATTGTTGCAACATTATGTGCTGCAGCAATTTTCTGTTTAATTTTTGCTTTTCTTTCAAAGTTCAAGAAGTTTAAGGGGCTCGGGATTGAGGCAGAAATGTGGGAGCAAGTCCAAAAAGAAGCAGAAACTATGATTAAGGAATTGCGCCGCCTCGCATTAATCACTGTAGCCCCTGTAATCCGCTTTAGTACAACGATTGGCTATTGGGGTCCGCACTATGAGAACAAAGATTTGTACGATTTGATTATAGGTATTGAAGACTCACTAAGTAAAAATGGCGTTTCAAAAGATGAAATAGAAAATATCAAACGACCTTTTCACAGGCGCGTGGTTCGTTCATTATGCCTTCCCATTCAAACGGCAATGTATGATAAGATGCATGCCAAGTATCTTGCTGCTCAAACCGAAATAAATAATCGACATACTCAGCCAGTTAAAGATTCGGCTACTTACGGCAAAGAAATTACAGAAAGCCGGGCTATAATAAATGAGGCTGGGCAGTTCAAAAATTTCGATATAGATGAAACCAACTTTGCAACAGCCTATGAAAAGTTGGTGAATATTTTTGAATCGTGTCAGCAATTAACAGATGAAGAAAAAGCCGACATTAGGAGAGATGTAAAAACTAAACTAGAAGAATTAGAGTATTATTGCTCTCATAAAGATTTCAAAAATTTACGCAGTTGGCTAGACGCTAAACTTAGCTAACTTGCTTTTTTCTCTGAACCATTTTGCAACATATGACTTCAAATTAAACCATTCCCAGAAATCGACAATTAATTAATGCGTCTAATTCAAAGTTTTTCGAATAATTTTTGTTATTTTTAATTTTTTGAAGAAAAATTATATGCCAGCCCCCAATGTGCCGAAAATTAATTTGGGGCAAATTTGGGGGGCTAGGGGGCGGGCATTTTTCAAAGGTTTTGTTTAAGAAGTGGTTTAGGTTATAAAATGTGCCCAATTTTCACCCTAGCCCTTTTTTCTCTATGCGTTTATCTGGCCAAACCAAATAATAGCAACCACTATATAGCCTTGCCCATACTAAATCTTAACAGAAGCCATTAGTTTTTTTACTGCATCCACTGAGTAATCAAATTGCTTTTGCTCTTCGGCATTTAGTTTTATTTCAAGAATCTTTTCAACGCCACCCGCACCAATTATCACCGGCACGCCCACAAATATGTTCTTATGACCATATTCGCCGTTTAAATAAACCGCGCAAGGTAGAACCCTTTTTTTATCCCTCAAATAGCTTTCCGCCATTACAACAGCAGAAGAAGCTGGTGCATAAAAGGCAGAGCCAGTTTTTAGCAGATTTACAATTTCTGCCCCACCATCACGCGTTCTTTGCACAATTTTATCAATTTTCTCTTGGGTAGAAAGCCCCATTTTAATTAAATCTGGCAATGGAATACCGGCAATGGCAGAATATCTAACCAGTGGCACCATAGTATCACCATGCCCACCTAATACAAACGCCGTTACATCTTCAACTGAAACTTTAAACTCTTCACTTAAAAAATACCTAAACCTTGCAGAATCAAGCACGCCTGCCATGCCAACTACTTTATTTGCCTTAAAGCCAGTAACTTGATGCATTACCCAAACCATGGCATCTAGCGGATTGGTAATAACTATCACGAAGGCATATTTTGCATGTTTTTTAATCCCTTCACCCACTTGCTTTATAATGCCGGTATTTATGGCAACCAAATCATCCCTACTCATGCCGGGTTTTCTTGGAATGCCAGCGGTTACAATTACCACATCGGCCCCTTCTATATCCTTATAATCATTTGTGCCCTTATAATGGACATCAAAACCATCAACGGGGGAACTTTGAGCAATATCCAAACCCTTTCCTTGTGGGATTCCCTCTGCCACATCGAACATAACCACATCACCTAATTCCTTTAAGCCAATTAGATGGGCAAGGGTGCCACCAATATTTCCAGAACCAATTAGAGCAATTTTTGGGCGAGAATTTTTCATACATACTACCTGTGATTGAAGTTTTTAACAAATCTATGTTAAGAGCAAAATTTTAATTTTAAAGAATTATTTATAGAGCCCACCTAGCCCTTGGTTCAAAATCAATATCGTTTGCTTGCGGATTGTTTTGCAGTTTTTCAATGCCAGCCCAAGCTATCATAGCGGCATTATCGGTGCAGATGTGTTTTGGGGGGAAAACCAAATTTAGCCTAATGGTTTTTAGTTTTACCTCTAGGTTTTTTCTTAAATATTCATTAGAGGCAACGCCACCGGCAATTACTAGGTTTTTTATCTTATGATTTTTAAGCGAATTTTCCACCCTAGAGAAAATAAATTCTAGCACCAGCTTTTGAAAAGAGGCACAAAGGTTTGCCTTAAAATCCTCAGTTATTTCGCTTTTTTGAATCAGTAATGAAAGGTGCGTTTTTAACCCAGAAAATGAAAAGTTCGTGGCATTTTTTGCATCCTTATATAAGGGCATTGGCAGTTTGATTGCGTTTTCGTCGCCTTTTAGAGCTAGCTTCTCAATCTCTGGCCCACCCGGGTAAGGCAGGTGTAATAGCTTTGCCAACTTATCGAAGGTTTCACCCAGTGCATCATCCAAACTTTCCCCCAGTAATTTGTAATGCCCATATTCTTTTGCTAGAATTATTTGTGAATGCCCGCCGGAAACAAGTAATAGCATAAAAGGGTAGGGCAAATCACCAGTTAACCTACTACTTAAGGCATGGCCTTCTAAATGATTGATTGCTAAAAAGGGCTTGTTTAAACAGCTAGCCATCGCCTTGCCAACCATTACCCCAACCATTAATCCACCAATTAAACCGGGCCCTGTGGTGCAGGCAATAGCATCTATTTTGGATAGATCTATTTTTGCCTGAAAGATTGACTTTTGCACTATTTCTTCAATAATTTTTACATGTGCTCTTGAGGCAATTTCTGGCACAACTCCGCCAAATTTTTGGTGAAGTTTCACTTGCGAATATAATTGGTTAGATAGTATCTCTTTATTAGAATTTACAATACTGCAGGCGGTTTCATCGCAACTGGTTTCAATCCCTAAAACTATCATCTTATATTAACCCTTCAATTCACTTAAATCTTCTATCTCAATAGAGTTTTTATTGCGGTTATGAACAACTAAAATGGCAAGCCCAATAGCAGCTTCCGCCGCGGCTACCGTTAGAATAAACATGGTAAAAACCTGCCCCACCAAATCTTTATTAAAGGCAGAAAAGGCTACAAAATTAATATTCACTGCAAGCAGCATTAGTTCAATAGAAAGAAGAATGCTGATAACATTCTTGCGATTCAAAAATATTCCAGCCACCCCAATAGTAAACACTAAGGCCGATAAGATTAAAAAATGAGCAATAGTTAAACCCTCTATCATAATTACTCTACCCCCGCCCCACTTTTTACCTTTACCAGCACTACCGATTCCTTAGGATTTCTTAAAAGCTGATTACTTACCCTTTGCCTTTTTAAGCCAACCTTAGTGCGAAGAGTTAAGCTAATGGCACCAATCATCGCCACTAACAGTATAAGCCCACTTATTTGAAAGGGCAGGGCGTAGTTGGTATATAAAACCATTCCCAATGCTTTTGTATTGGTTTCATTACTAGTTATTTGCACGGTGGATTTTATTTGATTTTCATCAGAAGTATTTTTGCTATTGGTAATTACATAGTAAACCTGGGCAAATATTATGAGCGACAAAAATACACCAATCGCCACATGTTTAACCAAGCCTTTCTTTAGCCTAGAGATATTAATATCTAGCATCATCACCACAAACAGAAATAGCACCATTACCGCCCCCACATAAACAATCACCAAAAGCATTGCCAAAAATTCCGCCCCAAGCAGAATAAAAACTCCACTAGAGGCAAAAAAGGTAACAATTAGAAGCAGAACCGAATAAACTGGGTTTTTCAGCGTAATTACCCCTAGTGAAAAAAACACTATCGAGCCAGCAAAAAAATAAAATAAAACTTCCGCCATTAAATTAATAATATATTCTAACCTATATAATTAATGGATATTTGAAAGCAAGATATATGCTCTATCTTTGGATAAAATCACTACACATAATATTTGTAATTTCGTGGATGGCGGGTTTGCTTTACCTGCCCAGATTATTTGTCTATCACACTAGGGCAAAAATTGGTTCTGAACTAGACCTTACCTTACAAATAATGGAAAAGAAGCTCCAAAAAATTATTTTAAACCCAGCCCTTATTCTAGTATTTATTTCTGGCATATGGCTTATAGTTCTAACAGATGCCTTTAATACTGGTGGTTGGATACATTTAAAACTGTTATTAGTATTGCTCTTAGCTGGTTTTCAAGGATTTTTATCTGTTACTAGAAAAAAATTTATCAGGGGAGAAAATAAAAAATCTGAAAAGTTTTATCGCATAATAAATGAAGTTCCTGCTATTTTAATGGTTGCAATTGTAATTTTAGTAGTTATAAAGCCTATGTAAGAAAGGCACAAAAGGAATTTAAGAGTGCTTAAGGTTTAAAGTTCTAAGATATTATCTAAAAGTTATCCCCAAGTTAACTTCAATTCTTAATTTATTTAATACTCTCAAACTTATATTAGCCCTTTTTTATTAAAAACTAATCAATAACAATAACTTAAAAACAACAATGACAGACTCTTTTAAAGATCAAGAAGATAATAGTGGCAATAATAACGATAGATTGCAATTAAGAACACATAACTCGCCAAGAAAACCATACCGTTCTGGTTCTGGTGATAATAAAAGAAGGTTCGATAAATCACAAAATGATAGAAATGGCTATCAACAGCCTCGCGGTCAATATACTCAAAGGCAAAATATTGAGCCAGAATTCCAGCCAAATTTTGATGCTAAACCTGCAAGCCAAGTAGAAGAAACTACTCAAGAAAATGAAGAAATAGTGGTAAAGGCTTATACTAATGATGCTCCCACTTATAAAAAAGAAGAGCTTCCGCAGGATGATAATTTTGATCAAAATGCCGCTACTTCAGCTGGTAGTGATAACTTTATTTATGTGCAAGATTTAAGGTTGCTTCCAGATAAAGATCTTTTCCTTTTTGCAGAAGAGGCTGGCATTGAAAATCCACAATCTATTTTAAAACAAGATTTAATCTTCGCTTTGCTTAAAAAGATGGCAAGGATGGAGGGGATAATAGTTGCAGAAGGTATTTTAGAAATTTTACAAGATGGCTTTGGCTTTTTAAGGTCTAGATGGTCTAACTATCGTGCCGGACCAGATGATATTTATGTTTCCCCCACGCAAATTAAAAGGTTTAACCTAAAAAATGGTGATAAGGTAGAGGGGCAAATAAGGGCTCCTAGAATTAACGAACGCTATTTTGCCCTATCGCAAGTTAATAAAATTAACGATGATGAGCTAAGCCGCGCACAAAAAAGGGTGAATTTTGATAATCTAACCCCACTTTATCCAGATAAAAAAATAAGAATGGAAATAGCTAATAATCCATCTTCTAGAATTACCGATTTAGTTTCACCCATAGGAAAGGGGCAGAGGGCTTTAATTGTAGCTCCTCCACGCTCTGGTAAAACCATGCTAATGCAAACCATTGCTAAGGGTATTGAAAAAAATCATCCAGAAATTACCCTGCTTGTGCTACTAATTGACGAAAGGCCAGAAGAGGTAACAGATATGCAACGTACCGTGAAGGGCGAAGTGGTGTCTTCAACCTTCGATGAACCAGCCCATAGGCATGTGCAACTGGCAGATATTCTAATTGAAAAGGCAAAAAGGCTAGTGGAACATGGTAAAGATGTAGTAATTCTGCTAGATTCAATCACAAGGCTAGCTAGAGCCTATAACGCCGTTGCCCCTTCTTCTGGAAAGGTTTTAACAGGTGGTGTGGATGCAAATGCTTTGCAAAAGCCAAAACGCTTTTTTGGTGCAGCCAGAAACATTGAAGGTGGTGGCTCACTAACTATTATTGCCACGGCTCTAATTGAAACCGGTTCAAGAATGGATGAGGTAATTTTTGAAGAGTTCAAAGGAACCGGTAATAGTGAGATTGTTCTTGATAGAAAACTTTCTGATAAAAGGGTGTTTCCTGCTATTGATATTTTAAAATCTGGCACAAGGCACGAAGAACAGCTTTACGAAAAGGGCGAGATGCAAAAGATTTGGGTTCTTCGCAAAATTCTATCGCAAATGTCCACCGTGGATGCTATGGAGTTTCTACTTGATAAGATAGAACATTCCAAAACCAACGAAGAATTCTTTATGGTTATGAATAAGTAGGGTTGGTTAGGGTTTATACCAATTCTCACTTATAGAAGAATAGACAAGAAAAGACATCGTTTCTAGCCTCAGCCGTCATTAGCCAAGTGAGAGCTTTGCTCGAAGCATGGTAATCCAGTAAAATTCAAAAAAATTTAGGCGGGAATTTCTTCATCTATCTTTTTTTAATCTTACTTTTTAATTTGTGAAAATAAGCAACTACGGTGGTAATTAATCCGCCACCAAGCATGGGAATCCACCAGCCCTCAATATGCGGAATACTAAAAAAGTGCAACGCACCCTCTATTCCAACCATCAAAACCATAATTATAGCTGATACAAGGCGATATACTTCCTGCGATAACCAAATAATTTTATTAACCAACCAGCGATAAAAAATAACTAACAAGCAGGCTAAAAATACCAATAAATATCCCAGATAGTTTCTTAAACTATCTGGCGAAAAAGAAGGTTCTAATATTAGTTTTACGCTATAGTCTAATAACAAAAGGCTTAAGGATACTAACAATATAGAAGCTATTAATCGGCTATAAGATTTTGTTTTTAATTTTTCCATCACATATTTGTTATTCTATAACAAACAGCTATTTACATATAAAAACTATTCTGTAAAGATTATTTTATTACAATATAACAAATAAAACACCCCAAATAAAAATCCTATGGCTAGACCACTTTCGCTTAAAGCTCCTGCAGATAAATTGGTTCTAAAGGTTTTGCAAAAAGCAAAAGAACCAATGACGGCCTATATGTTGCTAGATGAGTTAAAACAAGATGGGATTAAAAGTGCCCCCATAATATACCGTGCTTTGGATATTTTATTAAAAAATGGCTCAATCCATTCGATAAAGGAACTTGGAGCCTATGTAGCCTGCGATTGTGATGCTAGCCATAACCATTCGCTCGCCATCCTAACGGTTTGCGGCAATTGCAGTGTGGTAGATGAAATTCATGATCATAAAATAATTCATCAATTTGAAGATTTAAAAACCCACGGTATCCATTTACAGCAAAGGGCTGTGATAGAATTACCCATAGTTTGTAACAATTGCACAATTTAGGAGGAGTGTATGTTAAATGTTAAAAGTTTAAAAGCAGGGTATAAAAACACTGTAGTAGTTGATATACCAAGTTTGGTGCTAAAAAATAAAGAGCATCTGCTTATTGTTGGTAAATCTGGGTCTGGAAAAACTACCTTACTATATGCCTTAGCTGGGCTTTTAAAGCCAATTTCTGGAAAAATCGAGATAGATAATACGAATACATCTAGCCTTACAAGTTCTAAAATGGATGAGTTTAGAGGTAAAAATATTGGAATTATTTATCAAACACTCCAATTAATATCTTCACTTTCGGTTCTAGAAAATATTTTGTTGGTTCAATATGCCAATGGAACTAAGCAAGATAGTTCAAGAGCCAAAGAACTGCTAAAGCATTTGGGACTATCTGAATTTAGAAATAAAAAGCCAGATGAATTAAGTCAAGGGCAACAACAAAGGGTCGCAATCGCAAGGGCAGTAATTAATAATCCAAAAATTATTTTTGGTGATGAACCAACTTCAGCTCTTGATGATGAGTCGGCAGAAAAGGTTATCAATCTTTTATTAGGTATAGCAAATCAAACGGGAGCAAGTTTGGTGCTAGCAACGCATGATTCTAGAATAAAAAAGTATTTTAACAATATTATAAACCTTGGGGGTAAAGATGAATAGTTTTTCTTTAAGCATTTCGTATTTAAAGCATAAGCTACTTAGAACTGCCTTGACTGTCATTACCTTCGCATCTGGAATTGCAGTTATTGTTGCTCTGCTTTTAATTAACTCTCAACTAAACAATGAATTTACCAAAAATTTAAAAAACATAGATTTAGTAGTGGGGGCGAAAGGTAGCCCTATGCAACTAATTTTATCTTCAGTATTTCATTTAGATGCCCCAACTGGTAATATTCCTTTAGAAGAGGCAGAAAAACTTGAAAAACATCCGCTTGTCAAATCTGCAATACCTGTTGCTTTAGGGGATAACTATAATGGCTTTAGAATTGTTGGCACAAATGAAAGCTACATCAACAACTATGAAGGAAGACTAAAGGAAGGCAGAGTTTTCAAAGATAAGATGGAAGTTGTTATTGGTAGCGAAGTAGCAAAAAAATTCAATAATAAAATTGGCGATAAAATTGTTGGTGCCCATGGTTTGGTAAATAGCGATGATTTACATACTGATTTTCCTTATATTATTGTTGGAATTTTTCAGCCTACAAACACAGTTTTAGATAGACTTGTTTTAACTTCAGTAGAAAGTGTTTGGCATGTTCACGAGCATGCTAAACACGATGAGCATGAGGACGAAGGTCACCAAGATAAAAAGCACGATAAAGGCCATAAGCATGAACATAAAGCCAAACATGATAATCATCACGATGATGAGCATGAAAAACATGAAGAAAAAGAAATTACTGCATTGCTTATAACTTATAAAACGCCAATGGCTTTGGCAACGCTACCGCGCGTGGTTAATAAATCATCTTCAATGCAATCAGCAAGCCCTGCTTTTGAAGTGGCAAGGCTCACAAGTTTTATGGGTGTTGGTTCTTCAACCCTAAAAACATTTGGTTGGTATTTAATTATACTCTCGGGCTTTGGAATTTTCGTTGCACTTTATAATGCTATGAGTGAGAGAAAATATGACCTTGCTTTAATGCGTTCTTTTGGTGCATCTAAGAAAAAACTTTTTAATTTAATTATAATTGAAGGGGTAATAATTTCGCTTTTGGGGGTTCTTATAGGTTTAGCTTTAGGTCATGGCTTAGTTGATTTGGCATCTATTTGGCTTGCACAAACAAAACATATTTCTATAACTGGTAAAGTGTTTTTAAACGATGAAATCTGGTTGATTATTGCAAGCCTAATTGTTGGAGTGGTTGCTTCAATATTGCCTGCAATAAAAGTTTATAAAATAGATATCTTTAAAACTTTGGTAAAAAGGTGAAAGGAAAACTAGGAAAAGCTTTTATTTGGCTTATTATTATAGCAAGTGTATCACTTTCTATGGCAATGCTTTTACAGGGGCAAAAAAAATACCCCTCCCCAAAAAGTGATTTTTGGGAAAAGCTATCAAAATGCAAAGTTAGCAAAAATTATAGAATAGATTTTACTGATGAAATAAAAAATCTGGATAACAAAATTGTTAGTTTGGATGGCTATATAATTCCAATAGAATCGACGGAAAAGTTTAACCACTTTTTACTTTCTTTTCGCTCTACAACCTGCTCCTTTTGTCCACCTAGTAAACCTAATGAAATTATAGAAGTATTCACAAAAGAATCTATTTCTTGGCAAGATAGTTTACAAACTATTTCAGGAAAATTGCAACTGGGTAGTAATATAAGCGAAAATGGATTGTTCTTTAAAATAATTGATGCAAAAGTGGGAAGCCAACCTTAAAAATTTTATGCGGGTAAAATATTCACAAATAATTGTAATAATAGGTGTTTTTATTCTTATAAGTGGTTTTTCTATTTCTCAACCGACAGATGAAAGAAATGTACAAGACGCACTTCCTAAATCACAAGATAAAATGTGGGATGTGTTTTTTAAATGCAAAGTGACCCTATTAGATAATATCAAATATGTGTATAGTATAGATTATACGCCTGAAGTAAAAGAAATGGAAGGTATGCAAATAGAAATCAGTGGATTTGTTTTGCCACTAGAACCAACCGAAAAATTTACCCATTTTCTTCTTTCAAAACGCACCCCAACCTGTTTCTTTTGCCCACCGGGTGAACCAAATGAACTTATAGAAGTTTTTACTAAAAAACCAATTGCCTGGGAAGATAAACTAACTAAAGTTCAAGGGATTCTAGAATTTTCTAAAAACCCTGAAAAAGGTTTGTTTTTTCAAATGAGGGATGCAGAGATAATAAAATAAGGTGAATTGAAATGGTGGGTGTGAGTGGACTTGAACCACTGACCTCCCGGTTATCAGCCGGACGCTCTAACCAACTGAGCTACACACCCTTTTCTTAAGGCTTATGATAGGGAAGAGCATCAATAAACATAAAATTATTTAATTCAATATTTTATTATTGACTATTTTGTGAATAGGGCTAAAAGCTCTCCCTCTATTATCAATATAATTTTATGTCTAGAAAATGTCAGTTAACTACTAAAACCTTGATGTATGGGAATAAGGTTTCTCACTCAAATATAAAAACTTCAAAGGCGTTTTTGCCAAATATTCAGCCAATTACTCTAAGGAGTGAGATTTTGGGCAAAAACTTTAGCTTCAAGGTAGCCACCAATACTATTAGAACCATAGATTTTAAAGGCGGGTTAGATAATTTCTTACTCAATACCAAAAGCAGAAAACTATCTGAACTTGGACAAAAGTTAAGAAGGCAAGTTAAAAAATTAGCTAAGGTGAAGGTTTAAGGTAATCCTAAACCAGCTGTTCGCCATTATCAACAAACAGTAAATTTCCAATTAAGGCTTGGTTTTCTAAAATTTGATTAAGTGTATTTGCCAATTCCTCTAGTTTAACCTTTTGTTTTTTAGGCAAGGAGGCGATTCTTTTTTCTAAATAAGCATCACTATTTTTTTGGCTAAGTTCTGTTATTCCTAAGCAAATGCCATTTACCCTAATTTTTGGGGCAAGGCTACGAGCCAGCATTTTGGTTAAATCACTTAAATTCTTTTTGGTAAGCAGATAAACAAAATATTTTTCGCTGGTTCTGGTAATAAAACTATCTAGCAAATTTATTATGTTATAGTTTTTGGTATCATTATTTTTTAGCACCCTTTTGGCAAAAAGTTGGCTTAGAAAAAATGGGGCTTTTAGATTAATATTATAGTTGGCATCAAATGATTTTTGGGTGACTTGCAAAAAATTCTCTGGCTCAAAAATAGAGGCATTGTTAATAAGAACGGTTAAATGCGGAAATTTTTTAAAAACGGCATTAATTAGTTTTTCACTAGTATTGGATTTTGATAAATCTGCCTGAAAAATTTCCACCCTAACTTTAGAAAACTCTTTGGTAATTTCTTTCGCTAGGCTTTGGGCAGGTTTTTTTGAAGAGTTGTAGTGAATGGCAATATCATAACCTTTTTTCGCTAAAGATAATGCTAAAGCCCTACCAACCCTAATTGCCCCACCGGTAATTAGAACCGCCTTTTTTTCCATAATTTACACCTAGATAAAATAATATTATACCAAGCAGAATCATAGGGATACATAAAATCTGCCCCATAGTAAGATGATATAATAGTAAGCCAACCTGCTCATCTGGTTCACGAAAACTCTCTAAAAAGAATCTAAAAGAGCCATATAGGAATAAGAACAAGCCACTTAAAGCTCCACGACAAAGTAAAATATTAGTGCGAATGGCAAGGAGGTTTAAAATAACAAAAATTAATAGCCCCTCGCAAATTGCCTCATAGATTTGGGATGGATGCCTTAATTGATCTTCATTAGCATATAAAACGCCCCAAGGTAGGTTGGCTGGGGCTAATCTGCCAATTAGTTCGCTATTAATAAAATTGGCAATTCTACCCAAAAATAAACCTATAGGGGCAGCCAAGGCTATTAAATCAGTTAGATAAAGGTAGGAGGTTTTATTGCGAAGGGCAAATATGTAAAAAGAAACTATAATGCCAATTAACCCGCCGTGGAAAGACATGCCACCCTTCCACACCGCCAAAATTTGTGCAGGGTGGGCAAGATAATAGCTAGAGTTATAAAAAACAATATAGCCAATTCTGCCACCTAAAATTATCCCTAAAACGGCGTAGGTAATAAAACTATCTAAACTTTTAGGAGTAAGGGTTACAAAAAACTTTCTAGTATTGTAAGTGTGCAGGCTATATTGAATGGAGTTTAGTTTTTTTACCCAAAAATAACCAAGCAGAATTCCAAAAACATAGGCCAGAGCATACCAGTGAATTTTCACATTATAAAACTGCACCGCCACTGGATCAAAATAGGGGAGAATAAGTGAATTAACAAACATAAGGTTAATCCTTTGGCTGGTAAAGTTTTAAATATTTCGGCACAATTTCGTAAACAGATTTTGGCTGAATATTAAAAAAACTAAAGTTATTTTTATTATCTAGCACTACATTATTAAACTCCAACAATTTCATTTGGTCTTTGGTGAAGGGTGGCGCTGGTAGTAAACTTAAAACCGCCCCTTTTATTTTGGCAATAAATAATGGAATTGGTAGCAGAATTCTTTTTCTCTCCACAAATTTTAGCACCAGTTTTAATAGTTCCTTGAAAGAAAAAACCTCTGGCCCGCCTAGCTCAAATGTTTTAGATATGGCGTTCTTACTATTTATAGAGGCAATAATACAGTTGGCAACATCATCCACATAAACTGGCTGAAACTTAGTTCTGCCAAAGCCAAATAGCGGCAGAATGGGGGAAAATTTTGCCAGCCAAGCAAACTGGTTAAAGAAATTATCCTCTGGCCCAAAAATTACGCTGGGGCGAAAAATAATGAATTTTGAGAAATTATCTTTTATCCCATCTTCACCCGCCAATTTACTTTTCGCGTAAGAAGATTTCAGGGAAGACTTATCAATACCTAAGGCGGAAAGATGTATTAGCAGGTCTTTATTTTGCTCCTTACAAACCTTTGCCAGCTCGGTTGGGAAGTTTTTATGAACCGTTTCGAAGGTCTGCTTGCCCTTTTCGTATAAGATACCAACTAAATTTATTACCACATCCGCATTTTTTATTGCTTTAGATACGGAATTTATATCCCTTATGTTGGCAGAAATAAACTGTGCTTGCCCCGCAAAGCCATCAGTTTTTATGCTCTCTGCCCTTTCTGGAATTCTAGAAATTATAGAAATCAAATAACCTTGTTTTAAGGCTTCAGTTGCAATATATTTGCCTAAAAAACCACTGCCACCAATAATTGCAATTCTTTTAACCATAAAACTCTAAATAACCATGAGTTTAATTTCTAATTTAAGTGAAATACAAAATCAAGCATCAAACCCAAATTTTTGCGTTTGGGTTTCAGCAAGTGCGGGGTCTGGCAAAACCAGCCTGCTTAAGAACAGATATTTAAGGTTGATACTAAGTGGTGTGCCAATTGAAAAAATTCTGTGCATCACCTACACCAATGCTGGCACTAATGAGATGAAGGAGCGAATTTTAGCCGATATAAAAAAATGGCAAAATTTAAGCGATGAGGAATTAAAAGAAAACTTAAATAGCCTTCTTTTTAAAAGGCCAACCGCAACAGAAATAAACAATGCCAGAAAGGCATTTGATACAATAATTAACAATAAAGATGTCTTTAATATTCGCACCATCCATTCATTCTGCCAAACCATTTTAAAAAAATTTCCTTTCGAGGCTGGTGTTTCGGTAAATTTTACCGC
>JBKCHH010000065.1:0-9763 GCA_046302855.1 Alphaproteobacteria bacterium
ACTTAGGCCAGTAATTACTACAAACTGATTTTTAGGAATATCTACCGAAACATTTTTTAGATTATGTTCCTTAGCACCACGAACTTTAATGAATTCTTCCATTAATATACTAAATTGCCTGTTTTATTTTTCAAAAAACTATACTAGATAGTTTTTGCTATCCATCAAGGGAAGATTTATAATGCCTGTTTCAATTAAACAAAAACTTAGCAAAAATAGCTTTGTAGCGGTATTTTTGGCATACCTGCTGTTTTTTTATTTAAAGTTTTCTTACTTTTTTCAAAAGAAAATATTTAAGAACCGGTCTTTAAAATTCGCTTACGAATTTTCTAACAAGCCCTGCATCTATGTTTTTTGGCATGGGAGAATGGCATTTATTCCCTTTCTTTCCCTTTCGCCTAAAAATACCTCTATTATTGTTTCAAGGCATAATGATGGGCGGTTAATTGCAAAAATGATGGAGCTATTTGGCTTTAACATAATTAGTGGCTCTAGTAATGATAAAAAGGATAGGGGCGGGGTTAAGGCATTAATTGAAGCAATTGACGCAATAAAAGCTGGGCAAAAACTAGTAATTACGCCAGATGGCCCCAAAGGCCCCGCCTTCAAACTAAAAAAATCAGTTCTGTATATAGCACAAAAAACCGCTACCCCTATTATTCCAATTAGCTTTTCTTGCTCCCGAAAAAAGGTTTTTAAATCTTGGGATTCATTTATTTTCCCATTACCCTTTGGCAGGGCATCATTTATAATTGGTAGTAAATTTATTGTTCCAAAAGATTTAGAATTAGAAGGTTTAGAGGCAGAAGCCTACCTTGCCCAATTAGAAGAAGAAATCAACCGCATTACCATCCAAGCAGATGCGATTGTGGGGTAGAAAAACCATCATTAAAAAGACCTCTGCATAATTCGCTTATATGAAATTTTTATGCTTTTGCCTCAGACCGCACAGAACCTTAAGTCTTACATAAAGTAAATGAGGATTCGAGCATCGAAGCGAATGCATAAAAATCCATAGAAGTAGAATTAGGCATAGGTCTTTTAAACCGCTTCGGCGCCGCTGATGATTTCTATTAGTTCTTTGGTAATGTTTGCCTGTCTGGTGCGGTTGTAAACTAGGCTTAGTTTTTGAATCATCTCGCCTGCGTTTCTGGTAGCATTATCCATCGCACTCATTCTAGCCCCCTGTTCAGAAGCGGCATTTTCAAGCAGGGCAGAAAATATTTGAATGGCAAGGTTTCGAGGCAATAAATCTGCCAGTATTTTATCTTGGCTTGGCTCATATTCGTAGATGCTTTTTAGCTCTAAAATATCATCCTTTTCAGAACTCTCAGCTATTGGTGAATCTACTTCTAAAGGAATTAGCCCCTTGATAGTAGTTTTTTGCGAAATAGTTGAAATAAAGCGATTAAAAATAATGGAGCAGGTATCTATTGTTTGCGTTTCAAATAACTCTATAGCCTTTAGGGAAATTTTGCTGGCACTATCAAAAGAAACAGTTTTTTCTTTTGATAAATCAAAATGCTCAATAATATAATCACTCGCCTGCGTGCCAAAATAATGTTTTAGCGATTCATTTGCCTTTTTGCCAATGGTTATAATGCGAACAGTTTTGCCCAAAGCCTCATACTTTTTCACCTCACTTTTAGCCGCCTTTACAATGGAGGAGTTAAACATTCCGCATAGGCCCCTATCACCCGCTGCCACAATTAGTAAGTGTTTGTTAGAAATAACCTCTCCTAGCTCATTTAACCTGCCACTTAAAAGTGGTTTTACATCGGTCTTATCGGCATTTTCTAGTAGGTGGAAAATAACCTCTTTGGTTTTATTGGCGTAAGCTCTTGATTTTTCTGCGCGGTCTCTTGCCTTTTTTAGCTTGGCGGCTGCAACCATTTTCATAGCCTTAGTAATCTTCTGCGTAGATTTTACAGAGGCTATTCTAATTTTAAGTGATTTAAGGCTTGGCATAGGTTAATTTAATGCTTTACAAAAATTTCTTAACGAATTTTTCTAAAATAGAGTGGATTTCTGCCTCAGTAGTTTCAGATACCTTACTTTCAAGGCGGATTCTAGTTAAAACCCCTTCGTGCATATTGTGAAAGTGGCTTAGCAGTTCTTTTTCAAAACGGCGAACACTTTTTACCTCTATCTTATCTATATAGCCCTTAACCCCTGCAAACATTACCACCACCTGTTCTTCCATTGAAAGGGGTGAATATTGGTCTTGCTTTAACAGCTCAGTAATTCTAGCCCCACGCGATAGTAGCTTTTGCGTAGAAGCATCTAGGTCTGAACCAAACTGGGCAAATGCCTCAAGCTCTCTAAACTGGGCTAAATCTAGCTTTATAGTTCCAGCCACCTGTTTAGTAGCCTTAGTTTGTGCAGCTGATCCAACACGGGAAACAGATAGGCCCACATTTACAGCAGGGCGAACGCCCTTATAAAATAAACCAGTTTCTAAAAATATCTGCCCATCAGTAATAGAAATCACATTGGTGGGAATGTAAGCAGATACATCGCCGGCTTGAGTTTCAATAATTGGCAAGGCGGTAAGTGAACCAGCCCCCCTTTCATCACTCATTTTAGCAGCCCTTTCAAGCAACCTTGAGTGCAGATAAAACACATCCCCCGGATAAGCCTCCCTCCCCGGTGGCCTGCGAAGTAGTAAAGACATCTGGCGGTAAGCAACGGCATGCTTTGATAAATCATCATAAATAATTACCGCATGCATGGCATTATCACGGAAAAATTCACCCATGGTGCAACCAGTATAAGGGGCTAAAAACTGCAAGGGAGCTGGGTCTGAAGCAGTAGCTGCAACTATTATAGTATATTTCATCGCATCTTCTTCCTCTAGCTTTTTTACAATTTGAGCAACGGTGGAACGCTTTTGCCCAATTACCACATAAATACAAAACTGCTTCTTTTTATCATCATCTAGCTTGTTTAAATTCCTTTGATTTAAAATAGTATCTATGGCAATGGCGGTTTTGCCGGTTTGCCTATCCCCAATTATAAGCTCCCTTTGCCCTCTACCAATTGGAATTAGCGTATCAATAGACTTTATACCAGTTTGTAGTGGTTCGTGAACTGATTTTCTATCCACAATACCCGGAGCCTTTACCTCTACCTTTTTGCGAGTAACATTTTTTAGCTCACCCTTACCATCAATAGGGTTGCCAAGCCCATCTACCACCCTGCCAAGCAAGCCTAAGCCTACAGGAACTTCTACAATTTTGCCAGTTCTTTTTACAATATCACCTTCTTTTATGCCCCTTTCTTCACCAAACAAAACTACGCCCACATTATCTTCTTCCAAGTTCAAGGCCATACCCACTGAGCCATTTGGGAAGGAAACCATTTCAGATGACATAACCTTATCAAGCCCATAAACGCTGGCAACGCCATCGCCTACGGAAATTACATGACCAATTTCAGATAATTCGGCTTCATCTTTAAAATTGGCGATTTTCTTTTCTAGAATTTTTGCTATGTCAGAGGCTTTAATTTGCATTTTCTTTATTGGTTCAATTATTATCTTTTCAAGACCTTGGCTTATATAAAGAAAAAACTTTTTGGCAAATAGTTTTTTTTATTGAGAATTTTTTGGGAAACTTTTTTAAGCCCTTAAATCTGGATTTAGCCTTGCCTTCAAATAGGCAATTTTATCCTTTAGCATAAGTTTTTGTTTCTTTAGCTTTTGATAGGTAAAGTCATCTAGCTTTTTTATATCCTGCCCACGCAAGATAATATCAATTTCTCTATGCTGAAATTCTAGCATTTCGATATTTTTTATTATTTCTTCTATCTCTAACATGTAAATAAAAAATATTGGTAAAAAAGGGAAATAAATTATATAGCCATTTATGCAAATAAAAAGAAAAGTTTTATGATTCCTAGATACGCAACAGAAGAAATGGTTTTAATTTGGAGTGAGGAAAACAAATATAAACTATGGGCAGAAATTGAAATTCTTGCCTGTGAGGCTTTAGAACAGCTAAACCAAGTTCCCAAAAACACTGCTAAAAAAATTAGGGAAAAACTAAAAGGAGTTTCTTTCGATGCCAAAAAAATTGAGGAGATAGAAAAAACCACCAAGCACGATGTGATTGCTTTTTTAACTCACCTAAACCAATTTATTGGTGATGAGGGGCGGTTTTTGCATCTGGGGATGACCAGTTCTGATCTACTAGACACCTGCCTTTCGCTTCAACTAAAGCAATCAGTAGAATTAATTTTGCGGGATGTTGATAGCCTGCTAGCATCGCTAAAAACAAGGGCGAATGAAACCAAAAACCTAGTGGTGATGGGTAGAAGCCACGGTATTCACGCCGAGCCAACTACCTTTGGTTTAAAATTCGCTAGATTTTATGCGGAAATTGACCGCTCAAAACAAAGGCTTAGGGGAGCCTTAGAAGATATTTCTGTTTGTGCTATTTCTGGGGCAGTTGGCACTTACGCCAATATTAACCCCTTTGTGGAAGAATTTGTTGCCAAAAAATTGGGCTTAAGGGCAGAGACCATTTCTACCCAAATAATTCCAAGGGATAGGCACGCCTTTTTGTTTAGCGTTTTTGGTGTTTTAGCAGGCTCTATTGAAAATATCGCCACTGAAATTCGCCACCTGCAAAGAACGGAAGTTTTGGAGGCTGAAGAGTATTTTTCCAAAGGGCAAAAGGGTTCTTCTGCCATGCCTCACAAAAGAAACCCCGTGCTAAGCGAAAACCTTTGTGGCTTAGCAAGGCTAATTAGGGCAAATACCATTCCCGCTTTAGAAAACATTGCCCTGTGGCATGAAAGGGATATTTCCCACTCCTCAGTTGAGCGAATAATTGCACCAGATACCTGTATTTTGTTAGACTTTGCCCTTAAACGCCTTACTAACTTAATTAAAAATCTAGTGATTCACCCAGATAAAATAGAAAAAAATTTAAACGGCTTAAATGGGCTTATTTTTTCGCAAAGGGTGCTACTTGCCTTAACCAGCAAGGGTTTATCTAGAGAAAAATCTTATGAACTAGTGCAAAAAAACGCCATGAAGGTTTGGGAAGATGGGGCAAATTTTTTAGACGAACTAAAAAAAGATAAAGAGGTTCTAGCAAAAATTTCTGCCAAAGAATTGGCGGAACTGTTTGATATAGGGTATCATACCAAGAATGTAGAGTATATTTTTAAGAAGGTGTTTTAGAGTAGAATTAGGTAGAGGTCTTTCACACATTCCAATCAACCACCTGTTTTGAATCTAGATGGATGCCGCATTCCTGCTTTTGTTTGCCGGTCATGTCTATGGCATTTGCCCATCTGCCACTTCTTTCATCTTCACCAGGGTGAACGGCCTTTGTGCAAGGCTCGCAACCAATAGAAGGGTAGCCCTTGCTAAAAAGTGGATGTTGTGGCAAATTTCTTTTTTCAAACTCATGGGCAATTTTTTTCTTATCCCAATCTAATATTGGATTTATGCGAAAGCGATTATTTTCATCCAGCTCAATTTTCTCCATTTCGCTTCGCTCCTTGGTTTGATACTTTCTTCTGCCAGTTATTACCGCCTTAAAATTATTGTCATCCAGATAAGATTTTAAAGGCTCTACCTTTCTAAGCCAGCAACAGCGGTTAACATTAAACTGCCAAAGTTCCCCCTTTGGATCAATATTGTTTTTAAGCTCTTTTTTGGGGTGGATGCGAACTAGATTCTTAATTTTTAGCCTTTTTTCTATTTCATTAACATAATCAATAGTTTCTTTAAAATGCTTTTCTGTATCTAAAAACAATACTGGAATTTTGGGGTTAACCTCTAGCACAAGGGCAATTAGCAGGGCAGAATAGGCACCGAATGATGAAAATAGGCAGATTTCATCATCCTTAAATTCATTTTCTATTAGTGCCGTTAAAAGCTCATCTATTTCTAGATGACCATAGAATGTTTGTAGGCGAGATAGAGATATTTCCATAAATACTATTTTACGATTATTTTAGAATTTTGGCAACAGAATCATAAATTCTTTGGGCAAAATTAATCTTTTATTAATTATTCTATTGTTATTTCCAAAAACAACAATAACTATGCCTTATTAATTTATGCAGATTTTTATACAATTTATGAAGTTTGGAGCAAAATACCTTACCCTAATATTAGCTAGCCTACTTGTTTTATCCCTTAGCTTTTCTAATTTAAAAGCCAATGAGGAAGAAAAAGGCAAGGTAAAAGACTATGCCACCCAAGTAACTGGTGATGCTATAGACATTCTAAATAATATAAAAGATAAGAAAGAAAGGCGTGGCAAAATAATAACTCTTTTTGAAGAAAATGTTGATAGCAACATAATGGCAAATTTTGTTATTGGTAAATATTTGCGGGAACTAAATGATGCTCAAAAACAAAGATATTATAAAATCTACAAGGAATATGTAATTAACAATTATGTTCCACAATTTATAGATTATGATGCCGGCGGATACGGCGTTTATCAAGTAAATGAAATTAAAGAAAACACCTATTTGGCAAAGGTAAATATCCGCAAGAAAAAAGAAAAGATTGATGTTAAGGTAGATTACCGAATCATAAAAAACAAAGAAGGTAATTTCAAAATTACCGATTTTATTGGTGAAGGGGTAAGCCTTATTATGACGCAGAGAAACGACTTTAACGCCATTTTAGATCAAAAGGGTGTAGATGGTTTCTTAAACTTTTTAAGCGATAAGGTGAAGGAGCTTAAAAGTAAAAAGCTCTAAGCCTTGTTTAGCGTATAAGCAAGTATCTTAAACACTAACTTAGCTGCTAAAAAATTAGGGGCGTGAAAGTTTTCTATTGGTGCCAGCTCATTTACATCAGCCGCTACTACCTTTTCAGAGGCATCTATTGCTAGCTTGATTATTTTTATAGCCTCATCCCAAAAAATACCACCCGGTTCTGGCGTGCCGGTAGAGGGCATTAGGGAAGAATCAAAGCCATCAACATCAAAAGAAATATAAACCTTTTTGCCTTTAAACAGCTCTTTTATTTTTTTGTAATCCCACTTTTCTTTGTCCTTTGCAAAAAATATTTGAATGCGGTTAGAATTTTCTTCTAAAAATGGAATTTCACCCTTTGAAATATTGCGAATACCAAAGGAAACTAGCGAGATATTTTCATTATCCAAACACCGCCTTAAAGCCGAGGCGTGCGAGTATTTCTCCCCCATATATTCTTCCCTTAAATCGGCATGGGCATCAAAATGCAAAATTACTACCTTTTCAAACTTTTCTGATAAGGCACGGGCAACCCCAGCTGAAATTGAATGTTCGCCACCTAAAATAAAGGGAAAGGCACCCATATCTAATATTTGCGAGGTTATTGAGGCAAGGTTATCAATTGCCTTTTCAATTTCGCTAGCTATTTTTACTTTTTTGAAGGTGGTAATTTTAAACCTATCTAAAGGCTCATTCCAAAATTCTTCATCAAACAGCTCTAACTGTTGCGATGCCTTAATAATTGCCTTGGGTCCATTTTTTGTGCCACCGCCATAGCTAACCGTTTTTTCAAGCCCATAGGGCACAATTACCGCATCTGATTCCTCTAGTGAAAAGGGCTCCTTATCAAGCAAGCCCATAAAGCCCTTTTTGGGCGAGTAAATTTCAAAGTTATTAATATTCATAAGTTAATTTATTGGATGCCAATATATAGCCATTGCCAGAAAATTAAACAGATTTTTTTTGGGGTTGGTTGATTTACATGTTATGTTGACTTCTTCCTTAAATACACCGCCACCGCACCAATGCCGCCTTGTTTGAAAGAGGCATTGCCTATGAATAACAGTTTTTCAGCATATTTGGTTAGAATAAAATGGGGTATTTTTTGCTTTAAAACGCCACCACCCCCAACACCCGTAATAATAAGCAGGAACCTTGCTTGGTTTTGAATGCTGCTTTGCAAAAAATCATCCACAGCATCATAAGCCTGCATTAGGTTTAGCCCGTGCAAATCTATTGAATTATCTGGTTTAAAATAGCCCTGCTTAATTCTTGAGGCTACGGTTTTATCTAGCAATGAATCATCATTAAAAACAACCATTGACTCTACCCCTATTTAACCTTGTCGCTTTTAAGCCTGCCCTTGTTGGTATATTCTACTGAGATTTTCTCTGCCTTTTTCTTATCCATCTTTTCTAAAATGGTGGCTACTTTTGCCTCTTTCATTAGGGGCAGAATTTCCATTATAGTATCAATATCCATTCCTTCAAATATTTTGGCAGATTCAGTTGGCTTCATGGTTTCGTAGATTTTTACTAAAGCTAGCATTTTTTCCTTATCCTTTTGCTGATAGGTTTTTAGCGTTTCTTGAAGTTCTGCCTTTAAACCTTTCATTTCATCAATTTTTCTATCTATCCTATCTTCTAGAATTTGGAGCATATTTTCCTTCTCCATAACCTCATTTTCCCACTCTAGCAGGCGTTTTTTTCTATCATTTAGCCTTTTTAAAACAATAATTTCAGATTCCGTATATTTTAAAACTTCTGAATCTATATTATCGCAAGAAAATTCGTTGTTTTTATCATCTTTTTTAACCTCTTCTGCCTCTTTTTTATCCTTATCTTTTGAGTGTTTATCGCCACCTTTTTTATCCTCTTTTTTATCTTTTGGCTTATCTTCCTTAGCTTGAATTAACAAGGGGTTGCCAACTAAAGCCAAGCAAATTATTATATAAAAAATTATTCTCATTTGATTAGACTATCATAAACTTTTATCGTTTCATCGAACATTTTTTGCAAGCGATAATTTGCTACTATATGATTTCTTGCCTGTAAAGTAATTTGGGAAAGTTTTTGCTCATTGAAGTTCAATGCTTCTTTTATTTTTTGTGAAAGCTCTTGCTTATTGTGCGGAGCAACCAAACTTCCAGTTTTCCCATCTAAAATAGTTTCTGCCACGCCCCCATAGTTAAAGGCAATTACAAATTTCCCCATAGAACCTGCCTCTATGGCAATTCTGCCAAATGCCTCTGGGCGTAGCGATGGAATTACCACAAAACTGCTTGCCTTATATAATGGGCGAATGTCTGATTGTGATTCGATAATTTTTACCTTTTCTTGCAAGCCATAATGGTTAATTTTATCTTGTAATTCTTTGCCAAAGGCACTTTCACCAACACTGCCCACCATTAGGCACAAGAAATTTTCGCTACTTATACTTGAGAGGGCTTCTATTAAAAGCTCTTGCCCCTTCCATCTAGAAATTCTAGCTGGCACAAAAATTAGTTTTTTACCTTCATATTCTTTACTCACTCTAGCTTTTTCGGGGGAAAAATACTCTTCATCCACCCCTCTATTTACTACCACCATTTTTTTTTCATCTACCTGGTAATTTTGTAATATGTGATTCTTAACAAAGTTAGAAACAGCTATAATTCTTTGCCCTTTTAGCATTATGCCATTATAGAATTTTTTTAGGGGAAAATTAAAGGAATAGATGCCGTGAAAGGTAGTAACAAATTTGGTTTTTCCCCTTAGCAATTTATGGGCAAAATACCCGCTCCAAGCAACGCTTCTAGAGCGACAATGCAGAATATCAATTTTCAGCCTATCGCAAATTTTCGCCAAGATAAAAATATTCTTGATAATATTAATAGGGTTCTTACTTTTTAGGTTAAATTCTATATGTTTTATGCCGAGTTTTTGTAATTCAGGCAACATTTTGCCACCATTTGATGCAACAATAAATTTATAATGGCTATTTAAAGAAAGGCGGGACAAATCAACCACCCCCCTTTCCACCCCACCAACATTTAAAC
>JBKCHH010000066.1:0-3622 GCA_046302855.1 Alphaproteobacteria bacterium
TTCGGCAAATTAGGGGCGGGCATATAATTTTTCTTCAAAAAATTATTAAGTAAAAATTATTCAAAATTCTTCTTGTTATAAAAAAGCCTACTACCCAACCCCCCCAAACATTAAAAAATCCCTTTTTTTTATCAATCCATCATATATAAACTTAAAAATTTTGCAAAAATGTTTTGGAGAAAAAAATATAATCTGGTTGAAAGTGGATACAATGCCTGCCTTGTTTTTCCTGATGGCTTTGTAAAATACGGCATGGGCGTTGGCAAGGCTGGAACTATTGTGGGTGAGGTTTGTTTTAATACGGCGATGACGGGCTATCAAGAAGCAATAACCGACCCTTCCTTTTACAATCAAATAATAACCTTCACCTTTCCTCATATTGGCAATGTGGGAACAAATCTGGTGGATAACGAAGCCCCCTGCCTTAAAAAAGAGTTTTTAAAGTTCTATAATAAAAAATCATATGCTAAGGGGGTAATATTGCATCATAATATTACTAACCCTGCCAACCACAGAAGCTCACTTGCCTTTAACGATTATCTAACTCAAAATAACATTACCGGCATAGCTGGGGTGGATACTAGAGAAATTACCAAAAAAGTTAGAATAGATGGGGCTAGCAACATTGCCATCTATAACGCTAAGCCTAAGGAAGGGGCGAAGATTTTTGATAAAAACTTCCACCAAGAGCTTATTTCGCAAATAGCTACTTTCCCTAAAATGGTTGGGTTAGATTTGGCGGGGGAAGTATCTTGCAATCAAATTTATGAATATGGTAGTGGTGAAAAAACCATAGTGGCTTTCGATTTTGGCATTAAGCTAAATATTTTGGAATGTTTAAAGAATCTTGGTTTTAAAATAGTAATAGTTCCCGCTAAAACTAGAGCAGAAGAGGTTTTAAGCTATAAGCCAAGTGGCGTATTTTTATCTAATGGACCGGGCGACCCAGCTACAACTGGCAGATATGTGGTTCCGCAATTAAAAAAGCTAATGGAAAAAAACATTCCCATTTTTGGCATCTGTTTGGGGCATCAAATTTTAGCCATAGCCCTTGGTTTAAAAACTGAGAAGATGGAGCAAGGCCATAGGGGCTATAATCATCCCGTATATAATAATGAGAAAAAAATAGTGGAAATCACTAGCCAAAACCACGGCTTTAAGGTTATAGAAAATCAAGGCAATAAAGACATAATTATTACTCATAAATCTTTGTTTGATGGCTCAGTTGAGGGCTTGCGAAGCAAAAGCAAAAAAGTGTTTTCGGTGCAGTATCATCCAGAAAGCTCTCCCGGCCCACACGATAGCAGGTATTTGTTTCAAGAATTTAAAGAAATGATTGGTTAATGCAAAAAAACCTATTTCTAATTGGCAAGATTATAAATGTGCATGGCATTAGGGGGGAGGTAAAAATTATGCCAATTTCTGAGCAGTTTTTTCAATATGTAAAGGAAGGCAAAACCTGTAATGAAAAGCTGGAGCCTATAAAAATTTCTTACAAAGAAACGCAAATAAATCAAAAAATAATTGTGGCAAAAATAAAGGGGGTGGAAACAAGAAATAGGGCAGAAGAGCTAAAAAACACCAGTATTTTTGTGCAAAGAAAAGATTTGGCAGATGAGGTTACAGAGGGCTACTATCTAAAAGATTTGGTTGGTTTAAAGGTGCAAAATTCAAAAGGCGTGGCTTTGGGCGAAGTAATTGATTTTTATAATTTTGGAGCAGGTGATATTTTAGAAATTCAAAACACGGCTGAAAAGAAAGAGCTGATTGGCTTTAATCAAGTTTTGCAAGTAAATTTGCAAGAAGGTTATATAATAGTTGAGCTTTAGGCGTGCGAGCTATAGAATAGCACCCTAAATGGGTAAATTAAATGGGCAAATGGCGGAACTGGTAGACGCGTCAGACTCAAAATCTGATTTTCTTTGCGGAAAGTGTGGGTTCGACTCCCACCTTGCCCACCACTTATAATAAAATTAAAAATGGATCTGTTCTTAACAATAAAAGAAATCATTATTTCTAGTTTAAAAAAACTAGAAATTGAAGATAGTAGCTTTGTGGTAGAAACGCCGAAGGATAAAAATCACGGCGATTTTGCCACAAGTGTTGCTTTAAGTTTATTTGCAAAAAATAAAGATAAATTCAAAAGCCCAAAAGAATTTGCTGAAAAATTGGCGGAAATTTTAAACAATAGCAAAAATTTTACTAAGGTAGAAGTGGCAGGGGCAGGCTTTATTAACCTTTCTATAAAACAAAATTTATGGAATGAATTTTTAGCCGGCATTTTAAAAGCTAAAGCCAATTACGGCAAAAATAATCTAGGGAAAAATGAAAAAATAAATGTGGAATTTGTTTCCGCCAATCCTACCGGACCTATGCATATAGGGCATGCACGAGGTGCTTGCGTGGGGGATGCGATTGCAAACATTCTAGATAAATGTGGCTACAAGGTGGTAAGGGAATTTTATATAAATGATGCTGGCGGGCAGGTGGCGGTTTTGGCAAAATCTTTGCATCTTCGCTATAGGGAAGTTTTGGGGGAAAGTATAACTATTCCAGAAGGTTTGTACCCGGGGGAATATTTAATTCCAGTGGCTAAAAAACTGGCTAAAAAATATGGTAAGGGTTTAGAAGAAAATGATGAGAGAATAAAAGAATTCGCTCTAAAAGAAATGCTCTTACTTATAAAGAAAGATTTAAAAAAACTTGGAGTTGAACATAATGTTTTTTCAAGCGAAAGGGCCATTCGGAAAAGTGGTAAGTTAGAAGAGGCAATAAAACATTTAGAAAAACTAGGGCTGGTTTATACTGGAACCCTTCCCCCCCCAAAGGGTAAGGAGATGGAAGATTGGGAGGCTGAAGAACTACTACTTTTTAAATCCACCCAATTTGGGGATGATCAAGACCGAGCCTTAAAAAAGCGAAATGGTGATTACACCTATTTTGCCCCCGACCTTGCCTATCACTTTGATAAATACAAAAGGGGCTTTAAGAAAATGATTTTAGAGCTAGGGAGTGATCACCGTGGTTATGTTTCGCGTTTAAAATCTGCCGTTTTGGGCTTAAGCAGTGGTAAGGCAAATTTAGAAATTGTTCTGCATGAACTGGTAAAACTGTATGAAAATGGGCAGGTGCTAAAAATGAGCAAAAGATCTGGCACTTTTTTTACCCTATCGGACCTAATAAAGGCAGTGGGTAAAGATGCAGTGCGGTTTATAATGCTTACCAAAAAATCAGATCAAATACTAGACTTCGATTTAAAAAAAACGCTAGAAGCCTCTAACGAAAACCCAGTTTTTTATGTGCAGTATGCCAGTGCTAGAATGAACTCTATTCTAAGAAATGCCAAGAAGTTAAAGTTAAACAACAATTTACCAAATTTTAACCTTATTAACTCTAAGCCAGAAATAGAGCTAATAAAGGTTATAGCCAACTTCCCCAAAATTGTTCAAGCCTCTGCCATAAATTTAGAGCCTCATTTAATCACCTACTATACTATTGATTTAGCTACTAAATTCCACTTTTTATGGAACTGTGGTAAAGAAGATGCCAATTTACACTTTATCCAGCCAGATAATTTGGATTTAACAAAAGCTAGGATAGGCCTAGTAAAGGCAAGCCTCTA
>JBKCHH010000067.1:0-7347 GCA_046302855.1 Alphaproteobacteria bacterium
TCTTTCTTCACTGCCCTTTCACCAAATACATTGCCACCCTTTTCTAGCTTTACTCTTAGGTGATTAATCTCACCCCTATCTAGCGTATCATTAATAGTTGCCTTATCGGCATAGTAGATGTTTTTAAATTCATCTACTAGCTTTAGGTCTTTATCTATGTGGATTATGCCGTCTTTTTTATCATACAGAATTTCATCTGTAGTAAGGGTTCTGCCTTCAAACTTTACTTCAACATCTCCGGTTGCTTGCAGTTGTTTTTTATCCACTAAATAATTTACTTCCTTGGCTGAAAAATCTGCCTCACGAGATTTATCGTTATTGAACTTTTCAAGCAGGGAATCTTCTGCCAAAGTGGGTGAGGCAAAAAAAAGTAGTAGAAAGAAAAAGCATCTCTTCATTTTTTAGGCCTCTCTTAAATGAATTAAAAAATAAATAGAAATGCTGGCAAGCAAAAATATGGGGGAAAGGGAAGATAAAATAAGCGGAATTTTTCCAGAAAGCCCCAGTGAAAAAATTAAATTACTAAAAAAATACACTATAAAGCCAATGATAACGCTTAGTGCTATTAACATTCCCTGCTTATTGCTTCTTGTATGAGAAAATGAAAATAGCGAGCCAAAAAGCACCATACTCATAAAAAACAAGGGCGAGAGCAAGATATTATAAAATTCAAGCCTGTGTGGTAGGGCAGAAAAGCCAGATTTTTCTAAAGTATTAATAAATTTTTGTAGTTCAAAAACATTAATATTTTCAGGCGGAGTAAAGCTATCGTAAATATCCTTTACGCTAAGGGTGGTTGGAATGTTAAGCTCATTTATATACTGATTAGTAGCATTGGGATTAGTTACCAAAAGATTTTTTAGATACCAGTGATCCCCCTTTAGAATCATTCTGGAAGCATCAATCCTTTTTAAAAATACATTGCTTGCATCAAAATAAAAAATGGTGGCGTTTATTAGGGTTATATCTTTGCTTTTTTGAACCTCTTTTGTCTGTTCAATATCTTTGGCGGTTATAATAATTTGCCCTAAATTATTTTCTGGATTTTTATCATCTTGCTTTAGCCACAGCCCACTTTTGCCAATGCTAGATTTAGCCCCTGATTCTTTAAAATATTTTTCAGAAAGGCTAGAATATTTTTTTAGCATCACAACCGAAATTGGGTTAAGAAAAGTAATTAAAACTATCCCACCTATAAGGGCCACAATAATGGCGGGAAAGATATATCCAAAGGCAGAAAGTCCGCTAGATTTAAACACCACCAGTTCAGAGCTTCTAGAAAACTTTGCGAAGGTTAAAACCGTTGCCAGCATTATGCAAAAGGGAAGGAGTTTTTGTGCCACCTTTGGCATTTTAAAAAGAGAAAGCTCGCATAGGGTAAAAAAGCTCATTTCTTTATCCAAAGCCTTTCTTGAAAGTTCGAGCAAATCTCCCAAAAACACTATAAAGCAAAAGGAAAAGAACAGTATAAATAGTATTTTAGTATATTCCTTGGCAATGTAAGTATATAGGGTTGTGGAGTAAAATAACTGCATGTTTTAGTCCATTTTTTGTGTAATTTGTTCAACCTCATCTTCCTCTATAGTGCCAAATACCCTTTTTATTTTGATGCAGATGCTAAGCCCTAGGGAAAGGGTGGCTATTCCAACCACAATGGCAGTTAGCATAAGCACATGCGGTATGGGGTTGGTGTATCTAACCGAATGAGTGTTTAGAATAGGGGCAGAAGAGTTATCTACATAAGAAGAGGCTATATAAATTAATAAAACTGATATTTGAAAAATGCTCAATGCAATTAGTTTTTTTGCATAGTTATTGCTAACTATTACCCCGTAAAAACCTATAGCCATAAGCATAAAGCACAGCCAGTAGATAATATTATCAAAAATATTTGTAATAATTTCCTGCATAGACTTTTCTACTTGAAGTATTTTTAATATAGGGTTTAAGCACTAAAAACAATTATTTTAAAAAAACCCGTCATGAGCCGAGGACTGAAAGGACGAAGCAATCCATAAACAAGGTAGAGCCTTAAGTTTCAGATATTTTTTTAAGAAAAGTCATTTTTGTGGATTGCCGCACTCGCTAAAGCTCGTTCGCAATGACTGGGGTACCCTTGGCGAATAAAAAAAGGAGCGGTTTCTAAAAGAAACCACCCCAGTTTTTAAAGGGGACGCCTGCTATTCAGTAGGCTTCTCCTCGTTAGATCCGTATAGGGAACTCAACCTTTCGGCTAGCTCCTTTACCTCGGGAGTGTCTTGAACACGCTCGGGTAGAGAGTTCAAGAATCCCTGGGTCTCATTTACGAAATCTTCGGGAAGGAGTGCCCGGAGCTGATCGTCAGTGAGAGATTCGAGGTCATATAGAGTGACCTCTACGAACTCATCCTTCTCATCTAAGCAGGCAATTGTGATCATTTGTTCAAAAGCAAAGGAACAATGAACTGGAAACTGTTAAATAAAATTGGCCTCCAAAAAAGAACAAGGGCAGTTTAGCAGAGAGAGAGAGAGTTGTCAATATAAAATATTGATTTTTTACAAGATTTTTTTAGAGTTTTAACCAAATTTTAACACACCGCCCAAAAATCGCGTCATGAGGCTTAAGGAGGGCAAAGCTTGCGAAACCCGTCATTGCGAGCGAGAGCTTCGCTCGAAGCGTGGCAATCCACAAAAATCGTATCCCTCCAAAAGATACCTGATACCCAAGCCTTACCTTGTTTATGGATTGCTTCCTCGCTTCGCTCCTCGCAATGACAATAAAAATTAATTCAACACAGCGTCTTCTATTCTTATCTGCACATCGTTAGAGTGGTTATTTTCAGAGATTTTGCCAATTAAACTATATTCGCCCCCTTCTACATTTTGCATAAATCTGCCAAGTTCATTATCCGCCACATTAAAGGCTATGGCTCGCGTAAATTTAGTAGAATTTTCTACCTCAGAACTCAAACCATTGTATAATAAGCAAGAAACATGTTTTTCTTTAACCAATTTTGGTTTTTTTATAAGGGAATTTTTTATTAAAAATCTAGGCTCTGGATTGCCCTGCCCAAAAGGTTCTAGCGCGGTTAACCTTTCCACCAATTCATTGTTAATAGCATTTAGCGAAAGGCTGGCATCTATGTGGATTCTTTTTTCAAAAACATCTTCAGAAAACCTTTTGCTAATTTGTTCATTCATTAGGTTAATAAATTCATCTATATATTTGATGTTAATAGATAATCCACCTGCCATCTTATGCCCACCACCCGTAATAATTAAGCCTTTTAAATAGGCCTCATTTATTAAAGCCCCTATGTCTATACCCTCTATGCTTCTGCCAGAAAACTTTATTACATCATCTTTTTTGGTGCCGATAAAAATTGGCAGATTGAATTCCTCCTTAAGTTTGCTAGCTAAAATTCCAATAACGCCCTGATGCCAATTTTCTGAATATAAAACAATTGTATAGTTGTTTTTTGAAACGGCACTTGCCATTTCCCTTGCCTCTTGCAGGGCAATTTTTTCTATCTCTTGCCTTTGAATATTTAGCTGGTTTAAGGTTTGGGCAAGCTCCTCAACCCCATCTTCCCTTGTTAACAGCTGGGTGCCAAGTGAGGCATCACCAATTCTGCCCCCCGCATTAATTCTTGGACCCAAAATAAACCCCAAATGATAGCTAGATATTTTTTTATCTACGCCTGATACTTTAATTAATTGCTGTAAACCTTTGTTATGTTTAGAAAAATTGCTAAGCCCCGCCATTAGATAAGCCCTATTTAACAAATCTAATTGCATAACATCGCAGACTGTGCCAAGTGCCACCAAATCTAGCATTTCCATTAGATTTGGTTCCTTTGTTTTTTTAAAAAAACCTATCTCCCTTAAATGCCTATTTAACGCCACTAGAAACAAAAAGGTAACGCCACAGGCCGCTAAATTTGAAAGTTTGCCATCTTCATCTAAACGATTAGGGTTTATAATGCTGTGTGCCTTTGGAAGTTCTAAAAAACTCAAATGGTGGTCAATTACAATTATATCTATTTTTGAAGTGCTAAAGTGGTCAATCACTTCATTGGCACTGGTGCCACAATCAAGTGTAACAATAAGCTCCACCCCATTTTTTACATGATTTTTAAAAGTATCTAAATTGGGTCCATAGCCTTCACTTAACCTATCTGGAATATGAAAAACCACATTTTTAAAACCAATTTTAGATAAATAATTATAGGCTAGGCTACAAGAGGTGGCGCCATCTACATCGTAATCTGCAAATAGCAAAATCTTTTGATTTTTTATAATGGCTTCTGCCATCCTTTTGACACCCCTTTCCATATCTTTTAATAAGAATGGTTCAGGTAGTAGATTTTTTATTTTGGGATCCAAAAAATTAGGTAAATCTTGCAGATTATTATTGGCTACAGAAAAGCCCCGTGAGGTAAGTAGCCTGCAAATCACCTCTGGCAAATTATAATTTTGCTGAATAAAAAGCGAAGATGCCTCACAAACAGGCTTAATAATTACTCTATTTCCTAAAACCGTCTTTTTAAAAGTTTTTTCTCTTGATTTCACAAATTTCTTTTCCCATATTGGTATTATAATTATAGTAAAAATAAAACTAAATTGTATGAATTATAAATTTTCTGGTTTTTTAATTTTTCTAGTATTGTTTAGCTTTTCTCCACTACAAGCTAGTGAAATAAAGGATAAAGCCCTTTATAACAAATATTTAAAGCAGGTGGAAGGGTATTTAAATTCTCTAAAAGATGTAACCGCAAGTTTTAAACAAACCAGCAATGTTAGTAATGAAGAGGCTAAGGGTAAAATATATCTTTCAAAGCCGGGTAAAGCAAGGTGGGAATATGATAAACCTAAAAAAGTTCAGCTAATTATTAATGAAAAAAACTTAGTTTATTACGATAAAACTTTGGATCAAGTCTCTTATGTTTCAACCCCAAAAACAGTTTTAGATGCTCTACTTAAGAACAATATAAGCCTTGCTAAAGATTTCGATCTGGTTGAAATTTTTGAGGATGTAAATAAGCTGTTCCTAACACTTACTCCAAAAGAATATGTAAAAAAGCTAGATGAAACAGAGGGGCAAGAAATAACCCTAGTATTCAACAAGGCACCTTTTTATTTAAGCGATATTATCCGCAAAGAATCAGAAGGGGTTTACATAAAGGTTGAGCTTCAAAACATTACCAAGCAAGAAAACAAGCTAGATGAAAAACTATTTGTTTTCGAAAACAAAAAGGCATTTGAGAAAAGAACGAAGAACTAGTCTAGCAATTATCTCTTTTTTTATTCCTGTAATTGCCTAAGCTAATAATATTTTTCACAATGAATGAAACCAAATCAGCAATTACGCCAGCACTAATGCCAGCACTAATGATTGTGGGCCTACTGCTTACCATAATGGGTGGCATTATGCTTGTGCCCGCATTAATTGATTTTGGCACTAATGCTGAAAATTCAGGAGCTTTTTTTGAGGCCTCTTTTATTACCATAATTTTGGGTCTTTCATTTTATCTTATTAACCGAAATGGTGAGGAGACAAAAAACCTATCCATAAAACAGGTTTTTATTATCACCGGCGTTATTTGGGTGGGGATTAGTTTAAGTGGAGCCTTGCCCTTTATGCTAAGCGATAAGAAATATTCTTTTTACGATGCTTTTTTTGAATCTGTCTCTGGCCTTACTACTACGGGTGCTACTGTCTTCACAGGTTTGCAAGACCACTCTAAAGGTATTTTATTATGGCGTGCCATATTAAACTGGGTGGGTGGTATTGGAATTGTGGTGTTAGGGATGATTGTTCTGCCATTCTTAAAAGTTGGCGGAATGCAGTTATTTAGAAGCGAATCTTCTGATAAGAGTGAAAAATTCTTTCCTAAAACCAAACAAATTACCATTTCTATTTTAATCTGTTATTTATCGCTAAACCTAGCCTGTGCCTTTTTTTATCATCTAGCGGGAATGACTTGGTTTGATGCCATAACTTCTAGTTTTTCAACCGTTTCAACGGGCGGCTTTGCTAATTATGATAATTCTTACGCCCACTTCAACAACCTTTATATAGAACTTATTGCCATTGTTTTTATGAATCTTGGCTCGCTACCTTTTTTATTATATGTGCAGTTAGTGATGTTTGGAAAGCTAAACCTATTTAAAGATTCGCAGGTGCTTACCTTTTTCTCCATACAAATTTTTGTTATCTTGCTTGTAAGCAGTTATTTATACATTGAAAAGGATTTTGAATTTTTGGTAGCCTTAAGGCAGGTATCATTTTCAGTAGTTTCCATTATGAGCACTACGGGCTTTGCCACGGGGGATTTTTCTTTATGGGGGCCATTTGTTATTACCCTGTTTTTTATGCTGTGTTTTGTTGGTGGGTGCAGTGGTTCAACCGCTGGTGCATTGAAGATTTTTCGCGTGCAGGTTTTATTTCAAATGGCAAAAACGCATCTTTATCAGCTAATGCAACCACACGGCATATTTAAAATTTCGCTGAATAAAAAATCTTTAAAAACAGAGGAGGTCTCTTCCATAATGGGGTTTGTGCTACTTTACAGCTTTTGTTTTATAGTTATTGCCATTGCCCTTTCTTTTACAAACATAGATTTTTTAACCGCAATTACCGCCTCTGCTAGTATGTTGGCTAATTTTGGCCCAAGCCTTGAAATTTCAACAGGCCCACTTGGCAACTATTCGCAAGTAAGTGATTTCGCTAAGTTTATTTGCTCTGTAGCAATGCTACTTGGCAGGCTAGAAATTTATGCCCTACTGGTGTTGATAACTCCTAGGTTTTGGAGAATATAACTACTTCCTTTTAGCTCTTCTTTTACTTTTTCTTTTACTCCTAAGTTCCTTTCTAACCTTGTTGATTCTACTAAAATTATCATAGTGGCGGAAGATAATAATTATAGATATGAAAAATATTAATAAATTCACCTCTAAATTATCCTGCAGATTAAATGCTATAGGGGTGGCAAGGCTTATAGAAACTATTGCTGCCAAGCCAGAAATTCTAGTAGCCAGCAAAATTGCAACCCAAATTAAAACTATTGTGATTCCAAGTTGTGGAAAAAGATAAGTAAGCACAGCAAAAAATGTCGCCACGCCCTTGCCACCTTTAAACTTTAACCATAGGGGGAAAATATGCCCTAAAATGGCAAAAAATCCAATTAATAGAAGTTCGAAACTATCAAAAGTGTAGTCCTTAGCAAAAATTAGTGGAATTAAGCCCTTGCCGGCATCAAAAATAAAGGTAAGTGAGCCACGCCAAAAGCCACCCACACGGAACATATTGGTTGCACCAATATTGCCAGAGCCCTGCTTTCTAACATCACCCACGCCTGTTAGTTTT
>JBKCHH010000068.1:0-6804 GCA_046302855.1 Alphaproteobacteria bacterium
TATTATTAACGTTACTAATGACGGCTGGTTTGGCGATAGCCTTGGTCCTAAGCAACATTTAGCCTTTTCACAAATGCGGGCAATTGAAGAAAATTTATATTTTTTTAGAAGTGCCAATACAGGAATTTCTGCAATCATTAATACTAATGGTATGTTGATAAAAATAATCCCCTACGGAAAGGCGGGAATTATTAAGTTATAAGCAAAAAGTTTCGCCATTTTAACCGATTTGCAACAATTTAGTTTTATTCATTACATAAATGGCTTTAAAACAATTTTTAAAAAGGTATAATAACCGTCTAAGAATAAAGACATTAAAAATTAAAACTTTAAAATGAGTAATTTACCTTTGAAAGAGATTAATACAGATATAAAATCACTAGATAAATCTCACCCTGTGGATGTATTTGTTGGTTCTAGGCTTAGAATTAGAAGAACTATGCTTGGTTTAAGCCAAGGGGTTCTAGCTAAAAAATTAAATATTACCTTTCAACAGATTCAAAAATACGAAAAGGGGCAAAATAGGGTTGGTTCTAGCCGCCTTTATGAGTTCTCTAAAGCACTGGGCGTTAGTGTGGATTACTTCTTTAAAGGTTTTGAAGAAGAGGCAAAATCTGGCTTTGCTGAAACCACCGCCATTTTAGCTGAAGATGACAATGATTATATTGTAGATAAAGAAACGCTAAAACTACTAAAAATGTTTAATAAGGTAGTTTCGTCCAAAGTTAGAGAAAAGTTCATATCTATTATCAAGGTTATGATAGAGCTAGAAAATAGCGAACAGAAGAAGAAGTGATATAGAATATTTATTATCAATAGAAGGTATAATAGGTATAGTTTTTTTAAAAATGTATGAACTTGAGCCTATCTTCCGTGTGGAAGAATAATTTTTGTAGATATTCGTTTGGGTCTTTTTGGCTGTTTACTAGCTTTTTTTCCCCATTTACCTTATCTTCTAAACGGCTTAGGTAAAAGGTTAAGGCACCGGTTTTTAGAAAAAACTTTAAGGCCTCAAGTTCTTTTTTATTCAAATGATTGTAATATTTGTAAAGGGTTAAAATTTCTAGATAGTAATCTAGATTAAATTCTAGCTTGTTATTGTGATAAAAAAAGCACCAGTCGTTTATAACAATGGCTAAATCGCACACTAGGTAATCTTTTCTAGCGAAGAAAAAATCTATAAAGCCAGAAAATTTATTCTGCAAAAAAAACACATTATCCCTAAATAAATCACCATGAATTATCGTTTGGCGTAGGGAAGATTTATCTAGATTATAGTAATCTTTAACTAAACCTTGTATAATGCCTTTTAGTTTTGGATGTGCATGCTTTTCCAACCTTAAATATTTATTATAAAGATGCAAAAAATTTACCCCTTTAGGTGCTGGCTCTTTATAGTTTTTAGCAAATTCCGCCCCTTTTCTATGGAGCTTAGCTAGGTTTATAACTAAATTTTGTATGTGATAAAAATTAGGGTGGGTGATGCTTTTACCCTCTAAAAAAGAAAAAAAGGCGAAGTTTTTACCCTTATAATTACTGTTATATAAGGGAAGGGGAACAATAAGCTGGTTGGCATCTAAAAATTTCAATAGTTCTAAATAAAAGGGCAGATAATTAGCATCCAGCCTTTTTTCAAAAATGGTGAAAATGAATTTTTGCTGGTTTTCAGCAATAACTAGATAATTGCTATTTTCACTACCTTCTTTTATCTCTAAAACCTTGCTGATTTTTTGATTAGAAAAACTGCTAAACAATTCTTCTATTTCGTGAATGTTCCATTTAGTAAATACTGCCATCTTTCAATTCTATACATTAACACCACTGTAATATTGCTGCATCCATTCTTGATTAATTTTTATTCTAGGCCCGCAGGGGTCTTGCTTTCCGTTTCCTGAAACGCAGGGGCTTTTTAGCTCTGGCACCTTATTGGTGCAAGCACTAATTAGAAACAATAACAAAAAAACTACTAAAAATTTGTTTAACATCTTGCTATTAAAGTTATTGTTCTTAGCTTAAACTGATAAAAATTTTGTGCAACTTTATTTTTTATTATGGAAAAAAAAGACGAAAAAAACCAGCCCAATTTTTCGCTCCTTAACCAAAATCTAGCCACTTTTTTTCAAAAGGGGCAGGAATTTATTATTAAATATCTATCGCACAATCAGCAACAGAAAGAATCAGCCAATTCTAACCTTAGCCAGTTTTATGTTTTTGGCAAGGTGCTAAATAAATTACTCTCAGACCCGGCTAGAGTTATGGGTTATCAAATTGATTTGTATCAAAAGTTAATTAGCATTTGGCAAGAATCAGTAGAGAAGATGTCTGGCTCTTTAGAAGAGTTGGAAAGGGATAAGGTGCGGGATAGAAGGTTTTCTAACTCTGCTTGGAAAAATAACCCTTATTTTGATAGCCTAAAGCACTTCTACCTTACCTCTGCCGATTATCTTACCAAAATAATTGATGAGGTGGAGGTTGATCCTGAAATTAAAACCGAAGCCAAGTTCTATGCCAAGCAACTTATGGAGGCAATTTCCCCCTCTAACTTTATTTTCACCAATCCTGAAATTATAGAGAAAATAATTACCACCAATGGGCAAAATTTGGTGGATGGTATGACCAATTTAATTAGAGATTTTGAACTAAATAACGGCGTTTTAAAGGTTAGCCTTACGGACCCTAACTATTACAAGGTGGGTGAAAACTTGGCCATCACCAAAGGTAGTGTGGTATTTAAAAATAAGCTGGTTGAAATAATTAATTACGCCCCCACGCAAAAGCAGGTTTATGAAAACCCCATATTTATCATCTCCCCTTGGATTAATAAATATTACATTTTAGATTTACGGCCGGAAAATTCCTTCGTAAAATGGCTAACTGATAAGGGCTACAATGTTTTTATCACCTCTTGGATAAATCCAGATGAAACCTTTGCCGAAACTTCTTTTGAAGATTATGTTCAGCTTGGATTTTTAGATGTAATAGGTTTTTTAGAAACAAATTTAGGGTTCAAAAAAATCAATGTAATTGGCTATTGCCTTGGTGGAACTTTACTTGCCTGTGGGCTTGGTGTTTTGTATAAAAGGGGTTTGCAGGCAAAAATCAATTCCAGCATTTTTCTAACCACCCTAATAGATTTTTCAATTCCGGGTGATTTAGGGATTTTTGTAAATGATATTAATCTAACCGTTATTAAAAATCATCTAGAACAAAATGGCTATTTTGATGGTAGGGTTCTATCTAATGTGTTTAGTAGCCTAAGGGCAAGGGAGCTTTTTTGGAACGCCATTACCGATCACTATCTACTTGGTAAAGATTACGGCCATTTTGATATTCTGCACTGGAATAGTGATTCTAGCAATATGCCAGCCAAAATGCATATTTTTTACCTAGAAAACTTCTACAAAAAAAATCTATTGGTTGTGCCAGATGCCATTACTATCCTTGGCGAAACAATTAATTTAGAGCAGATTACTATGCCGCTTTATTTTTTAGCCGCCAAGGAAGACCACATTGTGCCACCCCAAGGGGCATTTTTGGGGATTTCCCATTTTGGCAGTCAAGAAAAACACTTTACCCTAACCGAATCTGGGCATGTGGCAGGGATTGTAAACCATCCCAATAATAAAAAATACGGCTGTTTTGTAAGCGAAAAACTAAGTAGTAATTTAAATGATTGGCTAATTGAAGCGACCAAAATTCAACAATCTTGGTGGGAAGATTTAGACAAATGGCTACACACCAACAACCTGCTTGGAAAAGAATTAGAGGCTAAAGATTTAATAGATAGAACAAAAAAATACTACCTATCAGCCGCACCGGGTGAGTATATTAGGAAGAGGATTTAATGCTATTCTCGTATTTAGAATTACGCACATCGTCATTGCGATGAGCGAAGCGAAGAAGCAATCCATAAACAAGGTAGAGCCTGGGTATCAGGTATTTTCTCAAGAAAAGCCATTTTTGTGGATTGCCACGCTTCGAGCGAAGCTCTCACTCGCAATGACGGGTTTTTTTTAATTCCAACAACCTGCTTGGCAAAGAATTAGAGGCAAAAGATTTAATAGATAGAACTAAAAAATACTACCTATCAGCCGCACCGGGTGAGTATATTAGGAAGAGGATTTAATGCTAACCTTTAAGCTCTCCCTTCATTAAGCCAATCTTCTTTGGCTGGCTTGGGCGTTATTTGGAATTACATTTGCACTTGGGGTATTAGCAAAGTATGCTCTAAGCGCCACTGCTTTTTCAAATAATTCTAAAACCTTTTGAAGTGGTTCATAAAGTTCAGTTTTTTTATAAAATTTTATAGCACTTTTAATCGCTTTTATAATTATAGGTATAGCTTGTTTTTCAGCTGCTATAGGCCTTCTTGCCCAATTAATCCCCTATTTCTAATAATGTTAAACTCAGCATTATCAAATAACTCTCTAACTGAGCTATATGTCTGTATTCTATTAAAACCAGTTCTAGTTAAAATTTCCGCAAAAAAATCAATAATGTTAAAGGATTTAGGCCTAGCTTGTACAAAAAAGTTAAAAAGCCCACTTCTTGCTTTATCTTCTGCTTCTTTTTGTGCTTTTGCAAGGTTTGGAGCTATTTGAATTTTACTTCTTGCTTCATTTGCTTCTTTAAAAGTTTCAACAAGTTTTAGAGTTAGGGAGTTGTTCACTAAGGGGTATGTTGAGTTTTCAATAGCCTGAGCCACTGCAAACAGTGCAAGTATAAATTCTGCCTCTAGTGCTTCTTTTGCAATCTGTTCGTTCAGTGCCTGCATCAACGAATCTTTCGCATAATTTTTTTCGAAGGTAATAGCAATATTAGAATCGTTAATAAAAATTTCAAAAGCGTCCATAGTTTCTCCAATCGATGAAAAAAAATTTCTTAATTGATAATATTCTTCAGCTGAGATTGGAGAATTATAAAGTATTTTAAGAAATTGCGAGTTGGGATAAGATACGATTTTAGTATTAAAAATAAGCACTGCCCTGACTCCTTCGTTCAATTCATTGACTCTTTCGTTAGCTATAATATCTCTTACTCTTTCAAAAATAGATTTCGTTATAGGTGTTCAAGGTTGTTGTTAATTATATTCTATATAACCACCTAAATGTTTAACTTTTGTTAAACTGCTTAAAATAAATCACTTGAATACCATTTTTTATATTTGGGATTGTTAAATCTTTACATCAATAACGGCTTTCCTTAATTTAGCCCCCTTTTATTAATTTTCCCAATTAGGGTTTTGGGGAGGGATTCTTTTATTTCGAACTGGCTTGGCATTTCGTATTTGGAGAGTTTTTTTTCTAAAGTTTTTTTTAAATCTTCAATATCTATGGCTTCACCGTTTTTGGCTACTAAAAAGGCTTTTGCGGTTTGCCCGCGATATTTATCTTCCACCCCCACTACGGCACATTCAAGAATGGTTGGATATTGATAAATTGCCTCCTCAACAATTCTTGGATAAATTTTATATCCGCCTGCAATTATTACCTGCTTTAATCTATCGACAATTTTTGCGTAGCCATCACTATCCATTATACCAATATCGCCCGTTTTTAACCAGCCATCTACTAGAATATCATTAGTTTCTTTAGGTTTTTTATAATAGCCAAGCATCACCTGTGGGCCTTTAACACATAGCTCGCCCTTTTCTCCCACCTCTAGCCTTTTAAATTCGCCTTCATGGGAAAAAACGGCAATTTCAGTATCCATAAAGGGCAGGCCTATTGTGCCAGCTCTATTTTCCCCCTCTACGGGGTTGCAACAAACAACTGGCGAGCATTCCGTTAGCCCATAGCCTTCAATTACTTTACAACCAGTAATTTCTTCAAACCTGTGCTTAACTGCAACAGGCAGAGTATCGCCCCCAGACACACATAGCCTTATGGAGCGAAGGTTATAGTTTTTAATTTCCGCAAAATGGGTAATGGCATTATAAATGGTTGGAACGGCAGGAAACAAGGTGGGCTTATGTTTGTGGATTGATTTTATTAAGCCTTCCAGCTCAAACTTTGGAATTAAAACCATCTCCGCCCCTAGCATAATGCTCATATTCATCGCAACCGTATTGGCAAATGCGTGAAAAAGGGGCAAAACCACCATAACCTTCTCTTGCCCTTCTTTCGCTGTATAGCACCAGCTTTTTGATTGATAGCTATTGGCAAAAATATTAAAGTGCGAAAGCATTGCCCCCTTGGGAACTCCAGTAGTTCCACCCGTATATTGCAAAACCGCTACTTTTGTTTTGGCATCAATAATGGGGAGTTCTTTTAAACTATTCTTGGTAAATAGTTTGGGATAAGAAACTATATTTTCATCATAAGCAACCTTAGCTAAGTGCTTGTATTTAAATAGCTTAAAGAAAAAGGCTTGTGGAGCACTTAAATAATCTGCAATGGAGCCAACAATTAGCTTCTTTGTAGACTTTATCGCCTTATCATGCAAAACTTTTAAGTTTAGGGTGATTAAAATTTCTGTATCAGAATCTTTTAGCTGGTTTGCAAGTTCACTTTCAGAGTAAAGAGGGCTAAAGTTTACCACCACTCCACCGGCATAAAGTATGGCAAAATAGCTAATAATATAGTGGGGGGAATTTGGCAGATAAAGCCCCACCTTAGTATTTTCCCTTACCCCCAGTTCTTTTAAACTGTGGCTTAGTTGCAAAACCTTTTCCCTTAACTGAGAATAGGTAATTTTTGTGCCAAAGAACTCTATTGCCCTGTTGTTGGGGAATTTTTTATAAGCCTCTTCCAGAATATCTATGACCGATTTTTCTGGAATTTGGCTGGGCAAAATACTTATTGT
>JBKCHH010000069.1:0-5377 GCA_046302855.1 Alphaproteobacteria bacterium
ACCCAAGCCCAATCGCTAAACCTGTTTATGCCAGCCGATGTTCACAAAAAACAACTGCACGATGTGCATATGATGGCGTGGAAAAAGGGCGTAAAAAGCCTTTACTACTGCCGCTCAACCTCACTTCAAAGGGCAGAAAAAGTTTCACACAAGGTGGTAAACAAAGATATTGAACAGCTTGAAATTCCGCTAGAACCAAAGCTAATTAGCGATTCTTTGCACGCTACTAATTTTGATAAAAATTACGAAAAATCAGAAAGTAAGTATGATGAATGCTTGGCTTGCCAGTAGTAGAAAATAATGAAGCATTAGAAAGGTTTAAAAAAAGTAGCCTAAATTATTTGGCTATTTGTATTCATTATCATGTTGTTTTTAAAACCTTGAATGAGGCGGTAATAAAAAGAAAAAACCTTATAGATAAGTGTAAAAATATAGAATTTTCAGCTGAAGGTTTTCCTTACAGGATAATTAACTATCCAATGTTAGATGATAACCCTGTAACAAATATTCTTTTTACTGATGGATATTATTACACAGTAGCTGCTTGTATAAGAAAGATGACTGAAGAAGAAAAAAGTCAGAAACAAAAGAAAAACTGCCCACTAGAATCCCCCGATTGCACAAAAAATAAGAAACAAAACAAAAACTATCCACTAGAACCAAATTTTTGTACGATGGGTTTTTTACCAAAAGAAGAAAAATTTAATCAAAATCTTGAAACAATAAAAACATTTGCCGATAAAAAACTTTTTCATAACGAAAAACTTGACAAAGAGACAGAAAATAAGGTTTTAGAAGCTGGTAGAGAATTTTCTAATATCGTGGAAGAAATTCTTTTTCAGCTAATTAAAATATTGAAAGAAAAATGTTGGAAAGGTGGGGTTCATTTTGATTTAATACCTCTAGATATTAAATATTTTATAAAATCTAGCCTTTTGAATAAAAATATACTTCCACTTAACATAAAACATCTTCAACAAAACATAGATAATATTAAACCTATTGAGAGTTATAAAAGCGATTGTTTAAATTTTGAAAAAGAAGTGAATACTTTTTATGAAACATTAGCTAAAAAGATTAATGATAAGACTACCTTTATATCTTAGAAAAAGCCTTACCGTACATGAAACTAATGGCGAAATAGCCCCCATTTATTCCATTATGCCAGCTCTTGCAAGGCCTTTACTTCCATCTTACCGCCATTTTTGTTTAAGAACTCTATTGCCTTAGCCAAGCGGTAGGCACCCTTTATAGTGGTGGAGTAGGTAATTTTGCGTAAAAAGGTATTTCGCCTAATGGAAAAGCTATCCTTAATAGATTCCTCACCCTTAGTGGTATTAATTACTAACTGCACTTGGTTAGAATTTATCATATCCACAATATGGGGGGAACCTTCCCTTACCTTGTTTACAACCTTGCACTTTACCCCATTATCATTCAAAAACTTTGCCGTGCCAGAAGTAGCCAGCAGATTAAATTTATTGTTGAGTAAAATTTTGCTTATTTCTAAAATTGCTTGTTTATCTTCATCCTTTACAGAAACAAAGGCATTGCCCTTAAGGTGAAGTTCAAAGCCAGAGGCAATTTGCGATTTTGCAAAGGCAATATCTAAATTTTCGCCAATACCCATTACTTCGCCGGTGGATTTCATTTCTGGACCCAAAACAATATCCACATTGTTAAACCTTGCAAAGGGAAAGACCACTTCTTTTATAGTATAGAATTTCGCCTCTTTTTTTATCGCCTCGATTTTATTTAGCTCACTTGCAAAGGAGCTTAGTTTTTTACCAAGAATTATCTTGCCCGCAATCTTTACAATGGGGGTTAAAATAGACTTGGCAACATAAGGCACAGAGCGGCTTGAACGCGGATTAACTTCCAGCACAAAAACATCACCATTATATAGGGCAAATTGAATATTCATTAACCCAATAATTTTTAGTTTTTTGGCAATCAAAATAGTCTGGCGGGTAATTTCAGCCCTAACCTGTTCACTTAAAGAATAGCTAGGTATTGAGCAGGCAGAATCACCAGAGTGAATCCCAGCCTCTTCAATATGCTCCATAATGGCACAAACGAACACTTCCTTACCATCTGAAATGGCATCAACATCAATTTCAGTGGCATTGTTTAGGAACTTGTCCAGAAGTAGAGGGCCACTTTCAAAGCAATCTGAATGTTGATCTAAATATTTTACCAAATCATCTTCATTTTCTGCCACTATCATTGCCCTGCCACCTAAAACAAAAGAGGGGCGAAGAACAAAGGGGAAACCTAGTTTTTTGGCATTTACAAAAAGTTCAACATCATTTTTGGCAATTAAATTTTCTGGCTGTTTTAAGCGATTTTTCTTTAAGAATTTTTGGAAAAACTGCCTATCTTCCGCCTGCTCTATAACTTTGGCACTGGTGCCTAGTAGTTTGATTCCCTTTTTTTCTAAATAGCTGGCCAGTTTTAGAGGAGTTTGCCCGCCAAACTGCACATTTACCCCTAAAAACTTGCCCCTTTGCTTTTCTTTTAAGATAATTTCATAGACATCTTCACTGGTAATTGGCTCAAAATAAAGCCTATCAGAAGTGTCATAATCAGTAGAAACAGTTTCTGGGTTGCAATTTATCATTATTGCCTCCACCCCTTCTTCTTGGGCAGATAAAACACCGTGAACACAGGCGTAATCAAACTCTATCCCCTGCCCTATTCTATTTGGTCCAGAACCTAGAATAATAACCTTTTTACGGTTTGAAATGCTTGCCTCATCTTCATTTTCCGTTATGCCATCGCCACTATAGGTGGAATACATATAAGGGGTTTTTGCATCAAATTCACCAGCACAGGTATCTATGCGTTTAAAGGAAGGGTGAACGCCAAGGCTATGCCTTTTGTTCTGCACTGCCTGTTCTTTAACACTCAGAAGCTCGGCAATTTTTGCATCTGAAAAACCAAGTTTTTTAATTTGGTATAGGTTGAATTTATTTAAATCTTGCAGTTTTAGTTGTTTAATTTCTAGCTCCTTATCTATAATAGTTTTTATTTGCTCCAAAAACCATTTATCGTAAGAGGTAAGGCTTGAGACCTCCTCAACTGATAGACCCTGCCTGAATGCCTGCCCAATTAGTAAAATGCGTTTGGGGGTTAGTTTTTTTAAATCTTCCTTTAGAACATCTATATCCTTTTCATTTTTTTCTTTAAAGCCACTTAAGCCAGATTCTAGCGAACGCAAGGCCTTCTGCAAACTTTCTGCGAAAGATGAACCTATTGCCATAACCTCACCCACAGACTTCATGGCACTGCCCAAAGTTTCATCGGCACTTAAGAATTTATCGAAGGCAAAGCGAGGGATTTTAGTTACCACATAGTCTATCATCGGCTCAAAAGAAGCGGGGAAAGCCTTGGTGCAATCATTTAATATTTCATCTAAAGTGTAGCCAATGGCAAGTTTGGTTGCCACCTTAGCAATTGGAAAGCCAGTTGCCTTAGAAGCCAAGGCAGAAGACCTTGAAACTCTAGGATTCATTTCTATTACCACCTGCTTGCCATTTTTTGGGTTTACGCCAAACTGAACATTAGAGCCACCTGTTTCTACGCCAATTTCCCTCATTACCGCAATTGAGGCATTTCGCATCTGCTGATATTCCTTATCAGTTAAGGTAAGGGCTGGGGCAACGGTAATGGAATCGCCCGTATGAACGCCCATTGGATCAACATTTTCTATGGAGCAAACTATAATGCAGTTATCATTTTTGTCTCGCACCACTTCCATTTCATACTCTTTCCAACCAAGGAGAGATTCATCTATTAACACTTGATTGGTAGGTGATGCCTCCAGCCCAGATTTTATTATTGCCACAAATTCTTGGCTATTATAGGCAATGCCACCGCCTGTTCCCCCTAAAGTAAAGGAGGGGCGAATAATTAGCGGAAAGGGGTTGTTTTTTGCAAAAGCAAGGGCATCTTCTAAATTATCCACCACTAGATTTTTTGGCACAGAAAGACCAATTTTTTTCATAGCCTCATTAAATAAGGCCCTGTTTTCTGCCTTTTCGATAGATTCTGGCTTGGCACCAATTAGTTCCACCTTATATTTTTTTAACACGCCATTTTTATGCAAAGCAAGGGCGGTATTTAAGGCAGTTTGCCCCCCCATGGTTGGAAGAAGAGCATCTGGCCTTTCTTTAGCGATAATTTTTTCAACAAATTCTGGCGTTATAGGCTCAATATAGGTTACATCTGCTAGTTCAGGGTCCGTCATTATAGTAGCAGGGTTGGAATTTATAAGAATTACCCTGTAGCCCTCTTCCTTTAAAGCCTTGCAAGCTTGCGTGCCGGAATAATCAAACTCACACGCCTGCCCTATAACTATTGGCCCTGCCCCTATTATTAAAACAGATTTTATGTCAGTGCGTTTAGGCATTAATTATCTCCATTAGTTTTCCCCATTAATTATCTCCATCTGGTGCTATGGTTACTTTTAAGCCATCTAAATTTTCGTTAATAATAATTTGGCAAGAAAGCCTAGAATTGCCCTCTACTTCAAAGGCTTCATCTAACATATTAACCTCATCGTTTAAGGGGGGGGATAGCTTTTCTAGCCAAGCCTTATCCACATAAACATGACAAGTGGCACAGGCACAAGCCCCACCACATTCTGCCTTTATAGGTAACCCATTATCACGAATAACTTCCATTAGGCGATAACCCTCCGGAGCCTCTAGAAGATGCTCTTTGCCCTTTCTATCTACAACCTTTATACTGTAAATTTCCATTTTTATTCCTTATTTTTTTGGCTTTGGATAAAACCTTCACTCAATTAGATTACCTACAACTAAAAATCAACAGGCAGTTTTTTTTGCGAGGCAAAAAATATGGTTGTGGCTGAGTATAGGTTTTTGGGCAATATATTAAAAATTGGTTAAAAGCTAAAATTTTTCTTAGGCGAAATCAATATTTTACATTGACAACTCTCTCTCTGCTAAACTGCCATTATCGTCTCTTTTGGAGGATTTTTTAGTTTAGCTTCAGCTTCAAGTCCCCACGCAATTGTTACCATGTTTACATGGCTTTTTAGACGGCCCTTTAGGCCCTCCATCCTAGCAGCTATTGAACTGCTGGAAACAAACTCCGAGCTGGCCGCTCAGCTAGTTCATGAGTATGGCGAGATGAATCTCATTCTCCGCCGGGAGAATGACCTACTCCGCCGGGAGAATGCAAATCTCCAAGCAGACAATGATAACCTCCGTCAGGAGGTTGGAATGTTGGACGCGGATAGGATAAACTCCCTCCGCAACCCCCCTACGGAGGAGGGTAAGGGTAAGGCTGGCGAATAACCAGCAAAGCCTGGAGGAAGCAAGCGGTGGTGATTCATCATCACCGCTTGTTC
>JBKCHH010000070.1:0-16043 GCA_046302855.1 Alphaproteobacteria bacterium
TATAAATTATGTTCCAAGTCCAAGCCCCGCCACCAACACCGTTAGAATAGATACCACCGCCCCAACCATAAGCAGCATAACCATTCCAGCTAACAATTATAAACTGGGCGATACTATTCCAATTACAGTAAACTTTAGTGAGAATATAACCTCTAGCCCTGACCCTTCCTCTATTGATATAGATGTGGGTGGGGTGCCACAAACTGCCAATTTTATTAGTAAAACGGCTAATTCAATGCTATTTAACTATGTAGTGCAAGCGGGAGATAATGATGCGGTAAATGGCATAAATGTAACCACCAATCCACTAAATGGAGCCTTTACTATAACAGATGTGGTAACTTCAGGCTCTGGCAACACCTTAAACCCCGCCTTTACTAACCAAAACTATCCACTTGTTTTGGTAGATGGTATAATTCCTACCTTTGATGTTAGCAATACGGTTCCTGTTAATGGGGCACCGGCAGTATCACTTGGAACTAGTATAGTGCTAGATTTTAGTGAGAATGTGCGTGGTGGCAATACCAAAATTTTATATCTAAAAACCGGGGCAACAACGGTTGAAACCTTTACCTTTAATACTATGGGAACGGCAGGCACTGGAAGTAATGGTGGCACCTTAACCGTATCTAACGATAAAATAACCATTCAACCGGGCAATCCTCTTAGCCCCTCAACTGTTTACTACATACAGGCAACTAATGGTTCTATACTAGATGCCTTTGGTAATGCCATGCTAACAAGCAATCTTGATGATTCAACTGACTACAGATTTACCTCTAACAATACCTCTGGTGTTTCAGCCCTTGTATTTAATGCCCCAACTTCAACTAGTGGTATTTACGGTGATGGTTATAATATAGATATAACCGCTACCTTTACTAACCCTGTTAACATAACTGGGCTTCCAAGAATTCCAATAGCCTTAACCAGTGACACGGTATATGCCAATTACCTAAGTGGTAGTGGCACAACCAGTATAATATTCCGCTATACTACTGGAACGGGTGATAATGATTTAAGCGGTGGCATTGGTATTGCTTCTAACATAAATCTTCCAACCGGCTCTGATACTATAAAAGACTTTGTGGGTGATGATGCCTTACTAGCACTACCCGCCCTTGCCAATACTATAAAAATAGATAATACCGCCCCAGCGGTTGCATCAAGTAGCCTTAATAGTAGCACCGGTATTTATGGTATTAGTAGCACTTCGGCAGATTACATCAAAGTGAATGTGGTATTTAGTGAGCCTGTGGTGGTAGATACAACTGGTGGTAATCCTACTATAAATTTACTAATAGGGGCAACTTCTAAACCTGCTACTTACGCATCAGGCAGTGGCACTAACACGCTACTATTCCAGTATCCAGTAGTAGTAGGTGATAATGATAGTGATGGTAGTATAGATTTAGTTAGCAACAGCCTTGCCATTCCAGGTTCCAGCTCTATAAAAGATGTAGTAGCTGGTGGCAATGCCAATTCAGCCTTACCTTCCTTAAACCCAACCACCAACTTCGCCAGCCTTCTTGTAGACACCACCGCCCCAACCATAACCAACATTACTATTCCGGGTGGTGCTTATGTAACCGGCAATACCATCAACAATATAGATATAACCTTTAGCGAGCCGGTTAGCATCACTGGCAACCCAACATTGAGCTTTAGTATAGATTCTGGAACCGTTACCACAAATCCATTAGTTCCATGTGTATTGCAACCTGGCGATCTAATCCTTCGCTGCTCTTACACTGTTTTAGCAGGCAATATCGAATCAACCTCACCCATCACCTTCCCTGCCACGCCAATTACCGGCACCTTTAGCATTGCAGATGGCGTCACAATAGGCACCGCTAACGCACTCACCAACTCCTACGCAGGAACTGTTACTGGCGTGACGATGAATAATACCAACAGCAGTTTCAACACCACTTGGAATACGGCAAATACTTGTGGCACTTGTAGTGCCAATGATAGTATTACAATTCCTGCTAGTGGAGGTGCTTATAGCATAAGTAGGGTTGATGGTGGGGAATTTGATAGCGTAACAATTGGTCCGGGTTGCGTTTTAAATGGCCCTAAAACACAAATAACTGGTTGCACTGGCACCACAACCATTAAATTCCCAGCCTCTGGTATATATACAATTGCAATGACTGGTGCCTTCACACGCATTCTTTTCAACAACGCTGGTGATAAATCTAAAATTACTGCCATTACCCAGTGGGGTAATATCGCTTGGAGCAGTATGGAAAGAGCCTTTGATGGTTGCGACAACCTAACTGTTACCGCCACCGATACGCCAAATCTTTTGGGCTACGATACTATGAGCCTTGCCAGTATGTTTAGGGGAACAACTTCCCTTACAGGGCTAGGTGCTAATGGGAACTTATGGAACACCTCTAAGGTTATAAGTATGGACGAAATGTTCTTTGGCTCTACTAACTTTGACGCAAATATTGGCAACTGGAATACCTCTAAGGTTATAAATATGGGTAGTATGTTCAAAGGTGCCAGTGCCTTTAACCAAGATATTTCAAGAAAACCAGGGGAAAATGATACTAAGTTTGATGATGTAACTGATTGTAGTCTTTCGAGTGCTTCTACAAGTAATGATTATTGGAATACTGGTTGTGTTACAGATATGTCTTATATGTTCTCCAATGCCATTGACTTTAACCAAAATATTGGCAACTGGGATACCTCTAAGGTTACAGATATGAGTTCTATGTTTTCTTCATTTAATACCGGCATTAGTACCTTTAACAATGGTAACGCGCCAGGTGTTAGTGGTAATTTGTTGAACTGGAACACCTCTCAAGTTACAGATATGTCAGGTATGTTCCACAATGCCAGTGCCTTTAACCAAGATATTTCAAGAAAAACTGGGACAGATAATAAGTTTGATAATGTAACTGATTGTAATCCTTTGAGTGCTCCTCCAAATAATGATTATTGGAATACTGGTTGTGTTACAACTATGAGTTGGATGTTCAGAGGTGCCACTAACTTTAACCAAAATATTGGTAGTTGGGATACCTCTAAAGTTACAGATATGAGTTCTATGTTTTATTCTATTTCCAGCATTAGTACCTTTAACAATGGTAACGCGCCAGGTGTTAGTGGTAATTTGTTGAACTGGAACACCTCTCAAGTTACAACTATGCAAGACATGTTCCGAGGTGCCATTGCCTTTAACCAAGATATTTCAAGAAAAGCAGGGCCAAATGGCACCTTTGATAATAGCGTTAATAGTGATGATTACTGGTATACGGGTAGTGTAACCCCCACTGCATATATGGCTTCTATGTTCCAAAGTGCCACTAAATTTAACCAAAACCTTAGCAATTGGTGCGTAAGCAGTATTGCTAGCTTACCGACAGACTTTGATGCTACTACTACTGCTTGGACTGGTTCACCAGCTACTAGACCACAATGGGGCTTTTGCCCAACAATCACTTCAATAGCTGCAGGCGGGGGGGTAATAACTTATGTTGCAGGTAAAAGAATTCACACCTTCAAAAATGCTAGGGGAGTAACATTAACTGCAACAAATATAACAAATAATACCATACCCTTTACTGGCCACACCTTAGCAAATGGTGATATAGTAAAGTTTAATGCTAATACCATGCCCGGTGGCTTGGTAGCTGGTAGTACCTATTATGTAATAAATTCTGCCGCCAATACATTTCAAGTTTCAACCACCTCTGGTGGAAGTGCAGTTGATATAACCTCCTCTGGTACTGCCGTGCAGGTATCTAGCACGCAAAACTTTACCGTTACCAATGGCGGTAATATGGAAGTGCTAGTTATTGGCGGCGGCGGTGCGGGTGGTTCTACTTCAGGTGCTGGCACCCCTGTTGGAAGCGGTGGTGGTGCAGGGGGGTATCAATATAATAGTTCTTTAAACATTACCTCTTCGCAGGCCATTACTGTAGGTGCAGGTGGAGTTTATGGTGGGGCCCCAAGTGTTGGTGCTAATGGCATCAATTCAAGTATAGGATCACTTATAACTTCATTAGGTGGTGGCGGTGGTGGGAATTCTGTTGTTCCTGTTGCTGGCAGTAGTGGTGGTAGTGGTGGCGGTAGTGTTGGTGATGGCGGTTCAGGTACGGTGGGGCAAGGCAATAATGGAGGTTCTGGTGTTACTAGTGGTGCTGGTGGTGGCGGTGGTGCTTCAAGTGTTGGCAGTAATGGTAGTAGTGATGTTGGTGGTAATGGCGGTAGTGGAACAGCCAGTTCAATTTCTGGAGCTTCTGTAACTTATGCAGGTGGTGGTGGAGGTTCTGGAGTTACTACAGCAGGGAGTGGCGGCGCCGGTGGTGGCGGCAATGGAAGAAATTCTAGTGGAAATGGCTCTGCAGGTACTCCCAACACTGGTGGTGGCGGTGGTGGATCTCGTACAACTACTAATAAAGGCGGAGTTGGCGGTTCCGGCATAGTAATTATCCGCTACCCTTACCCGTGATTTTTAAGTTTATTAAACTAGCTTTTATTGACAATTTGTATAAATGTGGGTTATTTAGGGATAGCTTTATTTCCAACTCTTATCCACCCCAAGCCACAAATTCCTTACCTTTATAAAAAGAATATTGGATGCCTTACGAAGGAGCGAGGCCATCCGAAACCAACGGCGAAGGATGGTGCACTCGAAGGGAGTCGAACCCCTAACCTTTAGATCCGTAGTCTAGCGCTCTATCCAATTGAGCTACGAGTGCCTATAAACAACACCTACTTAGGTAGCTACGCAATAATAATCAAGCATAATTTAGTTCCGCCGCAAAATAGAACGAAATGAATGTCATGAAAAATGAACAAAATTACATCAATCTATTTACAAAGATGGGTTTAAAACTCTGCGTTCTTGTTAGCCTTTTTCTTTATATCGTCTTGCAAAATTAATAGCTTTTCTTTTAAAACCACATCGTCAGTTCTTTTTTTGGAAAGCTCAATATAGTCTTTCGCCTTTTTAAAATCACCGCCTAGAAAATAATATTCCGCAAAGGCATAATAGCTGTAAGCAAGTTTACCGTTCTTGCCATATGCCTTGGCTAAGTTTTTCCAAATGGAAAGGTTTAAAGGTTCTAAATTTTGAAATCTTTTTAAGATTTTTTCTGCCTCTATATAGTATTTTTTGTAGTCTTTTGTGTGCTCTTCCTCTAGGGCAAGCATAGATTTTGCATATTCTGTATTGATTAAAAGGGAATTGGGGAGCATTTTTGATGCTATTTCGTAAGACTTAACCGATTGCGTAACATCGCCACTTTCAAAGGTAAACTGCCCTTTTAGTTCATTTAAATAGGCATCATTTGGATTTTCTTTTATTAAGCTATTAATAATATCTAGTGATTTTTTAAAGTTATTTTCCCGGTGATAAACAATGCTCATAGCATATTTACTGGCAAAATCAGTGCCGTTTTTATACTTTCTTTTGGCAGGGGTTATATAGCCCAAAAAACCTTCAATTTTTGCTACTACTCTTTTGTGGCTTGTTTCTAAATTTGCATCATATTGCTTTTTTAACCCCGTATTATTTCTTATAAAATTACCCACATTATCTAGCCTTTCTTTAGAAAGGGGGTGGGTTTGTATATAGGGGTCTAAATCTGCACCACTTTGCTTTTTATTAAAATAGGAAAGCAAATCGAATAAACCTTCCGCTGAAAAGCCGTTCTTTTTTAAAAAACCAAGCCCTAGATTATCTGCCATTTCCTCCTGCTCCCTTGAAAACTTTAAAAAGCTGCGTTCGGCGTATCTTTGTGAACCGAGTGCTATTGCCCCGCCAACATCAGGCTTGCCAGCGGCTATTACCATTCCAATCCCTAAGGCGTAGCCTAAGGTGGAACGCAAAATGGCGTTGGTAATTTCATCTGACATTTTAATTAGATGCCCGCCATAAATATGCCCAGTTTCATGGGCAATTACCCCCATTAACATGTTGGGACTATCTGTTTGCGTAATAAGGGCGGTATGGATGAACATTTTTTTGCCATCAGTTACAAAGGCATTTATCGAATCATCATTAATTACATAAATTTTTATGGAATTTGGGTTTAAATCGGCCGCTTTAAAAATGGGAGTGGCTAGCTTTTTTAGGTAGCTTTCAATTTCATCATCCCTAATTAAATTAAAGGCAAGGGCGGAATTGGCTGAAAAGGTAAAGAGGCATATTAGTAATAGAACTAGAAATTTTTTCATCTTATTAATGAGTTTCAAAGCTCCTAATTATTTTACTAATAATACGCATTATAATAAATAGTGCAAAGAAAAAGCCCACTATGTAAAGGGCAAGATCAATGGCATCTAAATTTATAAACCATTTGAAGTAGGAGAAGAGTTTTTCTATCATAACAAACTTGCTTATTTTGCATCTACAGGCTAAAGAGCTAAAAAAATATAGCAATAAAAATGTTAAACTATTCTAAATTTTCGCTAATTGCCATAATACTAGTGGTTATTACTAGTTTTCTTATCTCTTTCCAGAGCTTTTTTGGCAGTGAAAATATTTTCGCTAAAATTACGCCAGATAACAAAATTAATTTAGGGCTAGATTTAAAAGGCGGTAGCTATATGACCCTTGAAACTGATACTAGTGTTTACTTTAAGGAATCTTTAGAAAGTTTAAAAGATGAGGTTTCTAGCAAATTATCAACTGGCAAAATTCTCTTTCAAAATGCAAAAATAGAAAATGATGCTGTTAGCTTTGAAATAAACTCCCTAGAAAAAGAAGATGATATAAGGGCGGTGTTGCGGGATTATAAATTTGAATATGATATTGTTATTAATAATAAAATCCTATCCCTTGCTTTAAAAAGTGAAGTAAAGGCAAAACTTACTAGAGATTTGCTATCAAAGGCCATTGAGATTTTAAGAAAAAGAATAGATGAGCTAGGCACTAGAGAGCCAATTATTCAGCAACAGGGAAGCAACCGCATTCTAGTTCAAGTTCCAGGGCTTAAAGATACCAAAGAAATGCGGGCAGTTTTGGGTAAAACGGCAAGGCTGACCTTTCATTTGATGCACCCAACCTCACCCTTTCCACAAAGGTTTGTTAAGGCACCTGATGGTTATTTGTTGGCAGGTGGTAATGATGAAGGAAGAGAATCATCTGGTCAGTTATATTTAATCGCCAAAAAGCCATTAATAACGGGGGATATGCTAATTCAAGCAGGCTCATCTTTTAGCCAAGGTATGCCAGTTATTCAGTTTACTTTAAATACGCAAGGGGGGAAGGCTTTTTCAGAGGTCACCAAAGAAAATGTCGGCAAGCCCTTTGCTATAGTGCTAGATGGACAGGTGATTTCAGCCCCAGTAATCCAATCGCACATTGCAGGTGGCAGTGGCATTATAACCGGGAATTTTACGCCAAAATCAGCGGAAGACTTAGCCATTTTGCTGCGTTCCGGCTCTTTACCAGTTCCTTTAAAAATAGTAGAAGAAAAAATAGTGGGGCCAGGGCTTGGGGAAGATTCTATTAAATCTGGTAAACTGGCAGGTATTATTGGTTTTGTTGCCGTAGTAGTATTTATGGTGCTTTTTTATGGATTATTTGGCGTATTTGCCTCTATTGCCCTATTTACCAACCTGTTTATTCTTTTTGCAGTAATGATTCTGCTTGGCTCTACCTTAACCTTACCAGGTATTGCAGGGATTGTGCTTACCATGGGTATGGCGGTAGATACTAATATTCTAATTTTTGAAAGGATAAGGGAGGAAATAAGGGGTGGCAAAACCCCATATTCCGCAATAGAAAATGGCTTTAAGGGGGCATTTGTTTCCATTTGCGATTCTAACCTAACCACGCTAATTGCCACCTTCCTGCTATTTACCTTTGGGGTGGGATTAATTAAGGGATTCGCCGTAACCTTGTCTCTTGGTATTATGACCTCAATGTTTACCGCCATTACCGTAACAAGGTTAATGATTGTAATCTGGCTTAAAAAAACCAAGCCAAAGTTTGTGCCTATTTGAAGGAGATTTTAAAGGCTACCCTTGGTGGATGGAATAATATTTACCGCTCTTTTATCTATCTCAACCGCTGCTAGAGATTATCCACAGCCACAATAGAAACAACTTAAATTATTTTTATAGAGGACATTTAAACTGTTTAGCTTTTCGTTCTTCTTGCCATTTCCACCTTTCCAATGTGTTCGTATCTTCAGGTGATATAATACAAACAAGATTGTTCATTCTTTTGCGGAAAGCTACTCTTTGCTCGAAATCATAATACTTTCCACGGTCAGACCATTCGTATTCATATTCGAGTAACCCTTTAATATAAGGTCTCATAGATTTTCCAAGCTTTTCAAGCGTAGTGAAAACTGCTTCGGCTTTATTTTTATCATAATATTCTCTCTTTAAAAAATTCAGTAATGCTGGTGCTATTTTATCAACATGATTTGGATAATTAGCAGCTTTTTTAATTATGGGGATAATAATCTCATCGTCAAAATCCTCTGTTTCTAGAACGCTTACAATCTGCTCAACCGTTTCAATTTCATTTTCATTGCCCATCTGAAGCAAGACATTCGAAGCATATCCTCTTTGATCTTCTCTCGTTCCATTTTTTGCTATGGCTTTCAATTGCTCTCGCTTGTTTAGCACTGTTGCTTTAAATTTATCATCGGCGAGATATTCTAAAAGTTTTTTGGAAGCGCCGTAATATGAAAAAACATAATCTCCCTGTAATGTACTTACGAAATCATCTACTGCCCGCGCATCTTTATCTATCGGAGAAAGTCCTACACCATTTGCATGAATAGAAGCAATGCCCAGAACTCCTTTAGCTCTTACCGTGCAAAGTAAATCACCACTATCTGGACCAGTATCGCAACAGTCATACGAGAGTGCTAAATTAACCTTTTCATTTGAGGGAAGGTTGCAAAGATAATTATAAGAAGTGTATCCCAACACTTTTCCATCGGATTGCAGAATACAGCCGGGTTGTTTTATTCCCGATCCGTCAAAAATAGGGCTGTAGCTTTTATCTATATTTACTTGGATTTCTTTACCAGGTTTGGGAACACAGCTAGCATAAGACTTAGTTGTAAAAAACATGACTAATAGCAACAATGTAAAAAACTTCATGCTCTTTCTCCTGTTGATTAGATTACATTATCCAAGTAATAGTAATAATTTGGCAAGAATCAATTGTAAAAACCTAGAACCTCCGCCAAAAAGCTAAAGGGAAATTAGATCAGATGCTATGGTTTTCATTTAATTACCCATTATCGGTTTGCATTTGAGTCAAACATTCCCTCTGCTACAAAAACAATTTCTCTACAAGCTTCCCTTAGTTGATGGAATAATATTTACCGCCCTTTTATCTATCTCAACCGCTTTTTTTAGCACCTTGGCGAAGGCCTTAAAGGTTGATTCTATTATGTGGTGGTTATTAACCCCATACAAATTTTCTAAATGCAAAGTAATTTTGGCGGTTGAAACAAAGCCACCAAAGAATTCTCTAAATAGCTCTGTATCCATTTCTCCCAGTTTATCTCTTGAAAAATTTACCTTCCAGATAAGATAGCTTCTACCACTTATGTCTATTGCTCCACGGGTTAAGGTTTCATCCATGGGAATGGTTGCATCCGCAAAGCGGGTTATGCCCTTTTTATCCCCCAGTGCCTTTAAAAAAGCCTCACCAAAGGTAATGCCAACATCTTCTGTTAAATGATGAAAATCTATATGAGTATCACCGCTTGCTTCAACCGTTAAATCTATAAGGCTGTGCCTTGCAACCTGTTCTAGCATATGGTCTAAAAAACCAACCCCTGTTGCAATTTTATATTCACCGGTGCCATCAAGGTTTAGTTCAACCTTTACTTTGGTTTCTTTGGTGATTCTTTCAACCTTAGCTATTCTCATTTGCTATTTTTATTTGCTCTTGAAGTTTTAATGCCTTAACCCCATATATAATACCCAAATAGTAAATTAATAGTTAAAATAAATGATAAATTCAAACAATCAAACAATGCACGCCACCACTATTCTAGCAGTTAGAAAGGATGGGAAAACCGTAATAATAGGTGATGGGCAGGTTTCACTTGGCAATACCGTAATTAAGGCAAATGCCAAAAAACTGCGTCGTTTGGGAAAGGATCAAAAAATTGTGGCTGGTTTTGCTGGTTCCACGGCAGATGCCTTTACCCTGTTTGAAAGGCTAGAGGCAAAGCTAGAAAAGCACGCTAATCAATTAACCCGTGCCTGCGTAGAGCTTGCCAAAGACTGGCGGACTGATAGATATTTGCGTAGGCTAGAGGCAATGATGATAGTAGCAGACAAAGACACAATGCTAGTTCTAACGGGGCTTGGTGATGTTCTAGAGCCTGAACACAATGTGGTAGCTATTGGCAGTGGTGGAAATTATGCTTTATCTAGTGCTAGAGCCTTAATTGATATAAAGGGTTTAAGTGCTGTAGAAATAGCCAAAAAATCCATGAAAATAGCCGCTGAAATTTGCGTTTTCACCAATGAAAACTTTGCAATTGAAGAGGTTTAGGGCGCATTTGCAGGCATCAGTTTAATGTTCCGTATGTTTGAAAGTTTTGACAAAAATTTATTCTAATATAAATTAGGGCTTAAAAATTGTTAAAAATATGATCCTAAAAAGCTTGTTTTTTTTGCTATTTTTATCGCTTTTGGTTTCTTGCAAATCTTATTATGTAGAAACCAACTCCATTCAAGAAAGTGGCTATCAGCTAGTAAGTGAGGATAAAAAAACAAATTCCACCGCTACTATTTCTAAAAAAGAAAGTTTTGTTGTTAGTTTGTTTCAAAAAAAATATTACAGAATAGCAAAATTTAAGGAAAATGGTAGTTATGGAATAATTAACACTATAGCAATATTAAATAATACAGATAAGGTTTTAGAATTTTCTGCCGATAACTTAAAAATATTTGATGAGCAAAAAAATGAAATTAAAATTTTTACACTAGAAGAAGCGTCTGAAAAGTTTAACAAAATATCAGATGATTTGCTTGCAAGAGAAGAAAAACAACTTGATTACAGAAAAACAGATTCGGGCGGTGGATTTTTTGACGCAATAGCTTTAGGCTCTAACATAGCTAATCAGGTTAACAAAAATAAGTCAAATGGTGCAGATAAGAAACAATACTATCAACGTAGAATAGATGCCTATCATTCAGAGCAAAAACAACAAAATGTATATTTTGCTAAAAATACTCCAGAAACAGAAGCTGAAATAGAAAAACAAAAGGTTGCTATAAGAAATAAATATAAAAAACAAAAAGAAGATTTTGCAAGTAATTACATTAAACCCACAAAAATAAATCCAGGTCAGCAGCAAAGTTTTGAATTTCAATTTAAACTAACAGATTTAACCAAGGATGATAAAAAGTTTTTCATAGAAGTGATGTTAGATGGCGAAAAACACGCCTTTAGTTTTTCAAATAAAATAATTGAGAAATAAAGTATTTTTTATCTTCAGTTAGCAAATTTATTAGAGTTTATAAAACTTCTTGATTGCTATAGGTAAATGATTATTTTAGCCCCACTTATATTTATAATATGCACAAATATCGCACTCACACTTGTAATGATTTATCGGCAAAGGATGTTGGCAGTAAGGTTCGCCTTTCTGGCTGGGTTTTTAGAAAAAGAGATCACGGCAATTTGCTATTTATAGACCTGCGGGATCACTATGGGGTAACCCAAATTGTGTTTTTTGATAATCTAGAAATTGCCTCTAACCTGAAGTATGAATCGGTTATAACCATTACCGGCAGCGTTCTAAAAAGAAGTGATGATACTATTAATAAATCAATTAAAAGTGGTGAAATAGAAGTTAGGGTGGAAGAATTTGTGGTGGAATCGGAAGCGCAAACTTTGCCCATTTTAGTAAATCAAGAGGGGGATTTTCCAGAAAGCACTCGCCTAAAGTATCGCTTTTTAGATTTAAGAAGGGAAAAATTGCACAATAACATTATCCTTCGCTCAAAAATTATCTCTTACATTAGAAAATACTTAACCGATGCTGGCTTTAATGAGTTTCAAACGCCCATTTTAACCGCCTCATCACCGGAAGGGGCAAGGGATTTTTTAGTGCCATCGCGTTTAAATCCGGGTAAGTTCTACGCCCTGCCACAAGCTCCGCAGCAGTTTAAGCAACTACTAATGATTTCTGGCTTTGATAAATATTTTCAAATTGCCCCCTGTTTTAGGGATGAAGATGCACGGGCAGACCGCTCTCCGGGTGAATTTTATCAGCTAGATATGGAAATGAGCTTTGTTACGCCGGAAGATGTTTTTTCAACAGTAGAAAAGCTAGTTTACAGCGTGTTTAAAAACTTTAGTGATTATACAATAACTTCTACGTCTTTTCCTCGCATTACTTTTGATGCCTCAATGCTAAAATATGGTAATGATAAGCCAGACCTTAGAAACCCCATAGAAATTGTAGATGCTACTGAGATTTTTGAAAATTCAGGCTTTTCAATTTTTGCAAATAATATAAAAAAGGGTGAGGTGGTGCGTGCCATACCTGCCCCCAACACGGCTGAAAGTTCAAGAAGTTTTTTTGATAAAAAGGTGGAATTCGCCATAGCTAATGGCGCTAAGGGCCTAGCATATATAGTTTTTGATAAAAATGGCGAAGCCAAAGGGCCAATTGCAAAACTTCTGGATGCGGATAGGCTTTCTAACTTAAAGAAACTCGCCCATCTAAAAAATGGCGATAGTGTATTTTTTACTTGTGGTGAAAAGTTGGTAGCAAGTAGTCTAGCGGGTAAGGTTAGAACCCTGCTGGGTGAAGAGCTTGGCTTAATAGAAAAAAACATCTTCAAATTCTGCTGGATTACAGATTTTCCATTTTATGAATGGAATGAAGATGAAGGCAAAATAGATTTTTCGCACAATCCCTTTTCTATGCCTCAAGGTGGCATAAAGGTTCTGCAGGATGCCAAAACAAAAGAAGACTTGCTAAAAATTAAGGCATTTCAATATGATATCGTGTGCAACGGCATAGAGCTTTCAAGCGGCGCTATTAGAAATCACCTGCCAGAAATTATGTATAAGGCGTTTGAAATTGTTGGTTATGATAAGGATGCGGTAAATAGTAAATTTGGCGGTATGATTCGTGCCTTTTCATACGGCGCCCCCCCGCATGGTGGCATTGCACCGGGTATTGATAGAATGGTAATGCTAATTGCTAATGAGCCAAACATTCGCGAAGTTATAGCCTTTCCACTTAACCAAAATGCGCAAGATCTACTACTTAACGCCCCCAATACCGTTTCAGAAAAGCAACTACGCGAGCTAAACCTTCAACTTTCCCCAAAAGCTAAGGCGCTACTTGAAAAAGAATAGATTACAAGGTTGTAAAAAACTCTAACCCTTCATATTCAAAGAATTTGCTTACGGAGTTATTATGATTCTCCCCAATTTTTTGGGCTATAATGGTGTTGTGTTTTGCCTTTTGGTGATAGGTAAATAAATCAGTATAATTACTAAATAATTTTAAGGGAATAAATCCACCAAAAACCTTTGCCACTGTATTTATAAGCCCTTCTTCATTTATAAGCAAAACTTTTGAATTTTGTTCAAGCGAAATACCAGCAGAAATTATGGAACGAAACAGCAAAAAGATGTTTTCCCTTAGTTTTGCAACATCATCAAAGTGATAGTTTTTTATTTTCACATCATATTCTTTTAGAATATTGGCGAGCATTGATTTTTCCCTATCGCCACTAATAATGCTTTTTTTGGAATTCTTTAGATTTTTTATTTTGCCCACCTCCTCAACCAAAAGGTATCTTTTTAAAAATAGCTCTAAAAGCTGTGAATCTATGGCATCAATTTCTACTCTAATATGGGGTATTTTATTGGTCATTGATTTAATTCTTTTGCTTTTTTATAGGCTAATTCTATCGCCTCTGCTACAATTTTTTTAAAATGATGTTTTTCTAAATGATTAATGGCACTTTCAGTTGTGCCACCCTTGCTGGTTACCTGTTTTCTTAATTGTTTAGCATCTAAGTTATTTTCTTTTAGTAAATTTAGTGAGCCTTGCAGGGTTTGGTATATTATTTGTTTTGTTTCGTAGGGGAAATCATCCATAGCCCCCTCCATTGCTTCTTCTAGTGCCTCAAAAAAATAGAACAAATAGGCAGGGCCGCTACCACTAAGGGCGGTGAATTTGTTTATGTCATCTTCTTTTTCTACCTTGTAAAGGCTAGAGAACTTTTTGAAGTAATATTCAAACAGTTCGATATGATAGTTTTCTGCATATTTATTTGCAATATATGCACTAAGTGATTGATTTATAAGAATATTTAAGTTTGGCATGGTGCGAATTATAACTTTTTTGCCAATTACCTCTTCTAGCTTTTTTAAACTAACTCCTGCCATTATAGAAACAAAAATGGTGTGATTATTCACCCTTTCATTTAAATAAGCGAATGTTTGGGCTAGATTATAAAAATCTTGTGGCTTTACGGCAATTATTACCAAATCTGGAATAAAATTGGTGGGTAGCTCTTCAGTGGTTTTAATAGATGCGAAGTTTGATTGGATGGTATTTTTTTCTAAAACCACTAGTTCATTTTTTTCAAAATCACCCTCTAAAGCCTTCACAATAGCCCTGCCCATATTGCCATAGCCTATTAAAAGTAGTTTTGTTCCTTTAAATTTGTTGAATGATTTATTTTGCATCTTTCTCCCCAATAATCTTTATCTCCCACTCTAACTTAATTCCAGTTTTTTCATATACCTTTTGCTGAATTAAATTGCCTAAATCTTCAATATCTTTGGCGGTTGCATTGCCGGTATTTATCAAAAAGTTGCAGTGCTTTTCTGAAACCATTGCACCGCCCAGTTTATAGCCACGAAGGCCCGCCTCATCTATTAACTGCCACGCTTTTTTTCCAAGCGGATTTTTAAAGGTTGAGCCACCAGTTTTACTTTTTATGGGCTGGGTTTGCTCTCTTTTTTCTTGAATGGAAGCTATTTTTTTTAAACCTATTTCTTTTGGCTGTGGCGTCCCTTTAAACCCACCTTCCACAAAAATATAATCTTTAGCCAGTGGATTGGTGCGGTAAGAAAAATCTATATGGTTAAAGGTTTTTTCTTCGCCAGTTATTTTGTTTATGCCAATTGTTGAAACCAAAACATCTTTTACTTCAGCCTCATAAGCCCCAGCATTCATAGCAATAGCGCCCCCTATGGAACCGGGAATGCCAACTAAAAATTCCAAGCCACCCAAATTATGCTCGGCAGAAAACTTAGCCACATTAGCACATAAATTAGCGCAGCCTGCAATTATAGTATTGTTTTCGAAAGATAGTTTATTAAACTCCGCCCCAAATTTTATTACTACTCCCTTTATGCCGCCATCCCTTATTATAATGTTAGAGCCAAAGCCAATTATAGTAGTGGGGATTTTTTGCGGAATTTTGCCCCCATTTTCTTTTAAAAAATTTTTTAAATCTTGTTTATCTTCAGGAATGAATAAAATTTCTGCTTTTCCACCTACGCCAAACCAGTTGGTTTTAGATAGGTCTGCCCCAAACCTAACCTTACCCTTCAGTTTAGCGGAAAATTTTTCAAAAATATCTCTATACATTTATTTTAAAATGGTTGTTGACTTATTAATATTAGTTAGACTATAATGCCTGTCCCAAAATTAAAATCAAAAAAAGTTTTTAATAAAATATAGTGAAATTTCAGCATTTTATTGTTTGTAGAGGTCTTAAAACCTTTATAATCGGTATATGTTAAACCTTTGAGTCAAATAAATGCTAAATTATAAGACAAATATAAGAGACAAGACTTTTTGTGTTTAAAAAAGTTTAGTTCTGTATATAGCGTCGCGAAAATATCAAAAAATAAAACATAATAAGAGCAATTTGTGGATGCCTTGGCGTGTGCAGACTATGAAGGACGTGAAAGGCTGCGATAAGCTTCGGGGAGTTGCCAATAGACTTTGATCCGGAAATGTCCGAATGGGGGAACCCACACTCATAAGTTAAATTTTTGTCTAAGCCTTAAAACTTGGTCATAATTTTAGCTTATGCATAAAGTG
>JBKCHH010000071.1:0-17234 GCA_046302855.1 Alphaproteobacteria bacterium
CTGCAACTAATAATGCTGCTTTATTAAAAGAATTAATAGAAGAACAAAAAATACCGCAAGGGTTAAAAAGTCTTGAATTAAAAGACCGATTACTTATAGAAGATTTAAATAAACTTTTAGAAGGCGCTGACATAAAAATCAACCTTATATCAATTATAAGAACAGCAAGCCTTCAACTTAGCACAACACAAGGTAACAGATTTAACCGTATATCTTATATAGTTCATTCTAATGGAAGAAGTATTTAAAGAAAGCCGTCATGAGCTGAGCAGAGCAAGGCTATTGCAGAGGCAATCCAGTTTATAAATACAATTTTTTAGCATATTTTTTTGAATTTTATTTACTGGATTGCCACACTTTCTAAGCAAAGCTCTCATTCGCAATGACGGTTTTCGCAATCTAACACTTAACCCCTGCCAGTTTGCAGTAGTCTTGAATGGTTTTTCTTTCTTCTTTGCCGGGGTCGTTATCGCTATTTTTAATTACCTTATAGGCAAGGGCATACCATTTAGAATCTGGATAGTTATAGCCCAAAATAGCGGCGTTTTTTATTGCCTCTTTTTGAATACCAAGTGAGGCATTGGCTTCAACTAGGCGATATAAGGCCTCTTCAATTTGCGAGGTATTTTGATAATCCCTTACCACATTTTGAAAGCGGTTAATGGCAGAAACAAAATTTTTGCGTTTTAGATAAAACCTGCCCACCTCCATCTCTTTACCTGCAAGAGTATTTAGCACTAAATCTTTTTTGTATTTAGAATCTTTGGCGTAATCTGTTTTTGGGAATCTTGTCATAACCTCATCAAAGCCATCAAGCGCATTTTTTGCCACTACGGAATCTCGCTTAACATCGTTAATTTGGTTATAATAGCTAAGAGCCTTTAAGTAATAGATGTAAGATATATACTTATTACCCGGATTTTGCGAAATGAACTTGTCTAAAACCTCAATCGCCTTATCGTAATCCCTTCTTTCAAAGTGGCAAAAGGCTATCATACGGGTGGCATTAATAGAAAATTTAGAAAAGGGGTATAGTCTTTCAATCTCTTCAAAACTTTCAATGGCTGCCTTGTATCTAGTGGCGGCCACATCTTCTAAGGCTTTGGAATATAGGGCGTATGCCTCTTCATCTTGCGCCTCAATGGTTAGCTTTTCATCCTTGAGTGCCGCTAGGTTTTTATCTCTATTGCCAGAGCAACCAACAATAAGTAGCAGGGCGATAAGGTAAATTAACTGGAAATTCTTCATGAATTCTTTAAGAGTGTTTTCTTGAGCTCCAAGTCTATGAAAATAAAACAATTATTACAAGTGGGAAGTTTGTTATTGAACAAAATAGAAGGTGGTAATCTAGATGCAAGGCTACTGCTTGAACATACCTTAAACTTTACTCAAAAAGAACTTTTTTTAAACCTGCATAAACCAGCAGATAATAGCCAAGTAGTCAAATACCTTTTGTTAATCCGCAAAAGAAAAGCAAAAATGCCAGTTGCTAAAATTATTGGTAGTAAAGAATTCTATGGCCTTACATTTAAAACCAGCACCGCTACTTTAGATCCAAGGCCTGATAGTGAAACCCTAATTGAGGCAATTTGTAAGGTATATAATTCTAATGATAATTTAAGGGTTCTAGAACTAGGCGTTGGCAGCGGTTGCCTTATTATTACCCTGCTAACCTTATTTTCTAATATGAAAGGGGTTGCGGTAGATGCATCTAAAAAAGCATTAAATATAGCGAAAGAAAATGCTAAAAATCATAAGGTTAGTAATAGATTGCACCTAATAGAATCTAACTGGTTTAGTAAGGTTGTGGGCAAGTTTGATATTATAATTTCTAACCCGCCCTATATTCCAAATAATGAAGTTTTGGCAAAAGAACTAAGCTATGAGCCATCCCTTGCCCTATTTGCAGGAAGTGATGGGCTAGATGCCTATAGTTTAATAATCCCCAAAATGGCTAGTTTTTTAAACAAAAATGGCAGGGTGTTTTTAGAAATAGGCTTTGGGCAAAAAGAAAAGGTGGAAGAAATAATCACCCAAAACGGTTTTCTACTACAAAAGGTTCACAAAGACTTAAGCGGAATAGAGAGGTGCTTGGAGTTTGCAATGGCAAAATAAAAACCTTCATGTTAATAAACCCATCATGTCCAAAATCTATCAAAAATCAGTAAAGGGGAAGATAAGAAATATAAAATGGGTAGTATTGGCCTTAACCCTATCACTATACTACGGCACGCCTTGGCTAAGGTGGAACAGGGGTGATGGCATTCCAAACCAAGCCATATTAATTGATAGTAGCACACAAAAAATCTTTCTGTTTAATTTAGAAATTTGGCCACAGGAACTTTACCTGCTAATGATTCTAATGATAATTTCTGCCCTTTCCCTATTTGCCATTACTGCCCTTTTTGGCAGAATATGGTGTGGCTTTACCTGCCCGCAAACCATCTGGACCGACCTATTCTACCTAGTAGAAAGGCTGGTTGAGGGGGATAGAAATCAAAGAATTATTAACGATAGAAAGTTAAACGAACCCAAAGTTATCTTCCGCAAAATAGTAAAGCACACTATATGGTTAATTATTGCCTTTTTAACTGGCGGGGCAATTATCCTTTATTTTAATGATGCGCCAACGCTAGCAGAACAGTTTTTTGTAGGCAAAGCAGGGGGCAATGCCTATATATTCTGCGGAATTATAACTTTCACCACCTATCTTCTAGCTGGCTTTGCAAGGGAAAAGGTGTGCACCGATATGTGCCCTTGGCCAAAATTTCAATCTGCCATGTTTGATAAGGATTCTATTATAGTTACCTATCAAGAATGGCGTGGTGAACCAAGGGGGGCTAGAAGCAAAAACGAAACTTCTAGCATGAAGGGTGATTGTGTGGATTGCGGGCAATGTGTGGCTGTTTGCCCAACTGGGGTGGATATAAGAAATGGCGTTCAGCTAGATTGCATAGGCTGTGGGCTTTGCATAGATGCCTGTAATGAAATTATGGATAAGGTTGGCTTGCCACAAGAGCTAATAACCTTTGATACGCTAAATAATCAAGAGAGTTTAAAAAATACTGGCAAAAAACTAGGTCTGCATTTTTTTAGATTTAAACCCATAGCCTATCTATTATTTTTAACCCTATTTAGCGGAATTTTTGTGCATTTGCTTGTTTCAAGAACCATGTTTGAAGCCTCAATTGAGCATGAAAATTATCCACTAAAGGTTATGCTTTCTAACGGCTCTATAAGAAATTCCTACAATTTAAAACTGGTGAATAAAAACAAGGTGGAGCAAAATTTCTCTATTAATATTTCAGGGCTAAAAAACCACTGCCTTTCTTTTGATGGGGCCGATTTTAGCCAATGCCTGCAAGGTTTAGAGTTATTAATACCGGCTAGGGGCACAATTAATCAAAAAATCTTTGTGCAAGTGGCAGGGGATAAGGTTGATAAAGATATTCAAAAGATTGTTTTTTCTATAAAATCTGTTGGCACAGTTAATCAGCAGAGAGAAAAAACCGGCGTGTTTATGAATTAGGGAACTTTTAACCCACCTTCCCCTTAGTTATCAAAAACAAATCCTCCTTATTAAGGGAGAATTTTTCGGCTAAGGAACCATATAGCAAAAGCTCCTGCCTTAAATCTATTGAGGGATTTTCCTTTTCGCAAATAATAGCATCGATAATTTTGGCAAATTTGTTATAGTCGCTGGTGATTTTGGCAATTTTTTTGAAGTCTAGTTTTTGTTCCGCCAATGCCTCAATAATGCTATTTACCAAATCTAGGTTATTTTCTGTTTCATAATAACCATTACTTCTAGCTAACAGTTTTTCTTCATAAGAAATCAGTTCGCTTTTTTTAGGCAAAAACCGCACCACTGAACATCTAGATTTTATGGTAGGCAGAATGTTTAATAAATTAGTAGCGGTTAGAAAAATAAAGCAGTTTTGTGGCGGTTCTTCCAAAATTTTTAGCAGGGCATTAGAGGCTTGAATGTTTAAATTATGTAGCGAATCAACCAATGCCACCTTGTAGCCGGAATAGAAGGATTTCTTGCGAAAAAAGGCAATCATTTCCCTTATTTCATCCACCTTTATAGTAGATTTTTCATCTTCTTTAAGTTCACTTTTGCTAAGCTCGAAATAATCAAGATGCTCAAATTCATTTAGCTTTTCGCTTAATGAATATTCTACTGAATGGGTTTTTGAATTTACAATTTTGCTGGCTAAACTTCTTATTATCTTGTGCTTTTCTAACCCTTCTGGGCCCAAAAAAATTAACCCCTTGTTGTTGTTTAAATCTAGTTGCATAATACCCCAAAACTGCAGAATAGAGGGGCATAAAAGTCATTGCGAGGAGGCTGAAAGCCGACGCGGCAATCCAGAAAAATAAAATTCAAAAAAAATGCCACGAAAATTGTATTTATAAACTGGATTGCCACGCATAGCTTCGCTATGCTCGCAATGACGGCTTTCCTGTTGTTTAAATCTAAAATCATTTAACTTCTATAGCTGGCGTTTATTTTTATATAGTCGTAAGAAAAATCGCAAGTATAGATGGTTGCCTTTTCTTTACCTAAGCCTAAATTTAGCTCTATTAAAATATCCTTACCCTTCATATAATTAGCACAATCATTTTCACTGTAATTTTTAGAAACTGCACCCTTTTCTGCCACTAGAATACTACCAATTTTTAAGGTGATTTTATTTTCATCTAGCTTATATCCCGCCTTTCCAGCCCCAGCTATAATTCTTCCCCAATTAGGGTCAGAGGCAAAAAGGGCAGTTTTAACCAGTGGAGAATTGGCTATTGCCAAGCCCACCTCCTTTGCCATTTTATAAGACTTTGCCCCTAAAATATTAATAGTGATGAACTTGGTTATGCCCTCGCCATCCCTTATTACCAGCTGTGCCAGCTCTTGATTAATTTGGGTAAATTTTTCAGCGAAGTCTTTTAAGTCCTTATCATTTTTAACTGGGCTGTGATTGCTAGTTCCAAGGGCAAAGGCAAGGATGGTATCTGAAGTAGAGGTATCTGAATCCACCGTTATACAGTTGTAAGATTCTTCCGCTGTTTTGGAAAGTAGCTTTTGCAAATAGCTACCAGAAATTTTTGCATCTGTAAAAATAAAGCCAAGCATGGTTGCCATGCTGGGTGCTATCATTCCGCTACCCTTTATAAAACCAATAATATTTACCTTTTCCCCATTTATAATGGCGGTTTTATGAATAAGTTTGGGGAAGGTGTCAGTTGTTAAAATAGCCTTGGCGGCTTGCTCATAAGCGTTTTCACTAGCATTTTTTATAAGTTCTGGGATTTTTTTTACTATTAAGCCCTCATCAAAATCTTGCCCAATAATGCCAGTTGAGGCAACAAACACTTCACTTTTTTTAATTTTTAGATTTTTCGCAACCGCCTTAACGGTATTTTCTACAATTTCCTTGCCCCTTTTCCCTAAAAAGACATTAGAAAAGCCAGCATTTACTATTAATGCCCTTGCCTTTTTTTCTCGAATAATTTTCTTGCACCATTTTACCGGCTCCCCCACAATGGAATTTTTGGTGAAGATACCTGCCACGCTTGTGTTTTTGGGCATTATGGCAAGCATTAGATCATCCCTATTCTTATACCTCATGCCACTAAAGGCAGATGATAGGTATAGACCACTAATTACTTTTATTGATGGAAATTTATTCATAAGCCTATATTAATGCTTTCCTAAAAAGGAATAAAGGAAAAAATATGAATCCAGAAGAATATCTTAAAACTACCGTTTGGCCGTTTGAAGAGGCTAGAAAAATAAAAGAAAGGGCAGAAAAACTTGGCAAAAAATTAGTTATTTTTGAAACTGGTTATGGACCATCTGGCTTGCCTCACATTGGCACTTTTGGTGAGGTTTTTCGCACGCAGATGGTGATTAATGCTTTCAAAAAAATATCTAATATTCCAACCAAACTAATTGCTTTTTCAGATGATGTGGATGGGCTAAGAAAGGTTCCAGATAATATTCCAAACCGTGAACTTATTGCCAACTATTTGGGCTACCCTCTAACGCAAGTACCAGACCCATTTGGTGAAGAAAAGAGCTTTGGCGATTATATGAACAATAAGCTAAAATCTTTCCTCAACCGCTTTGGCTTTGAGTATGAATTTATGAGTGCTACTGAATGCTACAAAAGTGGCAGGTTTGATGCTGCACTACAAAAAGTTCTAGACAATTATGATGAGGTGTTAAAAATAATGCTCCCCCATCTAGGTGGAGAAAGGCAAAAGACCTATTCCCCCTTTATGCCCATTGATGCAAAATCAGGCAGAGTTTTGCAAACCGGCGTTGAAAGTATAAACCCCAACAAGGGCACAGTAATTTATAGGGATGAAGAAGGCGCGGAAAAAGAAATCTCTGTTTTTAAAGGCGGTGTAAAACTGCAGTGGAAGCCAGATTTCGGTATGAGGTGGGCGGTTTTAGGCGTAGATTATGAAATTTTTGGTAAGGAACATCAGGCCTCTAGCGAACTTTATATTTCTATATGCAAATTACTTGGCGGTAATCCCCCCATAAACTTTGTTTACGAGCTGTTTTTGGATGAAAAGGGCGAGAAAATTTCAAAATCTAAGGGAAACGGCATTTCTATAGATGATTGGTTAAAATATGGCACGAATGAAAGCCTTGCCCTCTATATGTTTCAATCACCTAAAAAGGCAAAAAAGCTATATTTTGATGTAATTCCAAAAAGTGTGGATGAATATTTGCTATTTGCCGATAGGTTCCACAGCCAAACTGAAGCAGAAAGGCTAAATAACCCAGCCTATCACATTCACAACGCTGTTGTTCCAAAACACAATCTACCCATTAACTTTTCAATGTTGCTGAATTTAGCATCAGTTTGTAACCCAGATAATGATGATATCTTGTGGGGTTTTGTGCTAAGATACGCCCCACAAATTGATAAAAATAATTCATCCGAACTGGCAAAGCTAATAACCCACGCTAGGAAATATTATGATGATTTTATAAAGCCAAATAAGCAGTTTAGAAGCCCAAATGAAAAGGAAAGGCTAGCGATTGAAGATTTGCGAAGCGAGCTTTCATTAACCAATGCCACTAGTGCTGATGAACTGCAAACCCTTGTATTTTCAATAGGAAAAAAACATGGGTTTGAGAATTTAAGCGAATGGTTTTCTTGCCTTTACCAAGTTCTGCTTGGCTCAACGCAGGGGCCAAAGATGGGCTCCTTCATAGCAATTTTTGGCAAGGATAACTTTATTGAACTAATAGACGGAGCTATTGTGTAGGATTATTATTGTCTTCTATCTTTATAAAAAAATTATGCAAAAGGATAAAAAAAACAAGGAATTGAAAAAAAACTTTAACAAACTTAAGCTAAAACAGGCCTTGCGGAGCAATTTAATTAGAAGGAAAAGAAAGCCTTTTATAAAAAATCCACAAGGGGAATTTGATGTCAGTTAAGTTTTTTCACACCAAATATGCCACCAAGAATGAAGAGGTAAGGGCAAGAACAAAGCATGTTGCCCTTACGATGATTGCCCTAAATATTTTATTTTCTAACCATGATGTTATTCGTGGTGCTAAGGAAGTTAACGGCGTTTACAAAAGCAAAAGCCCGCTTGATAAAAGCGATGGCGCAAAAGATTCTTGGGAAGAAAAACTACTCAATATGAAAAAGATGATTAGAAGCAGTAAATTAAAGGCCAATAAAAGGGGGCGGGAAATGTTTAGATAAAAACTTCCCTTTTTTTTTACCATTTTTGTTATTTTATAAATTAGTTATTAGTATAACTTTCCGCCCCCAGCTTCCCATTTTTGATAAGCAAAATGGCATCGCTTATTTTTTTTATTAAATCCAAATCGTGGCTAATAAAAATATAGGTTAGATTATACTTCTCTTTTAATTTTAATAATAATTCTATTAAGTTTTTTTGTGTTATAATGTCTAGGGCAGAGGTTGCCTCATCAAAAATAATTACTTTTGGCCTTATAATTAGGCTTCTTGCAATTACTATTCTTTGCTTTTGCCCACCAGAAAATTGATGCGGAAACTTGAATTTATCCTCCGCTAATAAGCCCACTTCTGTTAAGGCAGTATCTATATCTTTTTCACTATATTTTATTTTGTTTGCTTTTAGCCCTTCTGCTATTGCTTCCCCTATTTTTATTCTAGGGTTTAGGGCAGAAAATGGATCTTGAAAAATAATCTGCAGATTTTTTCTAAAACCCTCTGCGAACTTATAATTAATTTCGCCAGTATAAGTAATTAACTTGGCAATAGCTAGGGCTAGAGTGGTTTTTCCACTGCCACTTTCCCCCATTATGCCAGTAATTGAACCTTCTTTTATAGTAAAGTTAAAATTATGAATTAGAAATTTTTTATTCGCCCTAAAGCCATTCTTTAAATATTCTTTAAAACTAGTTCTAATCGGCACTGAAATTGATAGGTTTTTGCATAAGATTATATCACCTGTATTGATGTTCTTTTTAGTGGTTAAATTTTTGATAATATTTAAATCTACCAGTTCTTTAGTGTAGGGGTTTTGGGGATGATTAAAAATCTGCTCTATAGAGCCAGTTTCAATTATTTTGCCCTCTTTAAATATTAAAACCCGCTCGGCGTAGTTTTTTACTAGTTTTATATCGTGCGAAATTAAAATTAGGCTTAGAGAGTATTTTTCTTTTAGAGATACCAATAGATCAAAAATTAGCCTTTTATTTTCACTATCAAGGGCGGTGGAAGGTTCATCTGCAATTAGAATTTTGGGCAGGTTGGCGATGGCCTTAGCAATTACTAGCCTTTGTTTTTGCCCACCTGATAATTGATGCGGATAGGCATCTAGCCTTTTTTTTAAATCGCCCAAACCCACCTCATCTAACAACTTATGAATTTTATGCATTAGCTCTTGCTTGTTTGGCCCCTCTTTTGCTAAAATCACTTCTTTTAATTGAGTAAAAATATTGTGGAGCGGGTTTAGGGCATTGTTTGGCTCTTGAAAAATAAAGCCAATATCTTTACCCCTTATATTCTGCAGATAACTATCTGATTTTCCTATAATATTTTCACCCCGTAGCAAAATTTTGGTATTGGAGGAAAAGGTGAGGTTGTTTGGGAGTAAATTGATTAAAGAAAAGGCGGTTAGTGTTTTTCCACTACCACTTTCCCCTACTAATCCTATGGTTTGCTTTGCATCTAGAGAAAAGTTTATATCATTCAACAGAGGCTTATTATTTACAAAAACACTAAGATTTTTTACTTCTAGCAACATTTCTATCTAAAAATAATATTTTTAGCCCGTATATAACAATTAAACAGAAGAAAAAAGAAATTATCACATCACTTACAAAATGCTTGCCTTGAATTACCCTGCTTGCCCCAGCTATAATGGGGAAAAGTAGGGCAATATACACTTTTTTACTCTTAAAAAAGGCGGTTAAAATAATGAATAGAAAAAAAGCACGTGAAGTGTGGCCAGAAATAAAAGAAGTGCCTTCCTGCTTCTTAAAATTTGGTTGATAAATAGTGCTAAAATGTTTTTGCCCGCCAAATTCTTGTATCTCAAACGGTCTTGGCCTATCCCAAACTGGTTTAAAAAAGCCGTAAATGGCAATAATTATTATAAAATAAGCACTTAAAATGAATTTTAGCTTTTTTTTATCTTTAATATAAAAGAATATAACAAAAATAGATGCAAGGCAGGCTAAAAAAACTAAATCGACTGTTTTATCTATAATATTAAAGGGAAAGTTCTCATAATAAATAAAAACATTATCAAAAAATAATCTAGATATCTGCAAGTCTGTTAAAGGCTTTAGCGAAAAAAACAGCGCAGTTAAAATAAGAAGTGTAAACGATGATGCTAGAATTTTAGAATTATTGTTGCTAATTGGCAATAGTTTCATAAAAAAATAGATAAAAATTCAGGTTTATTTCTATATTTCCATTGATTTGGAATTATAGAGGCCTATAAGGCTTTCGAACAAAAAATAAACTATATGAAAAACTTGTCAAAAGCAATTCTAATAATAACCCTATTTACTTTTGCGTCCTGTGCCGATACTACGCAAACTGCCACAAACTCTGCTAGCCCAAATATTTTAGGTTATGCCAATGCCGATGATTTAGGCGTATGTAGTGGGCTTGGTTTCCAAAAAACTGAAGACTTAAATTCTTGTGTTAGGGCTAGAATGCTTACCAAATCTGCCTACTATAAAAATCAAATGGGCTATAATAAGGTAGGCAATGGTCAGTTAGTTAGAAACTAAAAATTCCACAGCTTCTTGACATAAGCCTAGTTTTTATTACATATTAAAACCTATGAAAATAGCAATAATAGGTTCTGGAATTTCGGGTATTTCTTCTGCCCTAATATGTTCTTATAATAATTTACAAACCACTTTGTTTGAAAAGAACAATTATTTGGGTGGTCATACTAGAACCATTTCTATAAACCATTCTGGCAAAAAAATTAGTGTAGATACCGGCTTTATTGTTTTAAATGAAAGAACCTATCCCAACCTGCTTAAATTCTTTGCCTATTTAGGGGTTGAAAAGGAAAAGAGTGATATGAGCTTTGCCGCCTCCATTATTAAAAATAGTAAAAATCTTGAATATGGTTGCAAAAACCTAAGTGCAGTTTTTGCCAATAAAAAGAATCTAATAGATATAAGATTTTTAAAATGCTTATATGATATTTTCAGTTTTTTTAAAAAAGCTAAAAATAATGCTAAGGACATAACCTTAAGAGAACTAATTATAAAACTAAATTTAAGTGATTATTTTAGGGATTTTTTTATTATCCCGATAGCCAGTGCCATTTGGAGTAGCAAGCCTAATAAAATTTTAGATTATCCAGCCGAAGTATTTATTAATTTTTTTGAAAACCATGGGCTACTTTCTTTTACCAACCAACCGCAGTGGTTTTTTGTAAAAAATAACAGCAAAGACTATGTGGAAAAGTTTCAAAAAAATTTTAAGGGAGAAATAAAATTAAATACTAAAATAATAGCGGTTGAAAAACTCTCAAATGGAAAGATTGAAGTAAAAACCAATGAGGGCGTGCATATTTTTGATAAGGTTATTTTCGCCTCCCATGGCGATCAAACCTTTAATATTTTAAAAAAACAATCTAAAAAACAAAAGGCAATTTTAAAGAACTTTGCCTATCAAGAAAATCATATTACCGTGCATAAAGATGTTAGTTTCATGCCCAAAAACAAAAAATGCTGGTCTAGCTGGAACTATAAAATTAAAGATAATGAACATTATCTAACCTATTGGATGAATAATTTGCAAAATATCGATAAAAACTATCCCGTTTTTGTAACTCTAAATGCCAAGGGTTTAATAAATAAAAATGATGTTTTTGATGAATATAATTTTGAACATCCATTATATAATTTTGCTATGATTCAGGCACAAAAAGAAATATCTACTATTCAAGGGGAAGATAATATTTATTATGCGGGTGCTTATTTGGGCTATGGTTTTCACGAAGATGGGATAAAATCTGCCATACAAGTAGCTGAAAAAATGAATCTAAAATTGCCATGGTAAAATCTTTTTTCTATCCAACCGCCTGTTTGCCAAGGCTAGATGAAAAGGAAGAGGTTGATTTTAGAACTGTTCATGCCTTTTTGCTCCCAGCCATTGTGTGGCATAAAAGATTCCGCAAAGCAAATCACGAATTGAAAAGTAAGGTATTTTATTTAGGCGTTGATATTGATCAATTAGATAAAATTAATCTTGGTATTTTATCTTATAATAAATTCAATCTACTTAATTTTTTAGATAGGGATCACGGCAATAGAAAGGGTGGCAATTTAAGGCAGTGGATTAATGAAATTCTAGATAAATATAATTTACCACAGGCAAAGCATCGCATTATTTTGCTTTCACAGCCTAGATATTTAGGCTATTTGTTTAATCCTGTTAGTTTTTGGTTTTGCTTTGATGAAAAGCACCAATTAAAGGCAGTATTGGCAGAGGTAAACAACACCTTTGGCGAAACCCATTCCTATATTTTATATAAGGATGATAAAGAAACTATCCACTTTAACGATAAAATTATTACCAAAAAACAAATGCATGTTTCGCCCTTTTTTCTAGTGAAGGGTAAATATGAATTTAAGTTCGATTTTAGAGAAAAAACCATTGCTGTTTTTCTAAACTATTATGATGCAACTAAGGTTTCTAACAAAACCCTTGCTTTAAAAACCACTGTTTCTGGCAAAAAAATTGCTCTTACTAAAAAAAATCTACTAGCTTGTTTTTTTTCATATCCATTTCAAACTATCAAGGTTATTACTCTAATACACTACCACGCTTTGTGCTTGTTTATAAAAAAAATAAAATATAATAAAAAACCTCCTGAACCAAAAAACAAAATTTCTTAAAATAAATGTTTTATAGAAAACCAATACTTGCCAGAATTGCCTTTTCGCTTTTTAAAAAAATTAAGTATGGTGAAATAGTTTTAACCACGCCAGAGGGGGAAGTTATCCATTTTGGAAAGGTGGAAAAAGAAAGTGATTTGCGGGCAAGTTTTAAATTAAAAGATTGGAGTGTAATTAAAAACGCTATTAACCATGCAGATATTGGCTTTGGCGAAGATTATATTGAAGGCAAGTGGGAAACAGATAATTTGCCAAATCTACTAACCATTATTGTAAAAAACCACGAGGTTCTAGAAAAACTTTTATATGGCAATTTGTGGGGAAGAATATTTTTTAAAATATATAATTTCTTTCGCCCCAATTCCATTGAAGGAAGTAAAAAGAATATTAAAGCTCACTATGATGTAGGAAATGATTTTTACAAATTATGGTTAGATAAAACCATGACCTATTCCTCTGCCATTTTTGAAGGGGATAAAAACAAAAACCTAGAGCAGGCACAATTAGATAAATATGCTAGAATTTTATCTTTCTTAAAACCAAAGGGAGAAATTTTAGAAATTGGCTGTGGCTGGGGTGGCTTTGCGGAAGAGGCAGTAAAAGAAAATTTTAAAATAAAGGCAATTACCATTTCTAAGGAGCAGTTAAAATTTGCCAAAAACCGCCTAAAAAACAACAAAAAAGCAGAGATAGAATTTATCGATTATCGAAACGCAATGGGCTTTTACGATTATATTGTTTCCATAGAAATGTTAGAGGCAGTGGGGGAAAAATATTGGCCAGTTTATTTTGCAAAAATAAAGGAGCTACTAAAACCACAAGGCAAGGCTATTATTCAAACAATAGTTATTAAAGATGAGCTTTTTGATAGATACAAACAAACCGGCGATTTTGTGCGTCGCTATACTTTCCCAGGGGGAATGTTGCCATCGCTTGAAAAGCTAAAAGAGGCAAGCGAAAAGGTAAAATTACAAATTGTAAATTCTTTTTCTTTTGGGGGGGATTACGCCATTACCCTGCACAAGTGGTTCGATAACTTTAATGCCAAAATAAAAGAAATAAAGGCACTAGACCATAGTGATGAATTTATTAGAAGCTGGCAGTTTTACTTAAGTGCCTGTATCGCCGTATTTCAAGCTGAAAGAAGCACGGTTTTACAACTAGAAATTGTCCACAAAACTTGAGAAAAATTTATGAAGAAAAATGTTTTAATAGTCTCTAGCGGTTTTTACCCAGAAGTTGAAAAACTCCTTCTACTTGGTGCCTGTGAAGCCTTAAACCAAGCGAAACTTTCTTTTGATGTAATAAAAGTACCCGGTGCCTTAGAAATTCCAACCGCCATCTATTTAAATAAAAAAAATTATGATGCCTTTGTGGCACTTGGCTGTGTTATTCGTGGTGAAACCTTTCACTTTGAGGTGGTGTCGCTTGAGAGTGCTAGGGGTTTAATGAACCTTTCCATTAATTATGGTTTAATAATTGGCAATGGCATCTTAACCGTTGAAAACTACAAACAAGCAATAAAAAGGGCAGAGCCACAAAAACTAAACAAGGGGGCAGGGGCTGTAATAGCTATTGAATCTTTACTTAGAATAAAAAATGGTGGGAAAAATTAACATCAGACCAGTTATTTTATGTGGTGGTTTTGGCAAAAGATTAAAACCAATCTCTAGCATTAAAAAACCTAAGCAGTTTTTAAAGGTGCTAGAAGATCAATCACTGTTCCAATCTGTAATGGAGAGGGTTTCAAACAAATCCATTTTTTTAGAGCCATTAGTTATTTCCAACACTATTTTTTTAAAAAACATTAAGAATGATTTAAAAAAAACCAGTCTCACCGCCCAAATTTTTTTAGAGCCTGTTTCTAGGAATACCGCCACTTCTATAATTATAAGTGCCTTACTGGCAAACGATAACGAATATTTATTAGTTTTACCCTCTGATCATATAATTCAAAATAAATCTGCCTTTGAAACAACAATTGAAGAAACCATTAATGAGCTTAGAAATACTAATCTTGAAGAAAAAATAACCCTGTTTGGGGTTAAAAATGATAATTTTTCTGAAAACTTTGGCTATTTTATTTGTGAAGGGCAGGGGGCTTTAAATAAAATCACCTCTTTTATAGAAAAACCCTCTTACGATACATTTGAAGAAAAACTACAACATAAAAATTACTTTATTAATTCTGGTATGTTTCTGTTTAAAAAAGAATTTTTCTTAAAGCAGGTGCAAGAAATTCTCCCCAACATCTATTTTAACTCATGTGAGGCGGTTAAAAGTTTGGTTAAGGAAAGGGGCCACAAAATAGTTGGCAATCAAATAAAAAATAGCCCAAATATTTCAATAGATTACGCTTTGATGGAAAATAATCATAATCTTTATGCCACCCAACTAAAATCAGATTGGTTAGATGTGGGAAATCTAGCTTCATTTATAGAAAAAATTTCTGCAAAAGACCTTGCAAAAATTATTATTTATGAAATGTAGAATATTATGAAAGAATATAAAGTAGTAGTTTATCGTGAAGGAATATTTGGAACGCTATTTTTTGGCAGTTCGCAAATTGACCCTGAAAAATTTACTCATTTTTTAAATGAGCATGCCTCAGCTGGTTGGCGGGTAGTGGCAGTAGAGCTAGATGTTGCCAGAATGCTTTTAATTAAAAAAAGATCCACCTATTTTGTAATAATGGAAAGGGAGAAATACTAATTATCTTAAACTTATGATTTCACGGCTATTATTTTTATTTTTTGTAGTGGCAATTTTCGCCTTACTAATATTAACTTTAGATCAAATCTGGTTTGGCTTTATAGCAAAAAAACTCTTCTGGAAACTTATAGCAAGTATATCTCTTGCCATAATTGTAGCGGGCGTTTTATTCGCTATTAGCAATTCTTTTAGCGAAGAAAGAAGGCTTATTAAAGAAAGGTATTACGATAAGTAAAAATTATGGAAAGGTTGGTTTTTCAAATTTAACCCCGCCTAAATTTTTCTGGCATATAAAATAAACTTTGCTATTGAAACCTTCCCTTGATAATACATTTGGGGCAAATGCGGATGTGGCGAAATTGGTAGACGCACTAGACTTAGGATCTAGCGCCAAAAGCATGGGGGTTCAAGTCCCTCCATCCGCACCAAGTTTAGAAATATAAATATAAGATATATGCTAACCATTATAACCTCTCCCTATATCCAGTTTTTCTTGTTAGCCCTTTGTGCTGGGTTGCTGAAGTCTGATTTGAAAATTCCAGACCAAATTACTAAGGCAATTTCTATCTTTTTACTAATTGCTATAGGGTTAAAGGGTGGCTTGTCCCTAAGGGAATCTACCATTAACTATGCCGATTTTGCCTTAATTGCCTCTATTTCCGTTATATTTTCTTTTTTGATACCTTTTGTTGGCTATTTTATCCTTAGCTTTAGCAAAAAAATAAGACCCATTGATGCAGTAGCCGTAGCCGCCCATTATGGCTCGGTTAGTGTAGTTACCTTTTCTTACGCTGTTAGCTTTTTGCAAAAGCATAATATTCCAGAATTTTCTGGAACTATTGTTACCCTAATGGCAATTATGGAGATTCCTGCCATATTTTCTGCCCTTATTATTGCCAATTATCTTCGCAAAAAACAAAGAAAGGGCGAAATTAAAATGGGCAGGGCCTTGCGTGAAGAGCTTTTTAACGGAAGTGTAGTTTTATTGCTAGGTAGCCTATTTGTTGGCTTAACTGCAAACCCTGAACAACTACAAAAAATTAAGCCATTTATTATCGATCCCTTTTACGCCGTTTTATGTATTTTTTTAATAGAACTGGGGCTAATTGTAGCATCTGAAATAAAAACCATTCGCTCCCTGCCCAAATACTTGGTTGCCTTTGCTGTTTTATTCCCCATTTTTAACTTTTTAATTGGGGTAAGTATCGCTAGCTTTTTTATGAGCACCTTTGCGGATAAATTTTTGTTTGGCGTGCTATGTGCTAGTGCATCCTACATTGCCATTCCTGCCACTATAAAAAATGCTATACCGGAAGCTAATCCTGCCATTTATGTTACCTGCTCCCTTGGTATTACCTTTCCCTTTAACCTAATTTTTGGCATGCCATTATATTTTGAATTGACCAAACTTTTTTAGAATGAAACTATTAATTGCCAGCAATAACCAAGGCAAGGTAAGGGAGCTAGCAGAATTGTTAGAGGGGTTTAAAGTTTCAATACTAAAGGCAGGTGATTTTCCCTATCCAGAGCCAGAAGAAAATGGTTTAACCTTCACAGAAAATGCGAAGATAAAATCAGATTATTATTATAATTTAACTGGCATTACCTCCCTAGCAGATGATTCTGGTCTATGTGTTGATGCTTTAAATGGTGCACCCGGTATCTATTCTGCCAGATGGGCGGGGGCAGAAAAAGATTTCTCAAAGGCAATTTCTTTGGTAGAACAAGAGCTGATAGAAAAAACTGGAACTAATAAAAACCACAAGGCACACTTTATTTGCGTTCTTTCTATTAGCTTTGGTAAAGGTAAAAGCGTTCAGTTTGAAGGTAGAATTGATGGCACCTTAACCTTTCCAGCCAGGGGCTCAAACGGCTTTGGCTATGACCCTATTTTTATACCAGATGGGGGCAGTAAAACTTACGGAGAAATTTCTCAAAGAGAGAAAAACCAAAATAATCATCGCTCCATTGCCTTTGCAAAATTTAAACAATGGTTTTTAAAGACCTATGCCTAATTCTACTCCCAAGTCATTGCGAGCCAAAAATTTATTTTTGGCAAAGCAATCCACAACAATTGTGTTTCTTGCAACAAATATCTTGAAACTTAAGGCTCTACCTTGTTTATGGA
>JBKCHH010000072.1:0-27846 GCA_046302855.1 Alphaproteobacteria bacterium
TAATTAAACCTTCTAGCTAAGTCTTCGCAAAAATTATTCACTTCCCATTCGAAAAATAGACCTCTTTTATAACCTAAGCAATTTCCTAAAACAAAATCTTTGAAAAATGCCCGCCCCCACTGCCCCTATTTGCCTTCGGCAAATTAGGGGCGGGCATATAATTTTTCTTCAAAAAATTATTAAGTAAAAATTATTCAAAAATGCTTTTAAATCAATGGAATAAATAAAAAAATACTTATAGTTATGCAAAAAGTTTATGTGAATTTTGTATAGATCTAAAAGATTGCTCAATCTCCTTATAATCAAATTTTTCAATAAGTTTAGGTATATGATTCCATATATGATTTTGAACAGTATGAGGCCATTCGTACGGATGTCCGGGACCTACTAGTACCCGATTTAAGTGATGTTTATTAAAAAGTGTGTTCACATAACCATCATAAATAGAAAGATGTACAGTTTTCTGATTCCTTGTATAGCAGTAAATCAAAATTGAAGCTTCAGGAACCGATAAGCTTTCGAGTTCTTTTATAGATTTGTTAATCCTTTCTTCGCTAATTCTTTTGTCCTTTTTTTTCTTTCTAAAATCGCTTGCCAATTTACCTATAGAAGATAGTAAGTTTATAACCAATAATATTATGGCAAATAAGAAAACGAAGCCTATGCAAGGTTTGTATTCTTCAGCAATATTTTTTAAACTGAATAGTTCTAAATATTTGTCTGGGCAAAATAAAAGAAATCCAGAAAAAATGGCTACCACATTCCACCATTTTAATGGTAGTTGTTTTATTGCATCTAATATTTTTGCAAAATCTACTGGCAAGCCAAGCATTCATCATACTTACTTTCTGATTTTTCGTAATTTTTATCAAAGTTAGTAGCGTGCAAAGAATCGCTAATTAGCTTTGGTTCTAGTGGAATTTCAAGCTGTTCAATATCTTTGTTTACCACCTTGTGCGAAACTTTTTCTGCCCTTTGTAGAGAGGTTGAACGGCAGTAGTAAAGGCTTTTTACCCCCTTTTTCCACGCCATCATATGCACATCGTGCAGTTGTTTTTTGTGAACATCGGCTGGCATAAACAGGTTTAGCGATTGGGCTTGGGTAATATAAGGGGTTCTATCGGCCGCATGCTCTACCAACCAGAACTGATCAATTTCATTGGCGGTTTTAAATACATCCTTTTCATCCTTGCTTAAAAAGCCTAGCTCTTGCACAGAACCTTCATGGGTGGCAACAAAAGACCAGATTTCATCAGTATCTTGCCCCTTTTCCCTTAGCAGATTTTTTAGGTGCTTGTTGCGAACTGCAAATGAGCCAGTGAGTGTCTTTTGCGTAAACACATTGGCAGCATATGGCTCAATGCCGGGCGATGAATTTCCACAGATTACAGAAATTGAAGCAGTTGGGGCAATAGCGGTTTTGTTAGAAAAGCGTTGCATAACACCCGCCTCTTCAGCATCTGGGCAGGCACCCTTTTCAAGTGCTAAATCGAAAGATGCTTTTTCGGTCTGCTGGTGGATTCTATCAAAAATTTTCTTGTTCCACACTTTTGCCATTACAGATTCCATAGGAATCATTTTAGATTGCAAAAATGAGTGAAAGCCCATAACGCCTAATCCCACGCTTCTTTCACGGTAAGCAGAATAGGTTGCCTGCTCCATACCGGGGTAATTGGTATCAATAAAATCTTGCAGAACATTATCTAAAAACCGCATTACATCTGGAATAAAATCATCATCACCCGCCCACTCTTCATAATATTCTAGGTTTAGGGAAGATAGGCAACATACAGCTGTTCTAACCTTGCCTAGGTGATCAACCCCAGTTGGTAAGGTAATTTCGCTACATAGGTTAGAGGTTTTTACCAGTAGCCCCAGTTTTTTGTGATGTTCAGGGATAGCCTTATTCACATTATCTATAAACAAAATGTATGGCTCGCCGGTTTCAATTCTGGAGGTTAAAAGTTTTATCCATAAATCCCTAGCATTCATTACATGAATTACCTGCCCAGTTTTGGGGGATTTTAATTCCCAAGGCAAATCTTTTTCCACCGCATTCATAAAGGCATCATTTACCACTACGCCGTGGTGAATGTTTAGAGCCTTGCGGTTAGGGTCGCCACCTGTTGGTTTGCGGATTTCTATAAACTCCTCAATTTCTGGATGCCAAACTGGCAAATAAACAGCAGAAGAGCCTCTGCGAAGTGAGCCTTGCGAAATGGCAAGGGTTAGAGAATCTTGCACCCGCATAAATGGCACCACGCCAGAGGTTTTACCATTGCCCCGCACTGTTTCACCAATGGAGCGAAGATTGCCCCAGTAGCTACCAATGCCACCCCCACGAGAAGCTAGCCAAACATTCTCCATCCACAAATTAACGATGCCATTTAGGCTATCTTCCGTTTCATTCAAAAAGCAAGAAATTGGTAAGCCACGGTTAGTGCCGCCGTTAGAAAGAATGGGCGTGGCAGGCATAAACCACATTTTAGAAATATAGTCATAGATTCTATTGGCGTGGGCTTCATCATCTGCATAAGCCTTCGCCACACGGGCGAACATATCTTGAAAAGATTCATTTGGCATTAAATACCTATCTTGAAGCACCGCCTTGCCGAAATCGGTAAGCAGAGCATCTTTATTTGAATCTATATTGATTTTAAAATTCATCTTCGTCTTTTTATTCTCTGGTTTATTTTCTAATTTGAAGGGTATCACCTTTTCTTTATTTTTGATAGTGTTTGCTACTTGCATATGGTGAGTTTTAAGGTTTAATTCAAGCTATTTTTTATAATTTTATTAACTCTTTTTTATAAGCTATCTGCTTGATAATAAAGAATAAACAATCCAAAAAACACTAGAGCATATTTTGTTTTTGTTATAGGTTAAATAAAGCCCATTTTTTTTATTTAGTCAACCACATCTTGTAGTTTTTTATAAAATTATTTCAATATATAGTAATTTACTGGTGTTTTATAGGGTGTGAATAAAAAAAGGCCCCGGAAAGGGGCCTAAAAAGTGGATGGTGGACATCCTAACGTTAATGCTGTTGAAGCTGTCGGTGCGTAACCCTTGTGGGGTGGCCGAACACGTCGCCAAAAGATCCTTTAAGAAATCTCCTTGAGATATTCTTTGGCTTTAAGGCATCTCTGTTTAAGACTTTCCACCTTTTTGACTCCTTCGCTAAGAGGTGTAAAACCCTTGCTCGGGAGACAATACCTAGCAGAGCCATAAAATCCTTGCGGCTCAAACCATCAGCCTTGATTGCCACCCTAATCATGGAGATCAGGTCGGCAACTGACTTTTTTGGTTCCTCGGCAGTTGACTTTGTTGGTTCCATGAGAACGTTAAAAATGTAGGCAACCGCAGTTTAGTAGAGAGAGAGTTGTCAATATAAAATATTGATTTCACTTAAGAAAAATTGTGGCTTTTAACCAAATTTTAATATATTGCCCCAAAAAAACCGGTTTTGTTATGAGATAAAAGTCATTGCGATGAGCTTTAGCGAAGAAGCAATCCATAAACAAGGCAGAGCTTGGGCATTAGCTATTTGTTCAAGAAAAACCATTTTTGTGGATTGCTTCGCCAAAAATGGCTCGCAATGACGATGGGAGCCAGTTTAGATTGCTTTTCTCTTCAATAGCAATGACGGTGGGAGCCAGTTTGGATTGTCTAATCAACTTTCAGCCTCGCTCGCCAATGATGGTTGGAGGCAGAAATGACGGCAAAAATAGCAAAAACTACTTAAGCAACTTGCTTTTCAACCTTATTGATTTCTCTTTCCTCTTCCTCTAGCTCTTTTTGCTGTCTGGCAAGAATAGATTCATCGCGTAGCTTGGCTTCTTTTTTCACCTTGCGAAGGTAAGCGCCGGTTCCAACTGGAATTAACCTGCCCACAATCACATTTTCTTTTAAGCCAGTTAGATAATCTTCCGCTCCGGCAAGGGCAGCTTCAGAAAGCACTCTAGTGGTTTCTTGGAAAGAGGCTGATGAAATAAAGGATTTGGTTTGAAGTGATGCCTTAGTAATCCCCTGTAAAACTGGGGAAGCGTTGGCAGGCTTCATATTTTCCTTTATAGCACGATGGTTTTCTTTAACTAAATCATCCCTATCCACCTGTTCACCTTGTAGGAAGGTGGTTTCACCAGGTTCAGTAATTTCAACTTTTTTCAGCATTTGACGGATAATTATTTCAATATGCTTGTTATTTAGTGAAACACCTTGAAGCCTATAAACCGCCTGCACTTCGCTGGTTAAGTAGTGGGTTAATGCCTCTACGCCTAAAATGCGTAAAATATCGTGAGGAGCTGGGTTGCCTTCCATTAGAATATCACCTTTGGAAACAAAATCCCCTTCGTTTACAATAACGGTTTTGCCCTTTGGAATAACATATTCTACTGGCTCAACCCCTTCTTTTTTAGGTTTTAGAACTAGTCTGGTTTTGTTTTTAAAGTCTTTACCAAATTCTATTACCCCATCAAAATCAGCTAAAATAGCCACATCTTTTGGTTTTCTTGCTTCAAATAGATCAGCAACCCTTGGTAAGCCACCAGTAATATCTTTGTTTTTGCTAGATTCTTTTGGAATTCTAGCCAAAATATCACCCGCCTCAACCGATTGATCTTCATCTACAATTAGCACAGAGCCAGCTGGTAGAAAGTATCTAGCCTCAAGTTTGTTATCAGAAACTACTGCTTCACCTTTTTTATCTTTTAAGGTGATGCGTGGTTTTAAATCTAGTTTCTTTTTGTTTTGCTTCCAGTCGATAACTACGGTTGAAACAAGCCCCGTTTGCTCATTAATTTTTTTAGAAACAGAAAGCCCCTCGATTAGGTCTTTATAAACCACTTGACCAGATTTTTCGGTAATTACTGGAATGGTGTAGGGATCCCACTCTGCAATCTGTTGCCCAGCTTTTACGCTAGCACCATCTGCTACTAGAATGTTAGCACCAAATGGCACTTTAGATTTTGAAAGTTCTCTGCCTTTTTTATCCACCACCTTAACTTCGCAGTTTCTAGAAATTACCACAAACCTACCTTCTTTATTTTTTAGAAGGTTGCCGTTTACAATTTCTAAATTTCCGTTGTGAGAAGCCTCAACAGCAGATTTTTCTTTGCTACCAGTTGCTGCACCACCAATGTGGAAGGTTCTCATTGTAAGCTGAGTTCCCGGTTCCCCAATTGATTGAGCCGCAATAATGCCAACCGCTTCGCCCACATTTACAATGTAGCCAGAAGATAGGTCTTTACCATAGCATTTTACGCAGATGCCGAAATCATTTTCGCAGGTAGTAACAGATCTAATTTTCACCTCTTCGATATTGGCTAGTTCAATATCGCGGATATGTTTGTGGGTAATCATTTCACCAGACTTTACTATTACCTTATTATTTTCTGGATTAATAATATCAGCCACAGTGCATCTGCCTTCAATTTTTTGAGCAAGGGATTCAATTAAATCTGCCCCATCAAATTCAGAGCGAACTAGAATACCGTTTTTAGTTCCGCAGTCATCATTAGTAATAAAGGCATCTTGAGCCACATCCACCAGCCTTCTAGTTAGATAGCCAGAGTTAGCAGTTTTTAGAGCCGTATCTGCCAAACCTTTTCTAGCGCCATGGCTAGAGTTAAAGTATTCAAGCACATTTAGCCCTTCTTTAAAGTTAGAGATAATTGGCGTTTCGATAATTTCACCACTTGGTTTTGCCATTAGCCCACGCATAGCAGCTAGCTGCTTAATTTGCGTTACTGAACCCCTAGCACCACTATCTGCCATCATATAGATAGAGTTTACGCCAAGCTGACCTTTTTTCTTTTCGCCCACTTGAACTTCACCCTTCATATAACGCATCATGTCGTTAGTAACCCTATCGGTACAGTGCGACCAAGAATCCACCACCTTGTTATATTTTTCTTTACGGGTAATTAGCCCTTCAGAATATTGCTTTTCAAATTTCTCCACCTCTTTTAAGGTTTCAGAAATATGCTTTTGCTTGCTTTCTGGAACGATAATATCATCTTTACCAAAAGAAATGCCAGCTTTACAAGCGTGCTTAAAGCCAAGAGCCATAGACTTATCGGCAAAAATTACCGTATTTTTTGGCCCACAAACTGTGTAGATTTTTTCTAGCACATTTGAAATTTCTTTTTTAGTAAGGATTTTATTAATAATTTCAAACTTTACATTAAAACCTTTTGGTAAAAGCTCTGAGATTAATGCTCTGCCAGGTGTTGTATCTACAATTTCTACAATTTCTCTACCTTCAGAATCGGTATCGTAATAGCGATACTTAATTTTGGAATGTAAAGTTACAGATTTTGATTCAATAGCATGTTCTATTTCACCTATTTTACCAAACACCATGCCCTCGCCCTTTTCACCATCAAAAATAAGTGATAGGTAATACAAACCCAAAACTATATCTTGTGATGGCACAATAACTGGCTTGCCTGAAGCAGGAGAAAGAATGTTGTTAGTGGACATCATCAAGGTTCTAGCCTCAATTTGGCTTTCTAAGGAAAGTGGTACATGCACGGCCATTTGGTCACCATCGAAATCTGCGTTAAAGGCAGAACAAACAAGGGGATGCAAGCGAATTGCCTTGCCTTCAATTAGCAAGGGTTCAAAAGCCTGAATACCAAGTCTGTGCAAGGTTGGAGCACGGTTTAAAAGAACTGGATGTTCCATTATAACCTCATCCAAAATATCCCACACTTCTGGTCTTTTTGTTTCAACCATCTTTTTGGCTACCTTAATGGTATTAGCAAAACCATACATTTCTAGCTTGCCGTAAATAAAAGGTTTGAAAAGCTCTAGAGCCATTTCTTTTGGCAAGCCACATTGATGCAGTTTTAATTCAGGACCCACGGTTACTACTGAACGGCCAGAGTAATCCACCCTTTTGCCAAGTAGGTTTTGGCGGAATCTTCCCTGTTTACCTTTAAGCATATCGCTTAGAGATTTAAATGGGCGTTTGTTAGCATCTTTTATTACGCGACCCCTTCTGCCGTTATCGAACAGGGCATCTACCGATTCCTGCAACATTCTTTTTTCGTTGCGGATAATTATATCTGGGGCGTTAAGAGTAATTAGCCTTCTTAAGCGGTTATTACGGTTTATTACCCTTCTGTATAAATCGTTTAAATCAGAAGTTGCAAACCTGCCACCATCTAGTGGAACAAGTGGGCGAAGTTCTGGCGGAATAACTGGCAAAACATCTAACACCATATGTTCTGGCTTATTGCCAGAATCAATAAAGCTATTGATAATTTTTAGGCGTTTGATAATTTTTTTGCGTTTTAATTCAGAATTTGTGCTTTTTAGTTCTGCTTTTAAAAGCTCTTTTTCCTCTACAAGGTTTACTTTTTTTAGAAGCTCTTTAATAGCTTCAGCCCCAATTAGAGCGGTAAAGCTATCATCACCGTATTCTTCTTTAGCATTGTAATAATCTTCTTCGCTTAGAATTTGCCCAGCTTCAAATGGAGTTAAGCCAGGTTCAGTTACAATATAACTTTCAAAGTATAAAACCTTCTCAAGCCTTTTTACTTGAATATCTAGCAATGTTCCTATTTTCGAAGGAAGGATTTTTAAAAACCAAATGTGAACTATAGGTGAAGCCAAGTCTATATGACCCATTCTTTCTCTACGAACCTTTGCGGTGGTTACTTCTACGCCACATTTTTCACAAACAATGCCACGGTATTTAATTCTTTTATATTTACCGCACAAACATTCATAATCTTTAATTGGACCAAAAATTCTAGCACAGAATAGACCGTCTCTTTCAGGTTTAAAGGTTCTATAGTTGATAGTTTCTGGCTTTTTTACCTCACCAAATGACCAAGATTTTACCTTCTCTGGGCTTGCCAAAGAAATTTTAATAAAATCAAAATCTTGCGCCTGTTGACTTTGGTTAAAAAGAGATAGAACTTTTTTATCCATAAGAGTTGTGGGGGTTAAAGTTAATTAATTTTTTTCAATATTTTCTTCAAACTGGCGAAGTTCTATGTTTAAACATAAAGAGCGAAGCTCCTTCACCATTACATTGAAAGATTCTGGCATTCCCATATTAAAGGTATTTTCACCCTTAATAATGGATTTATAAACCTCATTTCTTCCAACCACATCATCTGATTTTACAGTTAGAAGTTCTTGCAGATTATAAGCCGCACCATAAGCCTCTAGTGCCCAACATTCCATCTCGCCAAAGCGTTGACCACCATGGTGCGATTTACCACCAAGCGGTTGTTGAGTAACAAGGCTGTAAGGTCCAATTGAACGAGCGTGAATTTTTTCATCCACCAAGTGATGCAGTTTTAGCATATAGATGATTCCAACCGTTACTGGCCTTTCAAACTTTTCACCAGTTCTGCCATCTATTAGCGTAACCTGCCCAGATTTATTTTGGCCAGAGTAAGAGATCATTTTTTCAATCTCTTCCAAATTCGCCCCATCAAACACTGGAGTAGCAAATGGAACACCTTTTTTAAGGTTTTCCGCCAATTCTAAAAGCTGTTCGTCGCTCATAGATTTTACTTCATCCCTATCAACAACATTTGGATACACTTCAACCAGCTTTTCTCTTAACTTAGCAGTGCCAGATTTTTTGCTAATATCTTCAAGCAGGTTCTTAATTTGATGACCAATTTCGTAAGATGCCCAGCCTAGATGGGTTTCTAAAATCTGCCCTACATTCATCCTAGAGGGAACGCCAAGCGAATTTAGAACAATATCAACTACTCTGCCATCTTCTAAATGTGGCATATCTTCCATTGGAGCAATTTTAGAAATTACACCTTTATTGCCATGCCTACCCGCCATTTTATCACCAGGTTGTAGCTTTCTTTTGATGGCAACGAAAATTTTTACCATTTTTAGAACGCCTGGTTGCAGATCATCACCACTTTGCACCTTTTCAATTTTTAACCTTAGTCTTTCTTCTGCCTTTTTATTAATGTTTTCATAGTCTTGTTTGATGTCAGCAATTCTATCCATCACCTTATTATCAACTACAGTTAAATCTATAACCTGTTGATTATTAAGCGAGGCAACATCATTTTTAGTTAGCTTTTGCCCTTTTTTCAAAGAACCAACTGCTTTTCTAAGCTCTTGCCCAGTTACTAACTCTTTGATTTGCTTAAATAAATGCGAAGTTAAAATTTTTACTTCATCATTTTTATCTTTCTTTAGCTTATCAATTTCTGCCATTTCTATAGCAATAGCCCTTTCGTCCTTTTCTATTCCTCTTCTTGAAAATACACGAACCTCAACCACAGTGCCAGAAATACCAGGGCTCATTCTTAAAGAAGTATCCCTTACATCGGCAGATTTTTCACCAAAGATGGCACGAAGAAGTTTTTCTTCTGGCGTCATTGGAGATTCACTTTTTGGCGTAACCTTGCCAACTAGAATATCGCCAGCCTTAATTTCAGCACCAATATGGGCAATACCAGTTTCATCTAGGTGGGCAAGCTGTTCTTCGCTTACACCTGGAATATCACGGGTAATTTCTTCTGCACCTAGTTTGGTATCCCTTGCAACCACTTCAAATTCTTTAATGTGGATGGAGGTGAAAACATCGTCCCTAACTATTCTTTCAGAAAGTAAAATCGAATCTTCAAAATTGTATCCATTCCAAGGCATGAAGGCAACAAGCAGGTTTCTTCCCAATGCCAGTTCGCCCAAATCGGTGGATTGACCATCGGCAATAATATCGCCCGCCACCACATAATCACCCTTTTTAACGATTGGCTTTTGGTTAATGCAGGTGTTCTGGTTAGTTCTTTGGAACTTACGCAGGTTATAAATATCCACTCCTTTTGCAATATCATCACCCTTTTCTTGAATAGAAATAACTACGCGGTTACCATCAACCTGTTCAACATAACCTGGTCTTTTTGCAATAACGGTTGAGCCAGAATCAATAGCCACAATAGATTCCATACCAGTTCCAATTAATGGAGCTTCAGAATTAATTAGTGGAACAGCCTGACGCATCATGTTAGAACCCATCAAAGCACGGTTTGCATCATCATTTTCTAAAAATGGAATTAGTGAGGCGGCAACAGATACAATCTGTTTTGGTGAAACATCCGCTAAATCAATTTCATTTGGGGATGCCATAATAAAATCTCCACCTTTACGGCAAGAAACAAGGCTATCAACAAATTCACCCTTGGCGTTAATGTTGGCGTCTGATTGTGCGATTGTATATTTACCCTCATCAATGGCAGAAAAATAAATTACCTCATCAGTAACTTTTGCATTTACTACCTTTCTGTAAGGTGATTCTATAAAACCGTAATCGTTAATAGTAGCATAAGAGCTAAGCGAATTTATAAGACCAATATTTTGACCCTCTGGCGTTTCTATTGGACAAATTCTGCCATAGTGGGTTGGATGCACATCCCTTACTTCAAAGCCAGCTCTATCGCGAGAAAGACCACCAGGCCCTAAAGCAGATACTCTTCTTTTGTGCGTTACTTCAGATAATGGATTGGTTTGATCCATAAACTGTGATAACTGCGAAGATTGGAAGAAGTCTTTTAATACAGTAGATAAAGGCTTAGAGTTAATAATGTCATTTGGCATTATTGTATCTAAATCAAGCGTGGTAACTCTCTCTAGAATATTTTTTTCTATTTTTACTAGCCCAACTAACACTTCATTTTCAACCAGCTCACCCACTGAACGAACACGACGATTGCCAAGGTGATCTATATCATCCACCTCTTCAAACCCATCACGCACATTAATAATTTTGCGAACGGTAGCGTTAATATCTTCGTTAGTAAGGGTCATTATTTCATCAGGGATTTTTAAGCCAAAACCCTTATTGATTTTCATTCTACCAATTCTAGATAGGTCATATCTTTCTGGTTTGAAAAATAGGGTATTGAATAGTTCCCTTGCAACCTCTTCGGTTGGTGGCTCACCAGGGCGAAGAACACGGTAGATTTCAGATAGGGCTTCCAACTGAGTTTCATTTTTATCTGCTAGCATTGTGTTTAGCAAATAGAACCCATTTTTTTGGAAGGGGCTAATAACTTTTAAGTTTTTAATGCCCAGTGCCTCTATTGATTTTAATTTTGCAAGCTCAACATGCTCACCCGCTTTAAATAGAACCTCCCCAGTTGATTGTTCAATAACATCATCTGCTAGGTAAGTGTTAATTAAAATTTCTTCTGGAGCAATAAAATGCTTTAAATCAGCATTATCTTTAATAGATTTTCTAGTTAATTTTTCGCCTTTTTTGGCAATTAAATTTTCATCTTTTGCATCTACTAAATCGAATTCAAGAACACGATTTAAGAAATTATCAGGGTTAAAAGGTAGGGTCCAGTTAGTGGATTTTCCTTTGCCTTCTTTTTTCAAATCAACTACTTGATAGAATTCAGTTAGCAAATCTTTCTTTTTGTAGCCAAGGGCATAAAATAATGAAGAAACATAAATTTTTCTTTTTCTATCAATACGGAAGTATAAAAAGTCTTTTGAATCAAATTCAAAATCTAGCCAAGAACCCCGGTAAGGAATAATTCTAGCGGTAAATACAGTTAGGTTAGAACCTGCCACTGCCTTATCCACATCTACAAAAATACCAGGTGAGCGGTGCATTTGCGAAACTATAACCCTTTCAGCCCCGTTAATAACAAAGGTTCCGTTATTGGTCATCATTGGAACATCGGCGAAATAGGTAAACTGCTCCTTAATGCTTTTAATTTCTCTTTTGCCAGCCTCTTGATCCACATCCCAAATAATTAGCCTTAGCTTTACTCTAAGACCTATAGAGTAGGTTACGCCCCTTTGGATACATTCAGTTACTTCATATTTTGGGTGATCAAATTCACATTCAACAAATTCTATAGTGATGGTTTTATTTTGGTCTTCTATTGGAAAAACCTGATTAAAAACATTAGTTAAGCCACATGGGGCAATTTTTTTAGAAGTGGAATCTAAATCAACATTAATAAACTGCTGATAAGAATTTTTTTGCACCTCTATTAGGTTGGGTAATTTAATTACATTATCTGATTGTAATTTACCGAAGTTTCTTCTTATTCTTTTGGCGGAAGCGAATGAATGCATTATAATTTGAACTTTTAGGTTAAAGTTTTATAATCTTATAATATTTTAGCTGGACACTCTCTGTAGAAACATTTTTGCTAAATGCAACTTAAATTTGTAAAAAACTTAAATTAAATTCTACGGTTTGATAATTGCACCAGAATTTTTAAAAAATAACCAGTGCAACTATCTTTAAAAATAGAACTATTTAAGCTCCACTTTACCACCTTGAGCTTCAATGGCAGCTTTAATTTTATCAGCTTCGTCTTTTTTAACTCCTTCTTTAATAGCTTTAGGAGCAGATTCAACTAAGGTTTTAGCTTCTGCTAAGCCTAGGTTGGTAATTTGACGAACTTCTTTAATGATGTTGATTTTGTTTGGACCCACATCTTTCAATATTACATTGAACTCTGTTTTTTCTTCAACAGCAGCGGCAGCTACACCAGCGCCAGCTACAGCAACTGGAGCGGCAGCAGTTACACCCCATTTTTCTTCTAGCATTTTTACAAGCTCTGAAGCCTGAATAATGCTAAGGGCAGATAGGTCGGTTACGATTTTTTCAAGATTGGCGGTCATTTTATACTCCTTTTAGTTTATGGTTAAGGTTTGGTTAATTGGTTTGTTTTGACTTTTGATCAATTACACTGGCTAGGTTTCTAGCAGGTGTTCCGATGATGCTAGCAAGTTTCGAAGCCGGTGCTTGCAATAGCCCTAATAGTTTAGATCTAGATTCATCTAGAGATGGCGTTTTGGCAAGAATTCCAACCTGTTCTTCGCTTATTTTATCGCCTGCGAAGGAACCGCCAATAATTTTTAATTTTTCAAATTCTTTAGAAAATTCAGCCACAACCTTTGCTGGTGAAACTGCATCGCTAGAATAGACAAGAGCAACTGGACCCTTAAAGTATTCGGTTATGTTAGAAAACTTTGTATCATTAGCTGCATTTTTTATAAGGGTATTTTTTGCAACCTTAACAAAAACATTATTCTGCCTTGCTTTTTTGCGAAAATCTTCAATTTGTGCAACTGTAAGCCCGTGATAATGGCACACCACAATGGTAGCTGAATCTGCAAATACAGATTTTAGCTGTTCCACTTCTTGTTTTTTTTGCTCTCTATTCATAATTACTTTTTTTTAAGCTACTTGTTTTTCAGCCTTTCTTTCTTCAATTAAAAGGGCTGGACCCATTGTAGAGCTTATATACACGGATTTAATAAACTTTCCCTTTACATCTTTTGGACGATTGGAGGAGATGTAGTTATAGATTTTTTCGAAATTATCAACAAGTTTTTTTGTTTCAAAATCAATTTTTCCAAAACCAGCGTGAACAATTCCCTGCTTATCGGCTCTAACTTCCACTTGCCCAGCCTTAATTGTTTTTATAGATTCTTCAATATTTTCTGAAACTGAACCTAATTTTGGGTTAGGCATTAAACCTTTTGGACCTAAAATTTTAGCAAGTTGCCCTAGTTTTGGCATAAAAGAAGGTGTGGCGAAGGTTTTATCGAAGTTAATAATACCTTTTTTTATGTCTTCAAACACAGCTTCATCCGCAATTAAATCTGCCCCTGCTTTTTTTGCCAAATCCCTTTTTTCTTCAGGAACAAAGGCAACCAGTATTATTTTTTTGCCAGTGCCAGCTGGTAAGTTAATTGAGGCTCTAATTTGCTGATCAGACTTTGCAGTATCAACATTTAGGTTAAATATTACCTCTAGAGTTTCTTTAAACTTGGTTTTAGAAACTTCCTTTAGCAAATCTATTGCCTTTTCTACCGAATATGGCTTGTTTTCAACCTTTTGTTTAAAGGCAAAAACTCTTTTAGAAACACCGCTTGGCTTACCAGCCCTTTTAGCTCTGTCTCCTGTTTTCTTGCCAGTTGCTTTTGGTGCAGAATTTGCGTTTTTCTTTACCTTTTTTACTTCTTTTTCTGTTTTTGTTTTTTTAGCTTCTGTCATATTACTCTGTAACCTCCAATCCCATTGATCTTGCTGAACCTTTTATCATATTCATTGCCCCTTCTATAGAAACGGCATTCAAATCTTGCATTTTGGTTTCAGCAATTTTTTTAATTTGTGCAAGACTAATTTTTCCAGCCTTCTGCAAGCCTGGTGTTTTTGAACCAGAAGCAAGCCCAATAGATTCTTTTATAAGGTAAGAAACTGGCGGTAATTTGGTTTTAAAATCAAAAGATTTATCTTTATAAACTTGGATAATTACAGGAAGTGGGCCTTTTTTATCCTTCGTTTTATCATTAAACTGTTTGCAGAACTCCATAATATTTACGCCTGCTTGACCCAAGGCTGGACCAACTGGAGGTGCTGGGTTTGCTTTACCTGCCTGAATTTGCAGTTTTATTAGCTTTACTACTTCTTTTTTTGGTTTTGCTACAGTACTCATATATAATTATTAGTTAGTTGTTTTTTCCACTTGTGAAAAGTTAAGCTCAACAGGGGTTGCCCTGCCAAAGATAGAGACTGAAACCTTTAACATGCTTTTTGCCTCTTCAATTTCTTCTACTACGCCAACGAAAGATTCAAATGGCCCCTCTGTAATTCTAACCTCTTCGCCAATGTTAAATTCAATTTTGTTGCCGAGAGCCTTAGAGCCTTCTTCAACCTGTTTGAAAATCTTATCAACTTCTTTTTGCAGCAATGGTAACGGCTTACTTTTTTTGCCACCTAAAAAGCCACCCACCTTATCTATAGAGCGAATTACCTGCCACACATCATCATTTAAATCTACCTTTACTAGAATATAACCAGGTAAAAGAGATTTTTTTGTTTCAGTTTTTACGCCACGCCTAACCTCTACAACATTTTCTAGTGGAACATATACATCCTCTAGCCTTGAAGATAGCCCTTTTTTTTCAAGTTTTTCTTGAATTTGCTTAACAACAGATTTTTCCTGCCCAGAGAAAATATGTAAAATATACCATTTAGCTGACATCTTATTTTGATTTTAAAGTTATATTCCTAAAATTAATCTTATTAACGCAAACATAGCCCAATCTATAGTAACAAAAAATAAAGAGGCAACTAAAACTAAAACCAGCACTATGCCAGAAGAGGCAACAACCTCTTTTCTAGTAGGCCAAGAGACTTTTTTAGCCTCAGTCTTTACTCCGTCAACAAAATTTTTTACCGTTAAAGTATTCATATTTATGTGATATATTTTTATAAAATGAGGTGCAAAATAGTGAAAGTTTCTGTAATGTCAAATTAAAATAAGTAGGTTTTGTTCTTTTATTCTCAAATAAACAGCGGGCAGGGTTTGAACTTAAGTAAAGAAAGTTCCTAATGAAGCTTTTTCTTAACTTGGGCTACGGAATTAACAAGGATGTTGTTTTTTTTGCCCACATCTTTAAGTTCTTGCACAAGCATATCTTCTGCCTTTTTTACGGCAAGTTCAGATAAGGCAAGGTTTATATCGGTAATTGCCTTTAATTGATATTGACGAATTTTTTCATCGGCAATAAGCATTTTTTTCTCAACCTCTTTTTTCACCTCTACTTCCATTGTGTCTATTATGCGGTTGGCCTCTTTTTCCGCCTCAGCAATAATAAGTTGCGATTCCTTTTCAAACTCACTATATTTTTTTTCATAAGAGGCTAAAAGCTCCTGGGCTATTTCTTTAAGCCTTGCGGAATCTTCTAAATTCTTTTCAATTTCCTTTGCCCTGCCATCTAGTTTACCTATAACCAACTTAGCCACTGGCTTATAAACAGCTGCCACGAATAAAACGAAGGCGAAGCCTACAAAAAATTCTTGGGTTAAATAAAATGGTTCTACTGCTAAATTTTCTATTGCCATAATAACTACCTATTATTATCTAAAATTGTTGATTTAATTTGCCCAGCTAATTTTTCAGCAGTGTCTGGGATTTCTTTTCTTTCCTTTTCTAACTCTACATTAAGGGCAGAAATAGATTTATCCAGTCTTTTTTGCATTTCTTCGCTAATTTCTTTGCTTTTTTCGTAATGATACTTGTAGGCAGATTCCTTAGCCTTATCTATTTTGCCTTTTGCTTTTAAGCGAACATCATTAAGCAGATTTTCATACTTTTTTCTAAGCTCATCTGTTTCCCTACCCATATCCTCTGCCTTATCGCGGTAGCCTTGCGTAAGCTCTGCCCTTTTTGATAAGATGTCAGCAATTCTAGGCAATATTACCTTCGCCATTGTAACATACAAAATGGAGAAGGTAATAAATAGCCAGAATAGTTGTTGCGGAAAGGTTGAAAAATCTAACTGAGGCATTTTACAAGTGAATTAAATGCTTACTTCACTACAAACAATAATAGTATCATTCCAACGAAGGCTAAAATTCCCATAATTTCAGCTAAGGCACCGCCTATGAAAGCGTAAGTTCTAAGCTTTCCTTCTGTTGAAGGGTTTCTTGAAACACCATTTATCATAGCAGAAAATACATTGCCCACACCAATAGCAGAGCCAAGCATTCCTAAGGCACAAAGCCCAACACCAATATATTTTAAAGATTCTAATTCCATTGTTATTACTCCTTTTTATTTGCGGTTATGGTTAAAAAAATCAGTGCATGTTTACGGCATCGTTTAAATAAATGCAAGACAATAAAGTGAAAATATATGCATGTAAAAAGGCAATAAAAATTTCAAAACCAGTCATTAAAAATAAAAAGCCAAAGGGAATAATTCCAAAAGCCCCCATGCCAACAATAAAGCCAGCTATTACTTTTAAGATAATATGCCCTGCTAACATATTAGCCGCCAACCTTATAGATAATGAAATTGGGCGAATAAAATAAGAAACCAGCTCAATTAATACAATCACTGGTGCCAACCAACCTGGAATTCCGCTTGGTAAAAGAAGGTGGAAATAATGCCTGCCGTGCTTCACAAAGCCAATAGTAGTAGTGGTAATAAATATCATAAGAGCCAGTGCAAAGGTAACTATAATATGGCTAGTGGCGGTAAAACTGTAGGGAAACATTCCCAAAAGATTACAAAACAAAATAAAAATAAATAGCGAAAAAATTAGGGGAAAGTATTTTCTGCCTTCACTTCCCACATTTTCTTTTACCAAATTAGCCCCAAAAAGATAAGCCATTTCTACAATAGATTGAAATCTACCCGGCACAATTTCTCTTTTTCTAGAACCCAGCAAAAATAGCGAAATGGAAGATAAAACCGCAATCACCATAAATAGGGCAGAGTTGCTAAAGCTAACATCAAAGCCAAAAAGGGTAATTGGTTCACCAATTCTATTAATTTGAAACTGTTCTAAGGGATTATGCATTATTTAAAAAATTAATCATTTCATAGATTGACTTGTTATTAATTAATAAATAATATTTATCAAATAGTTTTTTAGGGTTTTTTTATGTCTAAGAATAAGCAGGTTATAAGAAATCGTATTGCGAAAAGGTTTGCCATCGCGTTATTTTCCATTTCAAAGTCTTTTGAGGAAAAGGTTTTGGTGGAACATAACTTAGAAAGTTTTGTAAATTTACTAAAAGAAAATGATAGGCTAAAAACCTTCTTCTATAATAAGGTAACTGAAATTGAAGATTTAAAATCTGCCAGCAACGCCATTGCAGAAGAGTTAAAATTTCAAGAAAATACCCGCAATTTTCTGCTTCTTCTTTCAGAAGATAGGCGGTTTGATTTAATAAATTTAATATTTGCTGATTTTAAACTTTTGCTTCAAGATTTAGCTAATAAAAAAGAGGTGTTAATTGAATCTACCAATGAGCTTAGCAAAAAGGATGAAGAGGAGCTTAACAAAACCTTATCCAGCTATCTTAATAAGGAACTGGTTATTACCAAAACCATTAATCCAGATTTAATTGGTGGCGTAAAAATTCAGTTTGATTCTTATTTATTTGATGCTTCAATAAAAGGTAAATTAAACAGAATAAAACAACAGTTAAATATTTCTTAAATGGCTTTGTTTACCAATAAAAATGCAATTGAAACTATAGTTGGTGGCTTGGTTTTAATTGGTGCCATCTTATTGTTTAGGGAAGCCTATAGACAGGGCGATACTTCTGAATCTAATGGTTATAAACTGGTTGCCTCTTTCCAAAGTGTAGAAGGGCTGGTGCAGGGTAGCGATGTTATGATTGGTGGCATTAAGGTGGGCTTGGTTAGTAAACTTGCCATTGACCCCAAAACCTTTCAAGCCAAGGCAGAACTAACTTTAAATGATGAAATTAAACTACCCGCCGATTCTTCTGCTATGATAGCTAGCTCTGGCTTAATTGGTGGAAAATACCTTTCAATTTCACCCGGTGGTGCGGAAGAAACCTTAAAAAATGGCGATAGAATTGAATATACTCAATCTTCAGTAAATTTTGAAACTCTGCTTGGCAAATATATTTTTAATAAAGACACTTCTACAGACGATAAGAAGAAAGGTGATGGCAAAAAATAGCAATTTTTTGTTTATTGGTTTTTTGGCGGTGCTTTTGTTTCCTTATCTCACCAAGGCGGAAGGCTTGCAGGCTAAGCTAGTGGCGGTGGATAAGATATATGGTAGCAAATACGAATTTAAAGTTTCTTTAAACGAAAAGGCAAAAATAGATGATTTAACTATAGAGCTAAATTCTTGCAACAATAAAGATAGCCAAAGCACAGCCAAGGTTTCAATTTTCCAAAGGAAAAAAATTTTTAATAACGAAACTAAAAAAGAAATTGAGATAGAGGAAAAAATCTTCTCGCAAAACCTAACCACCCTTTACCCCACCGAAAACTTTCTAAAACACAAAAGATACTATATAGCATTGATGGGGTGTTCTTAGTTGATTTATCGTCAATTATTTGTAGAACCATACTATGAATAAAATCCTTGAAAGAATTGAAAATAGCTTCAAAAAAGCAAAGGCAGAAAAGGGCTATGGTTTTGTTGCCTATCTTATGGCTTCAGATGGTGGTGTGCAGACAAGCAAAAAAATTGTTAATTTGCTACCAGAACTGGGTGTGGATGTTATAGAGCTAGGGCTTGCCTTTTCAGACCCAATGGCAGAGGGCAAAACCATTCAACTTGCCTCTAAAAGGGTTTTAGATAATGGTTATAAAATTGCTCAAGCCTTTGAAATAGCCAAGGATTTTCGCAAAAACAATTCTACCACTCCCATTATATTTATGGGCTATTACAACCCCATTTTAAACTATGGAGTAGAAGAATTTTGCAAAAAATCAGCGGATATTGGCGTAGATGGCTTAATTATAGTAGATTTGCCCCTAGAAGAGGAGGGCGAAATATTGCCATTCATAAAAAAATATCAGCTCCATTTTATTAAGCTAATAACCCCAACTACATCCATAGAGAGGGCGAAATTAATTTTAAAATCTGCCACTGGCTTTGTTTATTATGTTTCAGTAAAGGGGATTACTGGCACAAAGGCTCCAGAATTGCAGGAGGTTAAAACTAAAGTGTTAAAATTAAAAAAGCTAACTAACCTACCAATAGTGGTTGGCTTTGGCATAAAAGAAAAATCACAAATTGAAGAAATAAAAACCTTCGCCGGTGGCGTAGTAGTTGGCTCTTCTATAGTAAAATTGTTTGAAGAAAATAAAGATGAGGCTAGCTTAATTAAAAAAATAAAAAGTTTTTTACATAGTTTAACCTTATGATAATTCTTTTAACCGCTATTTGCGTAATAATTTTTGCCCTTAGCATTCTATTATTTCTAGCCCTGCAAAAAAAATCGGCAAAACTTTTGGAGTTAGAAAAGGCAGTTTCTTTTAAAGAGGCGGAAAACTTTGCCCTAAAACAAACTATTGAAAATAAACAGCAATTACAAAGTGATTTTTTAAAGCTTTCGCAAAATTCAATCTCTGAACTTGCTATTCGGGTTTCTAGCAAACTGCTTGATGATCACAAAAGGGAAAATGATGAAATAAAAAAACGAAATGATGAGGTGGTAATAAAATCTAGTGAAGAAATTAACAAAAAAATTCAAGAGGTTTTCTCCAAAATAAAATCACTGGATGATAATGTTAAAGAAAACGGCAAAATTGTCGATAAGATAAAAACCTCTCTGCTAGACCCCATCGCTGGTGGCTCTTTGGCAGAAATTACTTTGGAAAATCTTTTTAAAGCATTTAAGCTAATAAAAACAGTGGATTACGAAATGCAATATACGGTGGCATCTCAAACAAAAACTCTGCGGCCTGATGCGATAATTTTTCTACCACAAAACGAAGCTATTTTGGTAGATGCCAAATCTTCTAAGTTCTTTTTGGAATATGATGAAAGGGATAATAGCGAGCCTTTAAAAAAAGCCCTAAATGCTCATTTAGATAAGCTAATTGAGAAGGATTACTCTGGCTCTGTGGCTTTAGAAAAAAAGAAAAAGGTGCTATTTACCGCCATGTTTATTTCTTCAGATGTTATTTTAGAAAAAATAAAGCTACTAGATGCAAATTTTTTTGATAGGGCATTTGCCAATAATATTTTGCCAGTTGGCCCTTCTAGTTTAGCCAGCATTCTAATGCAAACGCAAATGATTATTAGAGATTACAAGCAAAGCGAAAATGTTTCCGTTATTTTAGATGAGGTGAAAAAACTGCTAAACAACATCGCCAACCTTTCGCAGTATGCCAATAGTTTATCTAGAAGTTTAAAATCAACCTTCACCCATTTTGATAAGTTTTCCACAAGTTTTAACGCTACTTTTTTAAATAGAAGCAAAAAATTGCACTCACTTGGCGTAGAAGTTGTTGAATCTAAAAAAATAGAACCTATTGAAGGTTTTCAAATTCTAAGTAAAGAATCAGATAATTTATTTGACCAAGAAAACATTATAAAACTGGAGAAACAGTCATGAAAAAACTAGGAATTAATGGCATGGGCAGAATTGGCAGGTGTGTTTTAAGGGCTTATTTAGAGCGAAAAGACCCATTCACCATAACCGCCATTAACGCCAAATGTAGCGATGCGGAGCTAATTCATTTAATAAAATATGATTCCACTTATGGAATTTTACAAGAAAATGTAGAGATAATTGATGGTTATTTGCATATTGGCAAACATAAGTTCTATCGCTTTAAAGAGCTAGAGCCTGAAAAAATTGCTTGGGAAAAGGCGGGTGTAGAAATAGTGCTAGAATGCACAGGTGCTTTTAACTCAAAAGAAAAATCATCTAAGCATCTACATGGTGGCGTAAAGCAGGTTATAGTTTCTGCCCCTGTAGCTGATGCCGATAAAATGATAGTAATGGGCGTGAATGAAGGTTGGTTAGAAAAGAGTGATAAGATTATATCTGTGGGTTCTTGTACCACCAATTGTTTAGCTCCAATACTTAAGGTGTTAGATGAGGCTTTTGGTATAAAATATGGTTTTATGACCACAATCCACGCCTATACGGCAGACCAAAACTTACTTGATAATCCACATAAAGATTTACGCAGGGCAAGAACGGCTGGAAGCAATATAGTTCCCACCTCTACTGGGGCGGCAAAATCTATAGGGGTGGTTCTGCCACAACTTAAAGGCAAGCTAGATGGAACTTCGCTAAGGGTGCCAGTTGCCAGTGTTTCTATGGTAGATTTAGTTTTTACCACGATTGAGAAAACTTCAAAAGAGGGGGTAAATAACGCTCTACTTAAAGCCTCAAAAGGTTCTTTAAAGGGAATAATAGCTTTTGATACCGCCCCGCTTGTATCTAGCGATTTTATTAAAAGGGTGGAAAGTAGCATTGTGGATTCCCTTGAAACCTATCAAGTGGGGGCTGATTTATTTCGCATTGCCAGCTGGTATGATAACGAATGGGGCTTTTCTAACCGTATGCTAGATGTAGCCCAAAATGTAGCAAGTTTGTAATATAGGGGTGGTATAATTTTACAATTAATAAGGTAATATTATGCTAAATAATACTCACAATTCAGATTGGCGTGGAATACTAAATGGTGGCAATAGAAGTAGCCAATATTTGTATTCACAAAGCATAAACAACAACCTTAGATTAACCAAATATCACATTGATTTTGCTAATAAAAATCTTGCACAAAAATCTGATAGTTTGTTCGGGGGTGGTGTGCAACAAGAAGTTACTCAAGTTAAACCCAAAAATTTACTTTCTATGTTCAGTAATAGGGGAAGTAATTTGCTTGATAGGTATAAACAAATCTATGAAATGAAAAAGTCTGGCAGTAGTTATGGTAAGGGCGCTAACAATATGCTTGATAACAATATTATGAAATATTCCACCCTTATTGATAAAGATATAAAAAAAATTCAAGCTGGGCGTGAAAAAATGGCCTCACAGCCTTTCTTTTTAATAATTTTAATAGCTATGGTTGGGCTGTTTTTATTCTTTTCAATGCGAATGTAGTGATATTTTTTTGGATATTTTTATTAAATTAACTTGAAAAAAAGTGGTATAGAAATATAGATAAAGTCATTGCGAGGAGCTTTCTCAAAAAAGCTCCGTGGCAATCCAGCAAATAAAACTCCAAAATATGGCTTATGAACTGGATTGCTTCGCTTCCGCTCGCAATGACGGTTTTCCTAAAAAGCAAACAGTTTTATAATGAAAAAAGTTGTAGCAGCAAGTATGATAGGTAATGGGTTGGAGTGGTATGATTATGCCCTCTATGGTCATTTGGCAACCCTTATAAGTTCCCATTTTTTCCCCACTACAAACCCATTTGTTTCTTTAATTGCAACCTTTGGCGTATTCGCCGCTGGCTTTGCTATGCGTCCACTGGGTGCAATAATATTTGGCTATATTGGCGATAGATACGGCAGAAAAGTATCCCTTACCTCATCAATTTTATTAATGGCAATTCCAACAGGTCTGCTTGGTATTTTGCCCACTTATGAAACAATAGGAATCTGGGCGCCAATTTTGCTCACCATAATTCGCCTACTGCAGGGCATTGCCATTGGTGGCGAATTTAGTGGCTCGATAATTTATGTAGTGGAACACTCTCCAGCTAATAAAAGGGGCTTGGCAGGAAGCACCTCGGTTATGAGCCTTATGATTGGCGTTTTGCTTGGAAGTGGTGTTGCCTCACTTTTTGCAGAACTTATGAGCAAGGCAGATTTTGAAAGCTATGGCTGGCGTATCCCATTCATCATTGGCTTTTTTATTGGCATAATTGGGCTATACATAAGAACCTTTTTAGATGAAAGTGAAACCTTTAAAGAGGCAAAGGAGCTAGGCCATCTATCTAAAAAACCCTTAAAAGACATCTTAAGTAAAAAATATAGGGGTAAACTACTAATTGGTCTGGGAGCCTATATGGGGGTTACCATTCCCTTTTATCTGCTTACGGTTTTTATGAATAGCTTTATGTCTAAAGTTTTAGGCTATAGTGTTCAAGATGCCTTGCTTATTAACACTATTTGTATGTTCGTTCTGCTTGCCCTGCTTCCCTTTTCCGCCATTTTGAGTGATAAGATTGGTAGAAAGCCAGTGTTAGTAGCAAGTAGCCTTGCCTATATTGTTTTTGCCTATCCAATATTTTATCTGGTTGCCTTAAACAGCTTTTATATGGCTTTGCTTGGCGTTTTGCTGTTTGCCATAGTGGTATCTTTCTATGTAGCGGTTATTCCAACCCTTTTGGTGGAGATTTTCCCCACTAGCATACGCTATACAGGCGTATCTTTAGCCTGCAATGTTTGTGCCGCCATTTTTGGTGGAACCGCCCCAATTATCGCCACTTGGCTGGTTAAGGCTACGGGACATAATACTATTCTAGCCATATATATTGCCTTTAGTGCCGTAATTTCTTTAGTTGCCCTATTTTATTACAAAGAAACCTATAAGGTTAGGTTAAATGGGTAATAGGTCGTTATTTTTTCTCAACAAATCCGCCCCTAAAAAAGTGAGGTTTTTTTTATTTTGTATTTAGGGATATATAGATTATTTTTCTGCTAATAGTTCTTATATAAAGAAACAAAAATGGCAGTAGCTAAACCAAAAGAGAATCAAAAAGAATATAATAGTGCAGATTTTATCCCTCTTGCCTGCCATTATGATAAAAATACCGTCATCACCAAAAATGGTGAACTTATAAAGGTTATAAAGCTAACCGGCCTTAATATTGAAAAAATTGAAAATGAAAAAACTGAAAACATTAGGTTCTACATAAGAAAAGCCTTAAGTGATTCTATAAAATCTGCCAATGTGGCGGTTTGGATTCACACCATAAGGCGTAGAAAAGATATTACCCTGCCACCCATTCAAACCCCACTCTCTGCAATAGCCAGCAAAATAGCGGATAAGAACATAAAACACTTCGAGTATAGCAGAATTTTTGTGAATGAGGTTTATATCACCATTGCCATTCAGCCGTTTACAGTAAAAGAAAAGGGCTTAAAGGGTTTTTTTTCTAGCCTTTATTATCCTTATGAGTTTGAAAATAGGTTTAGCGAAATGGCAAAGGCAAACCAAGAACTAACTGAAATTTCAGACACAATCTTAAAAAACTTAAGTCGTTTTGGGGCAGAGGTTCTAACCATAAAAAAAAGTTTGGATGATGGGGTTTTTTACTCGCTAATTTCTGGCTTTTTTTCTAAGATAGTAAACTTTCAAGAAAATAACTTCCCCTTAGCATTTACAGACCTATCACAGGTATTAGCCAGTTATAAATTTAGAATTGGCTTTAATTACATAGAGTTTTTTAGCGAGGAAGAAAGGCACTTTGTGGGCATCTTAACCCTAAAAGAATATCATGAAATTTCTGCCAAAAAACTGGAAGAGATTTTTAATCTGCCAATAAAATTTATCGCCTATGAAACCTTCGATTTTAGCGAAAAGGCAGATGTAAAAGATAACTTTGTGCAAAAATATGAATATATGCACAGTAGCGGTGCCGATGAAATTGCTTTCAAAAGTGGCCTGTATGATATTATGGAGGCAGAAAAGAAAAATCTACATTTTGGCGAGCATCAAATGTGCTTTTGTGTAATAAATGATGATAAAAAATTGCTAGAAGAAGATATTACTACCCTAGTAAAAAAGTTCCAAGATCTAGGATTAGTAATGATTAGAGAAGATTTATTTGTTGAAGAATGTTATTGGGGTTCGGTTCCGGGTAATTTCCCCTTTTTAAGGCGTCGTTCGCCTACTACTTTTGAAAAGCTAGGTGGCTTTGCCATTTTAAGCAATGTAGCCATTGGCAAAAAAGAAAATAATCAATGGGGCGAGGCGGTTGTAATACTCAGAACCGAAAATAATGTGCCATACTATTTTAACTTTCATGATGGGGCAAATGGCAATACCTTTGTGGTGGGTGGGTTAGGCAGTGGAAAAACTCTGTTAGTTAATTACCTGCTTTTAAAGTCTATGAAGTTTAATATTAACCTTATTTATTTTGATGCAACTGGTTCATCTGAACTATTTATTTCTACACTAGGTGGCAAATATATAAAGTTTAATGATGGTGCAATAACTGATAACTATAATAACCATTATGAACCAGACAATTTTAAAAAGGCCATGCTTGCAGAAAAAATCTTTGGCATAAATTTAGGCACGATAAAAGAAAAGCAAGATATATCTAGGGTGGTAATGAGCTTTTTGAAGGATAGCTCTTTCATAAAAAACCGCACCATTATAGTTTTAGATGAGGTGTGGAAAGATATAGACGACGCAAAGTTTAAAGAAAGGGTAGGGGAGTGGCTCTCTTTTTTAACCGAACGCAATTCCATGGCAATTTTTATAACCGATACAGTAGATGATGCCATAAATAACGAGCTAGAATATGAAATAAGTAAAGATGTGGCAACCAAGCTGTTTTTTGCTAACCCAAACGCTTCTGAAAACTATAAAAGGTTTTTTGGGGTGGAAGATGCCGAGCTAGAAAAAATTAACTCAATTAAAACCAATCACAGGGTGTTTGTGGTAAAAAATGGCGATAATGCCTACCCAATTAGTTCAGATATTCCCTTTTTAAATAAAGATGACATTGAAATTTTATCTTGCAACCCTGTAGCTGTAAAAAAATATCAAGATAAGGCTAGTAAAAATAGTTTATCTTTGGGGGAATTTTTAACCACTCATTTAGAGTAAAAAATGAGCAACTTTAGAAATAAAAATAGATTTTTGTTTCTGCTAGCCTTTATTATTACCTTGTTCCTGCCAAATATTTTGCTTGCCGCTGTGTGTAATGCCGATGGTAGCTTTAATGAAGGTTCAGTTGCCCCTATTTTTGGGGTGCAGCAAATAAATGATTTATATGATGCAAAATTAACTGGCACAAAAGGGCCAGTAAATGTGGCAACTTGTTTAAAAATGGATCAGAATTTTTTTGGAGCCAGTATGTGCCATTTGCAAGAGGCTTTTAATGGCTCACTATTCCCCCTTTCTTGTAGATTATGCACAGATGTAAAAGATTTCGCCAATATTGCTTTGCAAGTATTTTTGCTTATTTTTGGCATTGGCTATGTTAGTGGCATATTAAAAATGGAGCTTAAGGTATTTATAAAAAAAATATTTAAGTTCACCATTATTTTGGTTTTAATTAATAACCATGATACCTTTTACCAAGTAGTCTATTCCTTTTTTACCGATGTAATGAAGGGTTTTTACTGTATAGGTAATACAAATGGCACTGGTTGCAGTAATAGCAATATATTTACCACCTTTGATCAACTATTTAGACAATTTGTTGGCATAGATGGCCAATGGAGTTTTGGGCATTATATGTTGGCCCTAATATTTGCAACCCTTGGATTATTTGTTGCCCCTGTAATATTCATTTTTTTGTTTACCGGTGTGATTGTAACCTTTCAAGCATTCTTGCGCGTTTTTGTAGGGCTGATAATGGGTGTGCTAATGCTAAGTGTTTTACTAGCATTTTTTTGCGTATTCGTATTGTTTTTTCTACTACCGCAAACCAAGGTGGTGTTTGAAAGGTATATGGTAAATATTATCTCTTACGCTATGGAGCCACTAGCGGTTATGATAGTGCTTGGAATATTAATCAGCAGTTTTAGCATTGGTCAATCGATAGATAACTGGAAGGCGGAATGTATAGGTGATTTAACAAGAAAAGATGTTATTTTAATAGCTGATGGGGATGAGTGTAAAAAATTAAGCACTGGTGAGGCCATAGCGCCATTATCTGGCAATGTATGTTTTACGGCTAAAAACCCCTTAGCTCAAGTGGCCATAACAACTGTGGGTGTAGCCACTGCCCCCTTAGGAGCTGCTGTTGGAATGGCTACAGCCAGTTCACTTGTTTTTCCTCCTTGGAGTGCTGTAATACAAGATGTTCCTGTTCCAAAAACCGTGTCTTTTAAAGATAAAAAATGTGTTATGAGCACAAGGGCTGATGGTTCTGAGCTTAGCTGTATGGATTCGGTTAACTGCACCGTTATTCACATGCTACTATATATTTTGCAGATGGTGATTATTGGCTCTTTATTAAAATCTTCCACAGATTTGGTTCGCGAATTAAGTATTAGAGTGTCGTCTGGCTTTTTTAGAGAGGGTATTTCTGGCTTTAGCCCATCTGCCATTTCTTACGCTGGTTTAGGTGAAGGTTATGGAAAAAATTTTGCAAAGGGGTCGGCAATGGAAAAACCCGATTTAAATATGCCAAACCCAAGTTCTATAAGAAATCTACTATCTGATTTAAAAAAAGATGTAGAACTGGTTAGAAGAACTCCAGCCGTAAGATTTTTTGGTGATAAGGTAGATGTAGGCAAAAATAAAGTAGGGGATGTATTTAAAAAGATTGCTCCAAGACCTGTGCAAAAGTTTGGCTCTGTTGTTTTTCGTGGTATTTTTGGCGGTGGCATTGCAAATGGAATAAGAAATGGTATTTACTCTGTTAGAAACACAATAGG
>JBKCHH010000073.1:0-24970 GCA_046302855.1 Alphaproteobacteria bacterium
TTTTGCCGGAACTTGCAATTTTTTTTATTAATTCTTGCTCCTTAAACGAATAGGTTTGAGAAACATCAAACTTTTTATAAATGAAATTATTTAGCAAGAGCATACCATAAGATTAGTGCTGGAAAAAATCTATTCTGTGCCACAAAAAATAGCAAGAGGAGTATTTTAATTGTTGAATGACTTGACCTTAAAAATAAAATATACTATCTGCAACTTCACATTTTTTTAATCACATTTTAGAATATAATATGAGCAAAGATAAAAAAACAATCAATACTGGTAGCACAGGATTTATAAAACAGGTTATTTCGGCGGTGGTGGATGTTAAATTCCCCGGCACTCAGTTGCCTGCTATTTTAAACGCTCTTGAATGTGAAAATAATGGGAAAAAACTAATTTTTGAAGTATCACAACATATTGGGGAAGATACGGTTCGTGCCATTGCGATGGATTCAACTGATGGGCTAGTGCGTGGGCAAGAGGTGCGTGATTTAGGCGCGCCAATTTCTGTTCCGGTTGGTAGAGAAACACTTGGCAGAATTATAGATGTAATTGGCAACCCAATTGATGAAATGGGGGTAATTCATGCAAAAAAATATGCACCAATTCATAATTCAGCGCCAAAATTAACGGAACAGGCAACGGAATCAGTTCAGCTAATTACTGGAATTAAGGTTATTGACCTTCTTACCCCCTATTTAAAAGGTGGAAAAATTGGGCTTTTTGGCGGTGCGGGCGTTGGAAAAACGGTGCTTATCATGGAACTTATCAATAACATCGCCAAAGCACACGGGGGCTTTTCAGTATTCGCAGGGGTGGGGGAAAGAACTAGGGAAGGTAATGATTTATATAAAGAAATGGTGGAATCTGGCGTAATTAATTTAAGCGACCTATCAAAATCTAAAGCAACCCTTGTTTATGGGCAAATGAATGAGCCACCGGGGGCAAGGGCAAGGGTAGCATTAACTGGGCTAACGCAAGCCGAATATTTTAGGGATGAAGAGGGGCAAGATGTTCTATTTTTCGTAGATAATATCTTCCGCTTTACCCAAGCAGGTTCTGAAGTTTCAGCCTTACTTGGTAGAATTCCATCAGCGGTTGGCTATCAGCCAACTCTAGCTACAGAAATGGGTGCGATGCAAGAACGCATTACTTCAACTGATAAGGGTTCAATTACCTCGGTTCAGGCAGTATATGTGCCAGCGGACGATTTAACAGACCCAGCGCCTGCCACTTCATTTGCTCACCTAGATGCAACTACAGTTTTATCTAGGCAGATAGCGGAAATTGGTATTTATCCAGCGGTTGACCCACTTGATTCTACTTCAAGAATTCTAGACCCAAGAATAGTTGGGGAAGAACACTACAAGGTGGCAAGGGAAGTGCAAAAAATTCTGCAAACCTATAAATCGCTACAAGACATAATCGCCATTTTGGGGATGGATGAGCTTTCAGAGGAAGATAAGCTAACAGTTTCCCGTGCTAGAAAAATTCAACGCTTTTTATCGCAACCTTTCCATGTGGCAGAAGTATTTACTGGTTCACCCGGTGTGCTAGTTGGTCTGGCAGATACGATAAAGGGCTTTAAAGCAATTTGCGAAGGTAAGTATGATGACCTTCCAGAATCTGCCTTCTACATGGTTGGAACCATTGAAGATGTTGAGGCTAAGGCCAAAAAACTTGCGTAAAAGCTAAGCCAAGCCCCTATGTTTCTACCGCCTTGGCCAAGAATTGGTGAGCAACAAAAAATTAATTATAATCTAAAAGATATTACCAATTTTTTGCATCTAATTGGCAACCCACAAAACCATATTCCAAATATTATCCATATTGCTGGAACCAATGGCAAAGGCTCAACCCTTAGCTTTCTAAAGGCAATTTTAGAGGCAAACAACTACAAGGTAAATGCCTATACCTCACCCCATTTGTTAGAATTTAATGAGCGAATTTATTTGGGTGGCAATAATATCACAGACGCAGAAATTAATAGCTACGCCAAGTATCTAGAAAAAAAGGCTGAAAATCTACCAATTACCTTTTTTGAAGGCACTACCGCTATGGCATTTTATGCTTTTAGCAAAAACAAGGCTGATTTTACCCTGCTTGAAACTGGCTGTGGTGGTAGGTTAGATGCTACTAATGTAGTAGAAAAAAAACTCGCCACCATTATAACCTCCATTTCTTTTGATCATATGCAACTGCTTGGCAATACCATTAGCAAAATCGCTTATGAAAAGGCCTGCATTATGCGGGCAAATACCCACGCTATTATAGCCAAACAGGAATATAAAACTGCTCTGAAGGTTCTATTAAATTACGCCACAAAAATAAATGCCAAGCCATTTGTTTATGGGAAGGATTTTTTTTCCACAAAACATAAGCTAGGGCTTGTTGGTAAACATCAGGTTTTTAATGCCAGTAGTGCCCTTGCCTGCATAGAAAATTTAAAGGAAGATGGATTTAAGTTTTCAGATGAAAAAATTAAGCAGGGGTTAGAAAATGCCACTTGGCCAGCCAGAATGCAAAAGGTTTTTTTTCAAGGGAAAGAAGTTTGGCTAGATGGCTGCCATAATAGAGATGGAGCCAAGAAGCTGGTAGAAAATTTGCAAGGTTTTCAAGAAAAAATCACCATTTTTATGAGTATAAAACAGGGTAAGGAGGTAGCAGAAATCATCAAGCCATTTTCTAAACTAAGCAACGCAACCATCTATTTTTGCCCGATGGACTCAATGGATTATGAAAATTTAGAAATGCTCGTAAAAATAGCAAATGAATATAACATTAAGGCCAAAAAAACCACTGACTATAAAAAAACACTAAACCTAATTGATAAAACAGAAAAAATAGTTTTTTGCGGCTCCCTATATTTTATGGCGGAGATTATAAGTGCATCAAATACAAAATAACCTTGATTTTACTTAGTTTGCACCTAAATAACCCTAAAGAAATAAAACACTATGCAAGAGAGCGAAAATACCGAAAATAAACCTTCTGAAACATTTTCCGAAAAGGTTAAAAAACAAAGGGAAGAAGAGCTAGAGCCTGAAAAGCTGTTAGAGCAAATTAAAGATTTGGGAATAAAACTAAAAGAGGCAGAAGAAAAGCTAAAAGATTTAGAGGATAAAAACCTAAGGCTAAATGCAGAAATGCAAAATACTAGAAGCCGTTCTCTAAAAGAAAACGCCACAGCAAGAGAATACGCTATTCAAAACTTTGCCAGCGATTTAACCGTTGTTTCTGAACATATGATTTTAGCCACCAAAAGTGTGGGGGAAGAGGCACTTGCCAATAATGACATTGCCAAAAAAATTCTAGATGGGGTAAAAATTACGCTAGATGAGCTAACTAGCGTTTTTTCTAAATATGGCGTGGTGCGAATAAACCCAGAAATTGGCGAAAGTTTTAATCACGAGCTACACCAAGCCCTAACGGAAATTCCTTCAAAAGAGCATAAAAGTGGTTTAGTTTTGGCAATTATTCAAGCCGGATATAAGTTTAAAGATAGGCTCCTTCGCCCCGCTTTAGTTGGAGTTAGCAAAAAAACCGAAGATGAAAAACAAGAAGATATATCTTGATTATAATGCCACCTCGCCCCTTTTAAAGGAAGTAGAAAAGGAGATTTTAAGGGCAATAAAAAATCATCAATTTTTACCTCTTAACCCCTCTTCAATTCATTTTTATGGGCGTGAGGGTAAAAAGCTAATTAATCAAACAAAGCAAAAATTAAAAGAGTTCTTGAAGGCTAGCAATGCGGAAGTAATTTTCACCGCCTCTGCTACAGAGGCTAATAACCTAGCCCTTAGGGGCTTTAGGGATAATGCAGGCAATAGGGCGAAATCTGTTATAATTTCTGCCACTGAACATTCCTCCGTTTTAAAAACCGCTCAAATTATAGCTGAAAATTTGTTTGTAGTTAGGGTAGATGCTAATGGAGTGATAGACCTAAAACACTTAAAAGAAATTTTGCAAACCGCTCCAAAGCCAGTTTTGATTTCAATAATTTTTGCCAATAATGAAATAGGCACCATTCAACCAATTAAAGAAATTGCCCAGCTTTCTATTGAACACAATGCCTATTTCCACACAGATGCAGTGCAGATGGTGGGTAAAAAAAGGGTGGATTTTGATGATTTAAATGTGGATATGCTTTCCCTTTCTGCCCATAAGTTTGGTGCTTTGCAGGGAATTGGGGCATTATTGATAAAAAAGGGCATTCACCTAGATGCCATTATTACCGGAGGTGGGCAAGAAAAAAACTATCGTTCAGGCACAGAAAATATGCTTGGCATTTTTTCGCTACTAAAGGCGGTGGAAGCCTTGAGTAATTTTTCCATGCCAGATACCTTACGCAATTATTTGGAGAGTGAAATTGCAAAAAAAGCACCGGAAACTATTATAGTCGCCAAAAATACAACAAGGTTACCTAACACTACCTGCCTAATAATGAAGGGAATTAATTCTACTGAAACTCTACTGATTAATTTCGATTTAAAGGGCATTATGGTTTCAAGTGGCTCTGCCTGCTCATCTGGCAAAATTGAACCCTCGCATGTATTAAAGGCACTTGGCTATAGTGATGTTCAGGCAAAATCCGCCATCCGTGTAAGTATCGGCAAATACACTACCAAAAAAGAAATAGACCAATTTGTAGATGCTTGGGTTGGGGAGTATAGTAAGATTTTGGGGTAAGTTTTGGGAGTATTTATTATAAATGCGTTAAAACACCTGTATTTTTCTTGTGTATATCAGTAATTTACCCTTGATTCTTTTTTTTTGCACTTTAGGCTGGAGGCTGATTGTTTTTCAGCCTATGAATTTTATTGAATTTGTTATAGAGGAATTTTACAGAGAAAATCCTAAAATTAAGCGAGAAGTAAATATTAACAATAACGATGAAATTGCTTGGTTAGCTGGACATGAGTTTGGTCATTATTTTGTTCAGCAATTATCTACACTCTTAGAAAAAGAATTGTTCCCTGAGACCTTTGCAACAAAAGATTGGGAAAACCGGAATTTTGCTTCTACTGATAAAAACGATGAAGCTGTAGTTGTATCTTTTATGGCTACTTTATTAAGAAATGAAAGTGTTTTAGATTATTACTTGAGAGAAAATAATGAGGAAAAACTTTACAATAATTCAGCCGTTATTATAAAATCAGCAAGTAAAGCACTGAAAGAATTTAATCAGACCATAACAATAAAAAATGCAGATTTAGAATTAGTGATAGCTTGTGCCATGGTTTTTGATAAAAAATGGAGAGAAAAATTTGGTGAATACTACTATCAAACACCATATTCAGTATTTAAAGCCTTAACAAAAGAAGATGTTGATACAGTTATACAAGAGACTTCTAAAAACATTAGTATTCCTATTGGTACTTTAACTAAGTCCAGTAAAGATAAAACCCAAACACTTGTTTGATTATGCCTTATGCCGATATGTTTTCTAACTCCCTAATGCAAAATTAGGCTGTGGCTAAGCTCCTCTTGGCTGGAATTTAGATACTTAGCGAAGAACTTATGCTTATCTGCCTCTATATATAGTTCACTTGCTTGAATTTCTCTATCCTGCTTGTATTTTGGGGCAATTAGCGAAATACCATAATGGGCAGAGAACTCTAATAACTCGCCATCATCAAGCTCAAATTCCGCTTCTAAAATTGCCATTTCGATTCTTTTGGCTAGAACTAAAGCCCCATCCATATCTGTTTCTGGCAGTAGCAGGGCAAATTCATAATTACCAAGGTATGAAATCTCATCAGATTTTCTAATCTGCTTATTTAGCACGGTGGCTATTTTTTTAATTAACACTTCTTTTAAAAGTTCCGCTGAGGTTCTGTTTTCAAGCTCAAACTCAAACAAAAGGAGGGAAGAAACAGTTGTAATTCTAGAGTTTCTAGCAATTTCTTTATCTACTAGGTGGAAAAAATAGTCTTTTGCAAGGGTGTTGGATAGTTTATCGAAAATTAAATCTTGAAAGGTTGGGAGGGGTTTTTTCATACTAGCTTTACCTAAAATCTAGTTATGCATTAACCATACCATAAAAAAAATAAACCACAAGATATAGTTATTAATTCTTTTCTTCCTTCTTTATATGGTGGATTTCATCAATTACCAAAGAGTTCTTATCTGAAAGCAAAAGCAGGTAAGAGTTGTTTTCGCAATTTACCAATACCAGCTTGTTTTTGCCATCAATATATTTAGTTTCCTGAATAGAAATCTTTTGTTTGGGTGAGTTTTTGTTGAATTTATTGCTAAGCAACACCTGTTTATCTTGCAGTTTTTTTAGCAGAAAAACGGTAAAGTAAAGTAGGGCAATTACAAAGGCTAGGGAGGCTATGGTGTATAAAATATCCCCTATCATGAATTGGTATTTTGCATATTCTTTAAGTAGGCCTTGCCTGCATTGAAAGATTTATTAATGCCAGAAATTGCCTCTTCCACCAGCTTTTTTTCTGTTATTATAGACTGGTGATATTTTTTTATATCCTCGCAGATTTTCTCCATTTGAGAAAAATAGTTTTTGGCGATTGGCTTTGGCAAAAGAGAAATTTTTTCACAGGCAGATTGAATTTTGCCATAAACCTCGCTAATGGGGAGCAACAAAATGCTTTCTTTAGAGCTATTTTCAAATTCAGCAAACTGTTGTTCTATTTGGTGCAACAACAAATCTACATCGGCTACATTAATTTTATCGAAAAATTCCGCACTATTATTTTGCATTTTTTATACCTTCTTTAATGGCTTTTTTGGCGGTTTCTATATCCCTCCAACCAACCACCTCTACAAACTTGCCCTTTTCTAAATCTTTATATCTGGCGAAAAAATGGGCAATTTGGTCTAGAAATATTTTGGGGAAATCTTGGTAATCTTTTATATTATCATAAAAGGCGGTTAATTTTGGCACGGGAACGGCTAAGATTTTTTCATCCTGCCCACTTTCATCCTTCATTATTAGCACGCCAACTGGGCGACACTTAATTAAAACGCCAGATTGCAAGGGGTATTGCGTAACCACTAGCACATCTACCGGATCGCCATCACCAGATAGGGTATTTGGAATAAAGCCATAGTTGCAAGGGTAGAACATGGCGGTGAATAAAAATCTATCAACCGCTATAATGCCCAAATCCTTATCAAACTCATACTTTATGGGGTTGGTGCCGGCAGATACTTCTATTATTACATTAAAATCTTCTGGTGGATTTTTGCCAATGGGAATTTTTTTGATATCCATAGTTTTTTATTTTTAGTATATTAAATTAAATTTTTGCGAGCAAGTGTAATTAAAAGTATATAATGAGTAAGACTATAACAAAAAAAAGGGTTGCCGTGCTAATTTCTGGCTTTGGCTCTAATCTACAGGCCTTGATAGATGCCTGTGCGGCAAGCAATTATCCAGCCCAAATAGTTCTAGTTATTTCTAACAAGCCAGATGCTTATGGCTTAGAGCGGGCAAAGAAGGCGGGGATAAAAAACATAAGTATAAATCACAAAAATTTTTCTTCTAGAGAAGAATTTGATGCCAAGCTAACGCTAGAGCTAGAAAAAGAAAGGGTGGATATTATTTGTTTAGCAGGCTTTATGAGGCTTTTGACTGCTAGTTTTATTAACAGATGGCAGGGCAGAATTATAAATATTCACCCCTCCCTTTTGCCAGCCTTTAAGGGGGTTGATGCCATAAGGCAAGCCTTTGATTATGGGGTAAAAATTACTGGCGTTTCTGTGCATTATGTGGTGCAAGAAATGGATTCAGGCGAAATTATTCTGCAAAAACCTATTGCTATTGGCAGTAGAGAAACTTTAGAACAGCTAGAAAAAAAGGTTCATAAACTAGAGCATTCCTTGTATCCAAAGGCTCTTTTATTGGTGATAAAAAAAATTTTGTAAATAGTGTAAAAGTGCTGTAGTTAGCTTTTCCCTTTTTTGGGGGGTGTTTTACTCCAAGGGTTTTGAGGGTAAAGGTTGCGATATAAGGAGTGATGGCCGAGAGGCTGCCCGCAAAAATAAAGTCTTATTTTTGCTGATTTTAATTTCGCCTTCAGCCTCTCTGTGAGGGGTTAAGGCAACGATATACGGAGTGATGGCCGAGAGGCTGAAGGCGGCGGTTTGCTAAACCGTTATACGACCCAAAAGTTGTATCGAGGGTTCGAATCCCTCTCACTCCGCCAGCCTTCAAATGTCAGAAGAAGCCTTCGTAAGTCAGGCAGGCGCCTTGGAAGAAGTCTGAAGTTTTCTAGCTGTTGTGAAGGCTAATCAGCGAGTTAATTACTTCTTGTAATTCTGATTGAAAATGAGTAACTTCATCTGAAATTGAGATGGTTTCAGGCGTAGCTTAATTCTCTTGCACAAGTTCTTCTCTACCGAGGCTGTGCACTCGTGAGAAAATAAGTTCACAGCTAACCGCGACTCAGTTATAATTATTCTGGCTATATTTGGAGGTATAAAATGATACCAAACATCATTACGTTTCCTGAAAATTTTTGGTTTGCGGCGGCTTCCGTTACATCATTGGTCATCGCTTTGCTCCACTATTTTGGTGGGGGAAGAGAACACCATCGTCCCATGCTCAATGCTCCGATTAGAGAAGTGGATAAGGGGGTTTGGTTTGCGCTTTGGCACTTCGTAACCGCCACACTGATTTTGATGGCCGCGAGTCTCTGGATTGCCGCTATAGGTCAGGCGTCTTTTGCATTATTTCCTCTAGCTCTTAGCTTGGTTTGTACGGCACTTTTCTTTTTTGAGACATTGAGGCGTTTTAAGCGCCTTTTGGCTTTACCTCAATGGATTTTGTTTACTTTGCTTAGTCTTCTTATTGGAGCTGGTTTTTGTTAGATACTTCAAGCTTCTGCGAGAGAAACTTTAAGAGGCTGGCACACAACGCACCGCCATTTTATAAGTCTAATAAATCCTATTACTTAACAATAGCTAAGATGCTATACTCCACAGTTCTTCCACGCATTTTGCCATGGTTTTGGAGCTTCTAGCGATGGGGTTGGTGTGATAAAAATTATCTACCGATGAGGTGATTTTTTTGGTAGTTAGTTTTTCATCTTTAGAAGCATTAGCCTTAAACTCTGCTCGGCTCATGACTATATACCTAGATTTGGATAATCCAACCCCTTAGCTGATTTAGTAAAAATCTCATAGCCAGTTTCTGTAACCCCTATGGTATGTTCAAACTGGGCGGAAAGAGATTTATCTTTGGTGGTAACCGTCCAGCCATCATGCTTGGAAAGAATGGTATCTTCGCCCCCTAAATTTATCATGGGTTCAATGGTGAAAAACATGCCAGTTTCTAGTGTTTCACCACTATTTTTGCTACCATAATGCAAAATATTGGGCTTGGTGTGAAAAATCTTGCCAATGCCATGCCCACAGTAATCTTTCACTATGCCATAGCCCAGTTTATTGATGTAAGATTCTATCGCAAAGCCAATATCCCCTACCCTATTACCTGGTTTTACCTGCTCAATACCAAGCATCATTGCCTTATAGGTTGCCTCTACTAGCTTTTGTGCCTTTAGAGGAACTTTTTTGCCCACAAAATAGGTTCTAGAAGTATCGCCGTGCCAGCCATCTACAATTACGGTAACATCAACATTTACAATATCACCATCTTGCAGAATTTGATTATCCGATGGAATACCGTGGCAAACCACATGGTTCACACTGGTGCAGACCGATTTAGGAAAGCCCCTATAGTTAAGCGGCGCTGGAATTGCCCCTGCCTGCAAAATTTTTTCGTGGCAGAAATTATTAATTGCGTTGGTGCTAAGCCCAGCTTTAATAAAACCCACCAAATCATCTAGAATTTGTGATGCCAGCAGGCCAGCCTTCCGCATCCCCACAAAATCTTGCGGAGAGTGAATTATTATGCCCTGTTTGTTTACGCTAACCATTGTTTTTGTTTTGAAGTATTTGCCTAACCTTATCTAAATCTTCTTTAGTATCAACCCCTAGAGGGAAGGAATTGGTAATTTTTACCACTATCTTCATGCCATTTTCTAAGGCACGAAGCTGTTCTAGCGATTCCCTTTTTTCTAACACAGATGGCTTTAGCGAAACAAATTTTTCCAAAGCGCTTGCCCTGTAAGCGTAAATGCCAATATGGTGGTAATATTCATCATTATTTTTACTGTAGGGAATGGGCGAACGGCTAAAATACAGGGCATTGCCCACCGTTTTATTTATGAAAGCAATGGCTATTTTTACTATGTTTGGGTTTTCAACCTCCTGCCTTAAACTTATTGGATTGGCTAGGGTGGCTATATCGCAATTATTATTCTTAATGGCTTCTAGCACATCATCTATATTTTTAGGGTCAAGAAGGGGTAAATCGCCCTGAAGATTAATTATAATATCGTATTTTTTGCCAATTTTGCCATAGGCCTGCCAAATTCTATCTGTGCCAGAAGGCAAATTGGCATCAGTTAAAATGGCGTTTAGATTATGCGATTTGGCTATATCGTAAATTTCTTTGTCACCACAGGCAATAAATACATCCTTTATGCTAGATTTTAATGCTTGTTTTGCAACCCTAATTATCATCGGCAAGCCCTCAATATCTAGCAGAACCTTGTTAGGCAGGCGAGTAGAGGCAAGGCGGGCGGGAATTATTATTACAGATTTCATTATTTGTTTTAAAATATGATATTCAAATATAAATTGATTATTCTAAAGCTATTTACTATTTTTGAGAATATTTTCAATCTTCAATGCTATTTTAATGAACTTTCTAGAAATAAACAAATTAATTTCCGCCATTTTAATAGCCCTAATTATTGTATTTGGGGCGGGGCTTGTATCAAAACTTTTTTATCGCCCAAGTTATGAACCCTTTGTAAGGGGCTTTGAAGTAGAAGTTACGGGTGTTGAAGGGGTTGCCTCTAGCAAAAAAGAGGTAAATATGATGGAGCTAATTTTTTCTGCCCTATCTGCCCCAACTGGAGCTGAAGCAGGGGCGAAAATAGCTAAACAGTGCTTGCAATGCCACAGCTTTGGCAAGGCAGAGGGCAATAAGATTGGACCTAACCTATGGGGTATTGTGGGTAAAAAACAGGCATCCAAAGAAGGGTTTGAATATTCCAAAGCCTTCCAAGCCTTAAATGGCGTGTGGGATTATGAAAACCTATCAAAATTCATCAACAACCCCGCCAAATACGCTAAGGGAACAAAAATGAGCTATGCTGGCGTAAAAAAGGCAGAAGACCTAGCCAATGTTATAGCCTATTTAAGGGAAAACAGCGATTCCAAATACCCAATGCCAAAGGTAGAGAAGAAGGTTGAGGAAAAAAAGGCGGATGATAAAAAGTAATTTTTAATCTACCCACCCAGCTTGCCTAGCTTTTTGCCAGAAAGAATGTGGATGTGAAAGTGGAATACGCTCTGCCCAGATTTTGCCCCATTGTTAGTTACCAGCCTAAAATCATCAATTTTTAATTCTGCCACAATTTGGTTCACCCTTTTAAAAAACTCGCCAATTTCTTTATTGTTAGCCCTTGTGGTAAAGTCTGTAAATGAAGTATATTCGCCCTTTGGAACTATTAAAATATGGGTGGGTGCATCTGGGTAGGCATCATGAAAGGCTAAAACAGAATCATCTTCATAAATTTTTTTGGCAGGAATTTTTCCATTCAAAATCTTTGCAAATATATTTTCTTTATCGTAAATAGGCTTGGTCATAAATTTATTATATGAATATTAAGCGGGCATTAATTTCAGTTTCTAACAAAGAAGGTATAGTTGAACTTGCAGAATTTTTGCAAGCAAAAAATATCGATATTATTTCAACTGGTGGCACTTACGATTTGCTTACCAAAAACAACATCAAGGCAAAAAAAGTAGCTGAAATTACGGGCTTTCCAGAAATTTTAGATGGCAGGGTAAAAACTCTGCACCCTAAAATCCACGCTGGCATTTTGGCAGATGCAAATAATAAAGAGCATTTAAACCAACTAAAGCAACATAATATAGAAAAAATAGACTTGGTGGTTATTAATCTATACCCTTTTGAGGAGGTTTTACAAAAAACCAGCCAAGAGGAAGATATAATAGAAAATATAGATATTGGTGGACCAGCCATGGTTAGAGCCTCTGCCAAAAACTATCCCTCCACCATAATTTTAACCAATCCCAACCAATATAAGCAATTTGTTGAAAAATTTGAAACTATTGGGTTAGAACAAAGGAAAATCTATGCTTTTGAGGCATTTTCTCACACCGCTAGGTATGATAGCCTAATCGCCCAATATTTCTCAGCTGAACAAAAATCCTTCCCACAAAACTATAGCATTTCTGGCACTAAAGTGAGCGATTTAAGATACGGCGAAAATCCCCATCAAAAAGCAGCCCTCTATAGCTTTGCAAAAAACGCCCCAAATTCAATAATTTCCGCCAAAAAATTACAAGGGAAGGAACTTAGTTTTAATAATATAATAGATGCAGATTCGGCTTGGGAGCTTGTTTCTTCATTCGATAATACCAAGCCAGTAGTTGGAATTATAAAGCACGCAAACCCATGTGGCGTTGCCATAGCAGGCTCGCAATTAGAAGCATTTGATAGGGCTTTAAGGTGTGATGAGGTAAGTAGTTTTGGTGGCATTTTTGTTTTTAACACAGAAATTGAAAAAGAAACCGCAGAGGCAATATCCAAAAGGTTCTTAGAGGTATTAATTGCCCCTAAAATTTCTTTAGAAGTGCTAGAGATTTTAAAAAAGAAAAAGAATTTAATAATTCTAGAAAACCCTTTAAAAACAACAGCTTCTAATGAGAGGGTTTTTAAAAATATCAATGGCGGATTTATTCTGCAAGATACTGATAATAAACAGGTTTTAATGGAAGATTTAATTAACGCCACCAGAAGCTATCCAAGCAAGGCGGAGTATGAAGATTTGCTATTTGCCTTTAAGGTAATAAAATTCGTTCACTCAAACGCTATTTTATTGGTTAAGGATGGCGCTACCATTGGCATAGGGGCAGGGCAAATGAGCCGTGTAGATGCGGTAAAAATTGCCATTCAGAAGGCTCAAGCTAGTGGCTTTGATTTAAAAGGAGCGGTTTTGGCTTCAGATGCCTTTTTCCCCTTCCCAGATTCCATTAACCTTATAGCCGAATATGGCATTAATAGTGTTATTCAACCCGGCGGCTCAATAAGGGATAATGAGGTTATAGAGGCATGCAACAAATACGATATTTCTATGGTTTTTTCAGGCGTTAGGAGCTTTAGGCATTAAATAACACCTCAACTCAAAACCGCATCCCAATACAAGCCCTTGGCATTTAGTCCATAAAGATTTTCTAGCTCTCTATATCCTATTGGAGAGGTGATGTTAATTTCCGTTAGCTTTTCGCCGATTACATCTATACCGCAAGAAATTATCTGGTGCTTTTTTAAAAACTCACCCACCTTGTTGGCAATTTGCATCTCTTTGGTTGAAATATCGGTCTTATCTAGGCTACCACCCTGCATAAGGTTGGCAACAAATGAACCCTTTTTTGGCCTTCGCAAAATTGCCCCTGCTACCTTGCCATTAATTAATAGAATCCTTTTATCGCCATCATAAACTTGCGATAAAAACTCTTGCACAACTAAAGGGGAATTAAACTTTTTTACTAGCTTTTGTATAAGGGAAGGCTTTATTTTATCCCCCAAATTAAATTTTAGAATAAACTGCCCGCCAAAAAAATATAGAGGCTTTATAACTATTGCCTGAAAGTTTTTTCTAAACAACTCAATCTCTTGCACATTTTGACTAATTAAGGTTTTGGGCGTAAAATCTGTAAAAAGCAGGGGCGATATTTTTTCTGGAAAGTTACGAATAATAGATGGTTTGTTTACCATCTTAACCTTGCCCTCCAAACTTTCTAACAGATAGGTGTTGGTTAGATAATTTAAATCAAAGGGTGGATCATTTCTTAAATGAATGGCATCTGCCTGTTCTAGCTTAAAGTTTTTTTCCTCGCTAAAATTAATGAAGTTAAAGGAATTTAAATTGATGGATTTTACCCTTCTAGCCTTGGCGAACAAGCCTGTATTATAACTTAAGTCTGCAACATTATACTGCCACACCTCATAACCCCTATTTAGCCCTTCTAGCATTAAACATAGGGTATTATCTTTTTTATAATTGAAATCTTTGATATTTGAGGTTTGAAATAAATGTATCATAGCTGTTGATTGTTCTTCTAGTTAACTATAGAAACTAATTTTTAGGTAAAAACCTTGAATAGAAATTATAGAAAATTTGTAATTCCATTGGCTGTTGTTGCTAGTTTATTGCTTGGATTTTTAATATTCAAACAAATAAACTTTTTTAGTGCCATTACTCAAAAAGATGCTCCTGAAAATTCTATATCGGCGGAATATTTAAAGGGCATGATAGCTAAGGGAGATTTGGACTATAAAAACTCTAAAGAATCATTTGAGAGTTTTTTTGAGCTGGAGAAAAATCAAGCCAACCTTTCTAAAGTGCCACTTGTGGTGCAATACAACTTAATGAAACTTTCCATTTTGGCAGATAATTTACCCAAAGCTCTAATCTATGCCAACTCTTTGTATAAAGAGAAAAAGGAATTTTCTGATGATTTTCTAACCCTAATAGTTTTAGCCATTGCTGAACTAGATGAAAAGGGCAAAACAACTATTCAAGATAACAAAACCATTGGTGAAAACGCAAATTATGATTTTTCTTTTAAGCTAAAGCCCGCCTATAGTGTGTATCTAGAAAAGCTATTTAATTCAAATACTACCAAGGAGGCAAAATTTTCGCAAAACCTAGTTATAAATTTCTATTTTAAAGAAATAACACCGCTGGTTAAGGCTTGGCTAAATTTAGGCAAGCTGAATAAAGAACAGGCAATTAAGGCAATCGAGCTAGAAAATAATAGCTCGATAAAGCCTATCGGAGATAAAAACCTGTATAAGTTCCATAGAGCCTTAATTTATCAAATAACAGGGGATGCAAAAAAGGCGGAATCACAGTATCGCCAAATTGATTTTAAAAACTGCTCAAGCATTTGTGTAAATTCGTTTGTTTCTTTCTTGAATAAAATTGGTAAGGGGCAGGAAGCAAAGTTACTGAGTGAAAACCCAAAGTTTAAGGAATATTCCTGGAATGCAGATAGGCCAATGTTTGAATATGAGGATAATGGCTTTACGGTAATTCGTTTTGCTCTTTATGATGTAATTTCCAACTACGCCAATATAGCCTTTGCCTTTGAACATTATGCTGATGCGGAAGTTTTATACCATCTAATGCTTTTAATCTATCCAGAAAGTAGCCTAGCCAATAGCTTTTTGGGTAGAATCTACTCCCTTATAAACAACCCAGAAAAGGCAATTTTATTCTTTGAAAAAATAAAACCTAATTCTTTGTATGGGCAAGAATCTATTGCAGAAATTGCCTATAGCTATGCAAAACTAGGAGATTTTTCTAGGGCAGAAAAACTACTAAAAACCTCATCTGTTAATAATGCTAGCCTAGTTTCCATTTTAAAAATTGCTGAGATTTACATGGAGAAAGAAAAATATAACAAGGCTCTAAACCTATTAAATAGAATTATTGAGGAGAAAAAAGAATTCGGCATTAACGATTGGATTGTCTTTTATCAAAAAGGCGTAGTGCTAGATAAAATGGGTAAATGGCTAGAGGCAAAAGAAAATCTGCTAAAAGCCTTGAAGTTTTCCCCTGAAGAGCCAACCGCATTAAACTACCTAGCTTACAGAATGTTAGAGCTAAATGAAGATGTTGAGCGGGCAGAAAAACTGCTACTAATTGCTTTAAGTAAAAATCCAGAAAATCCATATATTATAGATAGTTATGGCTTTGCCCTTTATAAGTTGGGTGATTACGAAAATGCGGTAAAGTTTTTAGAAAAGGCGAATCTTTTAGCCCCGCAAGAACTTGATATTAGCGAACATCTAGGGGATGCTTACTGGAAGCTAGGCAGGCAAAAAGAAGCCCGATTTGAATGTTTTCGCATTCATCAAATAAGCAAAGACGCCAAAAAAAGAAGAGAGCTAAAGGATAAAATTAATAATGGGATTTAAGCCTCATTAGCCTTTACTTCCACACCCAGCTTTAATATAAGTTTTTGCAAATCATTGTGATTGTTAAAGGCTATTTTTATTTCACCACTGCCATCCCTGTTTGGTTTGATAGTGGTTTTTAGTCCTAAGGCTCGCTCAAAAACCTTCTCCGCCTTTTTTACAACTTCAAGTTTTTCTGGCTCTTTATTGCTGGAGGTTCTTACCTTAACCACTTCACTATTTTTAACCAGCTCTTCCGTTTGGCGAACATTTAAGCCGTTTTTTATAATTAAATCAGCAATCTTTACCGGGTTAGCAACATTTAGTATCGCTTTCGCATGCCCAAAGGTAATTAAGTTGCTGTTTAGATAGGTTTTGATTACTGGTGGTAAATGATTCAAGCGGAGTAGGTTTGCAATTTGGCTTCTAGACTTGCCAATAATTTTAGATAGCTCTTCCTGTGTATAGTGAAACTCATCCATTAACCTTTGATAAGATTCCGATTCCTCCACCACAGATAAATCTTGCCTTTGCACATTTTCTATAATGGCCAGTTCCAATGCTTTTTTATCATCAATATCTACTATTATTGCAGGAATAGAATCAAGCCCTGCAAGCCTTGCCGCCCTGCACCTTCTTTCCCCTGCAACCAGTTCTATATGACCATTTCTTTTGCGAACTATAATAGGCTGGATAATGCCGTGTTCTCTAATAGATTGGGCTAGTTCGGCCAGTTCTTCCTCTTTAAATATTTTTCTTGGCTGATAGGGGTTTGGCAAAATCGATTCAATAAATAGCTTTGTTGGCTCTTTACCAGCTACTAAATTTTCCGTTTCTTCTGGAATAAGGGAGGATAAGCCTCTACCAAGTGCTGCCATAGTTTAAATAAGGTTTTTGTTAACAATTTCTTTCGCCAAGTTAATATATGCCATAGAGCCAGAGCAGTTCATATCATAAATAAGGGCAGGCTTACCAAAAGATGGGGCTTCAGACATTTTTACATTGCGTGGAATTACCGTATCAAACACCTTATTACCCATATACTGGCGGATGTCATTTTCCACATCAGCGGTAATGCGGTTTCTTTTATCATACATGGTTAGCACCACCCCCATAATTTCTAAAGTTGGGTTTAGATTTTTCTTCACCTTTTTTATAGTGCTCATTAAATATGCCAAGCCCTCAATGGCAAAAAATTCGCACTGCAGGGGGATTAAAACCTCATCGGAACAACAAAGGGCGTTAATAGTTATAAGGCTTAAAGAGGGTGGCGTATCTATTATTATATAGTCATCCACAATGTTAGATTCCTCAAGCCTTTTTTTAAGCAAAAATTCGCGGTTTTGGTGGCTTGAAAGCTCAACATCAAGGGCAGAAATATCCACCACAGATGGCACAATAAAAAGGTTTGGCACTAGAGTTTTTTGCCTTGCCTCTTCAAAAGAACAAAGGCTGGCTAGAAATTTATAAGAGTTTTTTTCACGATTATTTGCCTCAATCCCAAGCCCTGTTGAGGCATTGCCTTGTGAATCTACATCTAAAATAGTGCAGGTTTTACCAATTGCCACTAGCGATGTGGCAAGGTTAATAGCAGTGGTGGTTTTCCCCACCCCACCCTTTTGATTGGTGACCGTAATTATTTTTGGCTTCTTCATTTTTTGATTTTTTTTGATGATGCAATATAGGTTAAATATACTTTCAGGTAAACAAAAAACTAGTTGATTTTTTTAAACCAAAATTCCCCTAGATTTTTTGTAAATTTGTCTATAAAAAGCACTCTCGAAAATATTCTATATGGATTTAAAATCACTTGAAAAAACAATCGAAAAAGAAGCCAGAGCTGAAAACATTCTTAGATTAATTATAAGCTATAAGAATCAAATCTTGCTGGCAATTCTTGGTTTACTAATAATTTCTGCCTTGATAGTTTTTTTGCAACACAGAAAATTGCAAAAGATTGAGCTTTCTTCCCTAAAATATCTAGAGGCTTATAATAAAATTGAGTTACTTCCCTATAGCCTAAGTAATAAAAAAGATGAGGCACAGCTCAAGCAAATAGCTGAAACTAAGGCTAATCTTGTTGATTTAACCCAAAATGGTAAGGGGGTTTTTATTTCGCTTAGTTTTTTAGAGCTGGCCAATTTAGCGATAAAGGAAGAAAATTATGAGGAGGCAATTAAATATTTAGAAACTCTACGCAAAACAGCGGAAGTATCTGCTATAAAAGATTTGGCTGGTTTAAAGCTGGCTTCCCTTTATTTAAAAAGTGAAAAGCAGGCAGGGGCGAAAAAAATTCTAATCAACCTTGCCAAAAAATCAGAGTTTTTTGCTACTAGTAATGAGCTGCTTGCCTCAATCTACCTAAAAGAGGGCAATAAAGAAGGGGCAGTTAAATTAATAGAAGAACTAATTGCTAGTGATTATACGCCAAGTGCAACTAAAATTAGGGCGAAAAAAATCCTCTACAGCTTGTAAATTTATATGAAAAAACTCCTTGTAATTCTTGCTTTTCTAGCTCTTGTTTCTTGCAGTGATGATTCTTGGAATAGTAAAAAGGGTGAGATTAAAAAAAGCTCTAAAGATGGGCTGGAGCTAGAACTAACTGATTATGACGAAATAAACGCTGATAAAGCCAACCTAACTAAAATTGTAATTCCAGAAGAAAAATTCTATAAAAATCGTTATAATCAAGAACAATCAGTTAATGCTAATTTTAAACTATCTAGCGAAACAGAGGATATAAAAGCCACTACTTACGCCATTGGAAGGCAGGGGCAAGATGCCTTTGTGCTAGGTTCTGTGCCAATTATCCGCGGAAACAGTATTTTTTTAATTGATGGCGGTGGCATTCTTTCTTCCAGAAATTTAGAAAACCCCAGACAGATTTTTTGGGAAGCACCCCTAGCCGATAAAAAAGAAGATTTTATTGGGGCAAAGGTAATTTTTGATTACTCGGTTGTTTATGTAACCCTAAAAACTGGCAAGGTAATGGCGCTTAGTGCCTCAACGGGGGATGTCTTGTGGGAAAAATCTGGCTTTACCTATATTAACTCTGCCCCAATTATTTTAAATGATCTACTAATTATAGCAACGCTTGGTAGCGAAACCATCGCCCTAAACATAAGTAATGGCGAAACTGTATGGAAGCACAAGGGAACGGAAGAAAGCTCTACTAAGTTCAAATCTGCTGCCCCTGTTGCCTATGGCGATAATATTGTAGCATCTTACTCTTCCGGTGAGGTTTTTTTGCTAGATGGAAAAACAGGCAAAGAAAAGTGGGTAGCACAATCTTACTCTAATCTAGGAATAGACAAGGTGGCACAAAAAACCACCAGTATTTCTATTACCCCTATTATTGATGATGGGAAAGTTTATGTATTTGGTGATAATGGCGTAATGCTAAAACTAAATGCACAAAATGGCGAGGTGGTTTTTAGAAAAGATATTGATGTAACCGAAAGGCCAGCCATTATTGGCAACCACATCTACGCCATTCACAGGGGTAAGTATCTAGTGGCCTTTGATAAGTTTAGGGGCAAAAATAACTGGGTGTTAAACTTGCCAGATATTCAAGCCAAGAAAGCATATTTTTCTGGCCCTATAATGGTTGGAAACGAACTGATACTAGTAAATTCTGATGGCGTTTTGCACATAATAGACCCAAAAACGGGTGATCAGCTAGAAAAAATAATCGTGCCTAAAAAAATATTTCTTCCCCCAGTTTATACTGCCGGCAAGGTCTATCTATTTTCAAACAATGCTGAGTTAGTGGTGCTAGAGTAGGATTTAGATAACTTTTTGAAACTTTAAATATCAAGCACCCCTTGTAAAAACTCTTTTAAATCAAACTCCTTTAGGTCTTCTTTAGCCTCACCAAAGGTAAGGTAGAATATAGGCAAAGAGAATTTTTCAATGGCAGAAATTACCGCCCCTGCCTTAGCGGTGCCATCTAGCTTAGTAACAATTAGGCCAGAAAGGGGAATTAGCTTATTAAACTGCTCAATTTGGCTTAGCATATTCTGCCCATTGGTGCCATCTAACACCAATAGCTTATAGTGAGGAAGGCTTGCATCTAGCTTTGCCAACACATTGTTAATTTTTGCCAGTTCCTGCATTAGATTTTGATTATTTTGTAGCCTGCCAGAAGTATCAATTATTAAATAATCATAGTTTTCATCCACAGCCTGTTTATACGCCTTGTAAGCAATGCTGGCTGGGTCTGAGCCTTCTTTATCAAAAACTATTTTTACTTTTAGTTTATTTGCCCAAGTTATTAGTTGATCTGTCGCCCCTGCCCTAAAGGTATCGCAAGCAGCTAGAATAACCTTTTTATTCTCGCTAGTTAAAAGATGGGAGAGTTTAGAAATGGTGGTGGTTTTGCCACTACCATTTACGCCAAATAATAAAATTACGGTTGGGTTTGCCTTATGTTCAACAGTAGCAGTTTTGCCTTTTAATTTTAGAGAGACTTCTTTTGAAACCTCCTCTAACAAAATTTGCTTAACCTGCTGTTCGGTTAAATTTTTTAGTCTTTTATCCTTTAGATAATTGATTATTTTCTCACTTTGCTTTACGCCAAAATCAGATACTATTAACAGTTCTTCCAGCCTTTCTAAAAGCTCCGTTTCGTTTTTACTTGAAGAGAAAATATCACTAAAGGCATTAGAAAACCTCTCCCCTGTTTTATTTAGCTTAGTCTTTATTGATTTTATAAAATTCATATGGTTAAATAGATTTTAAATAGGTAATTATATAAATATGGCAGAAGCCCAAAATACACAAGCCAATACACAACCAGATGCAGGTTCCGTGCAATTTACCAATTTTAATCCTGAAAACAAGAAGGATAACATTAAAAACCTGCTTTTGTTTAAGGATATTAGGGTGGAAGTAAAGGCAACTCTTGGTAGAATTCATATTCCGCTTAAGCAGTATTTAAAACTGGTGCGGGGTTCCATTATAGATTTAGGAAAAACAGATAACCTGCACATCTACCTTTCTTGCAACGATAAGGGCGTTGCCAAGGGCGATATTTTTGTTCTTGAGAAAAAAATTGGGGTAGAGATTAAGGGGTTTACGAAGTAGAATAAGAATTGTCATTGCGAGCGAGCTGAAAAGCGAGCGTGGCAATCCACAAAATGGTTTTTCTTGAAAAAATATTTGAGACCAAAGCTCGACCTTGCTTGTTTATTGCCGCGTCGCTTAGCTCTGCTCGCAATGACAGTTCTGGGATAAATACATAAAAAAAGACCCGCATTTTTTGCAAAATAACGGGTCTTAAAAATTTTAACGGAAGAAATTTACGCTAGTTCTATATTTACTGCGTTAGTTTTGCCTCTGTTTTCAGCTATTTCGAAAGAGATTCTATCACCTTCATTTAAGCCTCTAATTCCAGCCTTCTGCAATTCTGAAATATGAATAAAAATATCATTATTTTTATTATCTGGTTTTACGAAACCATAACCTTTTTGACCATTAAACCATTTTACTGTTCCAACTGATCTTTTACCGTCTGACATAGTTTTTCTCCTTGAGAGTTTTGTTAAAGTTAAACATAAACAACTGCTTTAAAGTTGCTCCTAATCTTAACTTAAAAATCCTTTAACTTTAAACACTTACAAGAAAAACTGGTAAACAGACTTCTTTTTAGTAATTATTGGGGGAATTTGAGAGGATGGAGGTGCAACTTTTAAGTAAACAATTGGTTATTATCCACCCTAGTAGCGAATTTATTATTTTAGTCAAGGTTTATTTGTTGTTTTATTGTAGATACTATATTTTCTACACTTAAACCCAGCTCCGTATAGATTTTTTCAGCTGGGGCAGAAAGCCCAAACCTATCAATGCAAAAAAACAAGGCATTATTGCCAGCAATTTTTTCCCAGCCAAAACTAGAGCCGGCTTCAATTACTACTTTCAAATTTTCACTTGGAACAATTCTTTTCTTATAATTTTCATCTTGCTTCACAAAATCGGCAAATGATGGCACAGAAACAACATCGGCATATATTCCATCTAATAAAAGTGCCTTTTGCACCTGAACCGCTAAATTCACTTCAGACCCGCTTGCTAGTAATGAAATCCCAGCTTTTTTGGTGGATTTTGAAATTATATAGCCCCCCTTTAGGGTAAGATTTTCTGTGATACTATCTTTCCTCACCAAATCTAATTTTTGGCGAGAAAGGGCAATTAGCGTTGGTTTAGAGGTATCATGTAAAGCCTTTTGATAAGATTCTATCACCTCTATCGCATCACAGGGTCTTAGCATATTAACATTTGGCATGGCTCTAAATGAAGCTAGATGCTCAATTGGCTGATGGGTTGGCCCATCTTCCCCAAGCCCAATAGAATCATGCGTTAGAACGAAAATAACCTGTTGCTTCATAAGGGCTGAAAGGCGAATAGCGGGGCGAACATAATCACTAAACACAAAAAAAGTGCCACCATATGGGATAAATTCCCCGTGCAAGGCAAGCCCATTCATTATTGCCCCCATAGCATGTTCCCGCACCCCGTAATAAATGTAGTTGCCAGTAAAATCATTTGCAGAAATAGCTTTTGAATGGCTGGTTTTAGTTAGGTTAGATTCGGTTAAATCCGCCGAACCACCAATTAATTGTGGGAGCAGTTTATTTAGCAAATCCAGCACATCTTGCGAAGATTTTCTAGTGGCAACTGAATAGTTTTTTTGCAAAAAATCTTGCTTTAGTTTTAGTAGCTCATCATCTAGTTTTTTATAGTCTATTTCTTTGGTTTTATAGTGTGGATTTTCTTTATCCCACGCCTTATTTAGCTTTGCACCCCTTTCCCCAAAACCCTCCCACGCTTTTTTTATGTTGGCTGGAATTTCGAAGGCTTTAGAGTGCCAGTTTAGCTCACTTCTTACCGCCTCAATTTCCTTTTCTCCAAGGGGGGAGCCATGCGATTTTTCAGAATCTTGTTTATTAGGCGAACCTTTACCAATTAAGGTTTTGCAGGCAATAAAACTTGGGGCTTTTGAGTTCTTAGCATTTGCTATTGCCCTATCAATTTGCGAAAAATTATGGCCATCAATTTCTTGATAATAAAAGCCGTAAGCCTCTAGCCGTTTTTTGGTGTCATCTTTGGTGGCTAGATTGGTTCTGCCATCAATGGAAATGGAATTATCATCAAAAATTAGAATTAGCTTATTTAGGTTTAAATTACCCGCTAGACTCAAGGCCTCATGGCTTATGCCCTCCATTAAGCAACCATCGCCCAAAAATACATAGGTGTGGTGATTAATTGCTTTTGCATCTCTGGCATTTAAGATTTTTTCTGCCAGTGCCATGCCAACACCATTAGCCAGCCCCTGCCCTAAGGGGCCGGTGGTGGTTTCAATCCCTTCTAACTCACCATATTCTGGATGGCCACAGGTTTTAGAGTGCAGTTGGCGGAAGTTTTTTATATCCTCTATAGAAATATCTTCGTAGCCAGTTAGGTAAAGCAGGCTGTATAACAGCATAGAGCCATGCCCATTGGATAAAATAAACCTATCTCTATTTGCCCATTTAGGGTTTTTGGGATTAAAATTTAAATGATTAGCAAATAAAACGGTGGCAATATCTGCCATACCCATTGGCATACCGGGGTGCCCAGATTTAGCCTTCTCAACCGCTTCCGCACTTAGAATTCTTATAGAGTTAGCGAGAGATGATAGATTTTCCATGGTTATTTTATGCACAAATTTTTCATCTCAATAATAGCAAAACTTGCTTTTTGCAAATAAATCTACAATTCTGCTAAAAAATTAGTTTCTTATGCAGTTTTTAAAAAAAGTAGATAAATCGCAAACCCTTTTAATTAACGAACAATCAAAAAAATTAGAGAAGGAAGGAAAGCAGATTATTAAATTTGGTTTTGGTGAATCACCCTTTCCGCCAATTAAAACCGCTGTTGAGGCTCTAAAAAATAATGCTTTAGAAAAGTTCTATTCGCCAGTGCAGGGAATTTTAGAGTTAAGGGAAAAAATTGCCAATTTTCATGGCAAAGTTGATGGGTTAAACATTACCGCTGATAGGGTTTTGGTGGGTGCTGGTTCAAAGATTTTAATCTACGCCGTTTTAGCTAGCTTTAAGAAAGCTAATGTGTTTATTCCTGCCCCTGCTTGGGTTTCTTACTCTCCGCAAGCAAAGCTATGTGGGCATAAGGCAATTTATCTGCAAACCAATTTTGAAAAAAGATGGCGTATAGATAGCAAAACAATTCTTGAAGCGGTGGGAAAGGTAAAAAATAACTATCCAAATATTTTAATTCTTAATTATCCGGGTAATCCAGATGGTTTAACCTATTCCGCACATGAACTACAAGAACTAGCCCTAGTGCTAAAAAAGCACAATTTTATTGTTATTTCAGATGAAATATATGGACTTTTAAATCACAAGGGAAATCATACTAGCCTAGCCAAGTTTTATGAAAATACTATTATCACCACTGGGCTTTCTAAATGGTGCGGAGCAGGTGGCTGGCGGCTTGGAGCTTTAATTTTACCAGAAGCACTAAATGGGGAGTTTAAACAAGTGTTGCTTGGTATTGCCTCAGAAACCTATTCCTGTGCCACAACCCCTGTGCAATTGGCAGGAATAAAGGCTTATGAGCCTTCACCTGAATTTAAATCTTATATTGAAAAGCAAAGGTTAATTTTGCAAAGAATAGGTGGCTATATAGCAAACGAGCTACAAGAGGCTGGCATTAGGGTTCACCAACCAGAAGGTGGCTTTTATTTGTTCCCAGATTTTTCTAATTTTACAAAAGGCTTAAAAAAGTTGCGGATTAATAATTCTAGCGAACTATGTGCGGAAATTCTAAAGAAAACGGGCGTGGCTATTTTAAATGGTAGTAGTTTTAATATGGATGAAAAAAGCCTAACCGCTCGCTTAGCTTATGTAGATTTTGATGGGGCAAAACTGCTTACCTTAAGTG
>JBKCHH010000074.1:0-33937 GCA_046302855.1 Alphaproteobacteria bacterium
GGCTCAATTACAAAAAGCCCTGCAAAACCCGTTTCAATTTTTTTCATTTTGTTATCCAACCCTAAAACAAGCTTAGACCAACCTTGGTCCAAGTCTAACCTCAGTTGAATCCAACTTAATCCAAAAGTACCTAAATTGCAAAACCTTAGTTTATAGCGGGAAAAATAACCCCTAACCATAAAAACATATGAACGGACAATTTGAAAACAAAGAAGGCTTTATGAGGCTTTCCAAAGTTCTTACCCTTATACCCATTAGCAAAAGTAGCTGGTGGGCTGGGGTAAAATCTGGAAAGTATCCAAAACCTATAAAAATTTCTAACCGAACCACCGCTTGGAAAAACATAGATATTTTTAGCCTAATAGAAAAACTCTCTAACGGTGGGAAAAATGATGTATGAAAAGAATCTATCAAACCAAAATAATAAAAGCTTGGTATGCTTATGAGATTGATGAGATTTGCAATTTATATTTAAAGCAAAAACTGCATCCTCAAACTATTCATAAATGGACCAGAACTGGGCTAAAAACTATAGACAGTGGCAGGCCAACCTTAATTTTTGGCAATGACTTAAAAGTTTTTCTGCAAAAGAATAATTTGGCTAATAAGCACAGCTTACAATTTCATGAGTTTTTTTGTGTAAAATGCAAAGATGCTAAAAATCCCTTAAAGAAACAGATAAGTCTTACGCAAGAAAAAAGCTTTTTAAGGGTAAAATCTACATGCCCAGATTGTAAAATAACAATGAATAGAACCTATACACTGCAAGATTTTTCTCACTTAAAAAAAATTTTTCTTGTGAGTGATGTTTTGCAATTAAACGATAGTGCAAACTGCCCCACCAACACTCATCAGATTTCTTTCCCAACCTAAACCATTTCCTAAACTAAAACCTTTGAAAAGTGCCCGCCCCCACTGCCCCAATTTGCCTTCGGCAAATTAGGGGCGGGCATATAATTTTTCTTCAAAAAATTAAAATAATAAAAATTATTCAAAAACTTATCTCTAGTTATGAGATAAGTCTAATTGATTTCAAGAAACCAAAGCCAAATGGTGTTATGGTAAGAACTCGCTCTTTAATAGAAACTTCTTGCCCCAATTTTATTATTTGTTCTTTATGAACATTTAACTCTGGGTGTTCTGTTAAGGGAGCATACTCGGTTTTATCTGTCATCCAAGTATCGCTTGGAATATCAATTAATTTTAGTCGTTCCATATTATCTATATAGGCTGGCACAAAACCTAAATTATTACATAATGCCTTATATCCTAAATCAGTAAAATTTCTAAAGATCATTTTTTTACTTATTTCATTCTTGGGTTTTGAGTGCAAATCAATGATTGGATAAGATCCTATTTTATGCTCATTTAAGAATTTTAGTATTTTTGCTTCATCTGAACTTAGTTCACTTATAATTTGAATATAAGCTGGATGCACTAAATCCTTCTTTTTAGAATCCATAGCTGATGCTAAAAGGGCTGCGAATAATTCGCTTATATCACTATCGGTTTTAAATTTAACTGCCTCCAAAATTGGACCAGCAATAGCTTCATCAGGAGTAATGATATTTTCTTTAGGAATATCATCCAGATATTTTTTAACCTTAGGAATAAAATTATCTTTTAGCTTATCGCAAAGGTATAATGATCCCTTTAAAGGATCTACAACTAGTAAATTAATAATGCCCGTCACTACCTCAACTGTATCTGCCCCTGTAATAGCCATAGCTTTGGTTATTCTAGCTAAATCTTTCCCTTGACCACTTGCATTTGCAGAATATTCAACTGCAGTATTTTCAAAGGCTTTTTCAATAAGTTTTTTTATCATACATAAGCTCAAAGGTGTTGTTTAGCTCTGCCTTTCTAATAAGGTTATTTTGCTCTCTGGCTGACATAGGGTCTATGCCATCAAAAACAAGTTTATGGGCCTGTTTATGCTTTTGCCTTGCTTCTGCAAGAGTATTTTCTGGATATCTACCAAGAGTTAGGTTTTTATCTTTATCAAACAGCCTATATTTATAACGCCAAGTTTTTGTGCCATTTGGCCTTACCTCTAAATAAAGCCCAGCACCATCAAAGAACTTCTGAATAGTGTCTTTCGCTTTTGCTGTCTTGCATTTCAGGTCTGTTAACTTCATAAAAGTGGTACAGGTTTATTTTGTTTTTTAGTTTGTACCACTTTTGTACCACTTTCTAACTTGGATTTTAGTGGATTTCAAAAAATGATATTGGAAACAATATAGCCTAGAACCTTTGGTTTTTCAAGCTTTTTTGGACTTTTTTGGATTTTATTGGAAGGTGTAAATGGCTCCGCGGGAGGGATTCGAACCCCCGACCAATTGGTTAACAGCCAACTGCTCTACCACTGAGCTACCGCGGAAAGAAAAAGGTCTTAAAAGTAGCAGGAAAGCAGATATATTTAAAAAACCCGTAAAAGCAATCCATTTTTCATTTATATGTGAGATGTGGATTCTAAATAATTTTATTAAAAAAATAACTAGTAACCAGAAAATACCATAACAAGACATTCAACACCTTTATGGGCAAAATTATAATTTGTAGCGCTTGCGACATTAGTATCGAAGCAATTCGGGTTGCTTGATGAAGTTGGCCTATAGGCAATAACCTTCACATAAGCAGGTCTTTCTTAATCCTGTTCCTATTAATTATATCAGCTGTAGCAATGCTCCCGTAAATTCTTCTTAAATTTAGATTTTTTAGCTGTATTAAAAATATTATAAATTAGCGAATATTTTGAAAACAAAATATCAAGACTTTTGTGCGACTAGTAAGATAACTAACATCGTATGGTTCAAACGCGATTTGAGGGTTAGTGATCACGCACCACTTGCATTTGCGGCTAATTCTGGGAGTTTGCTACCTCTCTATATAATTGAACCAGAGCTATGGAAATTACCTGATAGCTCGCGCCGACATTGGCACTTTATTCACGATTCACTTCTCGATTTGCAAAGCGATCTGATTAAAATGGGATCGACACTTATCATACGAATTGGTGAGGCAATCGAGGTACTTGAACAGCTTAGGAACAGGCTTGGCAAATTTGTCTTATGGTCACATGAAGAAACAGGAAATGGCTGGACTTATCAACGCGATATAGCTATTACTAAGTGGTGTCAAGCCCACAGCATCACCTGGCATGAACTGCCATCAAATGGTGTGGTTCGAAGGTTAAAAAATCGTGATGGCTGGGCAAAACTTAGGTATGAGCGAATGAATTCCCCCATCATTCAAAAACCTATAACCCTGATTCCTGTGGCTAATATTGTGTCACAAAATCTTCCTAATAAAAATGATCCTATGTTTGGCTCTCTAAATATAGGTTCAGTGCAAATGGGTGGAAGAAAAGAAGCTGTAAAGACACTGGAATCTTTTCTTAAAGAGCGTTGTCGCAATTACATAAAAGCCATTTCTAAACCAGGTGTTTCTGCTCGTCATTGCTCACGCCTGAGTGCACATATTACATTTGGTACTTTATCAGTGCGTGAGGTGGAGCAAGCAACCAAGGCAAAAATGCAATCAATAAATACAAATCCTGATTCTGATGCCGTATTTTTGAAGCGTAATCTGTCGGCGTTTCTCTCCCGCCTGGCATGGCATTGTCACTTCATTCAAAAGTTAGAGCAACAACCAGATATTGAATTTAAATGCATGCATCCCGCTTTTGAAGGTATGCGTGAGTCTTATTTTCGTAAGGATTTTTTTGAGGCATGGAAATCTGGAAATACTGGATATCCACTTGTGGATGCTTGTATGCGTAGCTTACATGCTAATGGGTGGATTACTTTCCGCATGAGGGCTATGCTGGTATCATTCGCAAGCTACCATTTTTGGCTAGATTGGCGACAGACCGCACCTTTTCTTGCACAGCTTTTCACAGATTACGAGCCAGGTATTCACTATTCCCAGTTTCAAATGCAATCGGGGGTGACGGGAATTAACGCTGTACGGATGTATAATCCTATCAAGCAATCTATAGAACATGATCCTCTTGGCAAGTTTATCCGTCGCTATGTGCCAGAGCTGAAATCTGTTCCAGATAGTTTTATACACGAGCCTTGGCTCACATATAATCCACCAAAAAACTATCCAGCACCACTAGTAGAACATGAATCAGCAATCAAACATGCCCGAGCTGAAATCTCCAAACGCTGGAAACAAGAAGGATTCAAAGAAGAATCAAACGCTGTGAATCTTAAACTAGGTAGTCGCAACCGTCCTCTACCTAGCAGAAAACCAGCGAAGAAAAAGGATATACAACAACTTAGTTTCGATTTATAGCAATATAAAAAAGAGGAAATAAAATGGCTAGTTTTTTAGTGATTGCGGCAAGTAGCGGTATAGGACAGGCAACGGTTTCATTACTTAAAGAGGCTGGGCATGCCGTATTCACTACTGCAAGAGATAATAGCAAAATTAAGCCTGATGCGGTGTTGGATGCCACCGATTTTGATGCAGTGGAGGCCGTATTTAAACAAGTGGGTGATTTATGTGGCGTAGTAAATTGCAGTGGTTCCCTGCTACTTAAATCTGCCCATTTAACAAGCAAAGAGCAATATCAAGCTGTGATTGATGCTTCGCTCACCACGGCTTTTGCTACTATTCGGGCGGCAGGCAAACATATGAATAAAGGTGGTTCGGTAGTCCTAATTTCATCAGCGGCAGCGATGGAAGGACTAGCTAATCATGAGGCGATTGCAACAGCAAAATCCGGCATTATTGGGCTTACTCTCTCGGCGGCAGCTACTTATGCAGATCAGAATCTGCGCGTAAATGCAGTGGCTCCTGGACTTACAGAAACATCTCTTACCGTAGCTCTCACCAGCAATGAGAAGTCGCGCAAATTCTCCGAGGCCATGCATGCACTGGGGCGACTAGGCAAACCTGAAGATGTAGCAAGGGCAATTGTATTTTTGCTCGATCCTGCAAATAGCTGGATTACCGGCCAAGTACTGGCAGTGGATGGTGGCTTGTCAAGAATAAAACCAAAAATGAAAACCTAAATGTCTTCTCTGCGAATCATCTTTGCTGATCAACTCTCTGGGTCTATTAGCTCACTAAAAGGATTAGATAAATCAAGAGATATCGTTATGTTGTGCGAGTTGAAGGAAGAAGCGAGTTATGTTCCCCACCACTTAAAAAAGATCGCTTTTTTATTTTCTGCCATGCGCCACTTCGCAACTGAACTTGAAGCAAATGGCGCGTGCGTACGTTATATAAAATTAGATGACATAAATAATACAGGTAGTTTCACTGGAGAAGTAAAAAGAGCCACGGAAACACTAAAACCTAAAAAAATAATTGTGACAGAGCCGGGAGAATATCGCTTGCTGAAAATAATTAGGGGCTGGCAAGATATACTTGGTATTCCAGTGGAAATTAGTCCAGATAACCGCTTTCTTGCAACTCATGAAGAGTTTGCTACATGGGCAAATGATAAAAAACAACTCCGCATGGAATTTTTTTATCGGCAGATGCGTAAAAAATATTCGATCCTTATGGAGCCAGACTCTAAACCCACAGGTGGTGAATGGAATTACGACAAAGAAAATCGCAAATCACCTAAAGCAGGAATGAAATCACCGTCTCGCATCAGCCACAAAAAATCTAACATTACAAAAGAAGTTTTGGTTTTGGTAAAAGAACACTTCAGCCATCATTTCGGGAATCTTGAGCCTTTTAATTATGCGGTTACGCGAGTACAAGCACTAATGGAGCTGGATCATTTCATTAAGCATTTACTACCAAATTTCGGCGATTATCAGGATGCGATGATGGTTGGCGAACCCTATCTTTATCATTCGCTTATTTCCAGCTATCTAAATGCAGGATTACTTTTGCCCCTAGAAATCTGTCAGAAAGCCGAAACAGCTTATCATGATGGTAAAGCACCGCTCAATTCCGTCGAGGGTTTTATTCGCCAGATTCTTGGCTGGCGGGAATATATAAGAGGTATCTACTGGCACTTCATGCCAGAATATGGCGAACGCAACAGCTTGAATGCAACTCGTCCATTGCCTGAATTTTATTGGACGGCTGATACGCAAATGTTCTGCGTTGGCGAAGCAGTTCGACACACACGCGATCATGCATATTCTCACCATATTCAGCGTTTAATGATTACTGGTAACTTTGCTCTGCTGGCGGGGTTGGATGTTAAAGCTGTGCAGGCATGGTATTTAGCTGTTTATTCCGATGCGTATGAGTGGGTGGAAATGCCTAATACACTTGGCATGGCATTGTTTGGGGATGGCGGAGTAGTGGCTAGCAAACCCTATGCCGCTAGTGGTAAATACATTCATCGCATGAGTAATTATTGCGAACAATGCAAATATAAACCTGACGAAATAACAGGTGAAACAGCTTGCCCATTCAATGCATTATACTGGGATTTTCTGGTGCGACACGAAGATATATTTCGTGGTAATCAACGCATGCCTTATGTATTTTCGACTTGGGATAAATTTTCAGCTAAAAAACAAGTGGCAATTCGTGCGCAAGCTACTCTTAGTTTACAAAAAATGACAGATGGAACATTATGATAAAAATATTTTAAATTGGAAGTTTAGCTTGTGCCAACATTAGATTTATTATTAAAAATATATTTCCGATGAAGGGATATTTGACTTGGTAGATATTACTTTTGATGCATCGCTACTTTAGAGGCTAGGAATTGCTTATTTTGATGAAAATGCATGTGGGTGAAGATGTTTTTACCTTTATGTATGAAAGATTTCGCACTGGCGAGTTCTTTTATTCATCCTGTTTCAAGTATGGCTTAGCGGTTGACAAATCGAACTAAAAGCAGATTATATGGTTAAAAAATAAAAGAACTTTATGACAAATTCGCTAGATCATATCCACTATAATGTCATACAGATTAAAAATATAGAACAGTCTAATACCTGTCACAGCTCAAATTTCGACTGCAAAGTATCGCAGAAAAAACTACATTCTTGCAAAATAGGGGCATAAATGCCTAAAGGAGTAAAAAAAGAAAATCTCCCCCAGAAGATCTGTGTCCGTTGTAGCAGGCCTTTTTCGTGGCGAAAGAAATGGAAAAAAGTGTGGAACGATGTTAAATACTGCTCTGATAAATGTAAGAAATAATTATGAAACAAGGACCGATAACACTTGCAAATATTCTTACCTATAGTGGTACTCTACCGCTAATTGTGTCAATCTATCTGGGCTATTTTCCTTCACCGGAATTTAACAGCTCGCTGATTGCCAAAACCTACAGCGCGATTATCGTCTCATTCTTATGTGGAATTCATTGGGCTATTTATCTTTTCTTTGCAGATAAATGCCCTAACAATCTGCTGATTACTAGTAATGTGATTGCTTTACTTGCTTGGGCTTCATTAGCTGTAACATTTCCAAAAATCACCATATTATTACATTCATTTTGTTTTATTTATTTGCTCACGCTAGACCTTAAATTGCGGGATGCAGACATTCTGCCTATCTGGTTTTATGACTTGCGTCGCAATGCCACTATCATCGTTCTTCTATGCTTTTCAATACTTGTAGGTCTCTCATGAAAAAAAGAATAGCTATTATTGGCGCGGGTATTTCTGGACTGACCCTTGCACAAAACCTAAAAAACCAAGCAGATGTTGTGGTGTACGAAAAAGCTCGCGGTGTCGGTGGTCGCATGAGTACACGCTATGCAGATCCGTTTTATTTTGACCATGGAACACAGTGTTTTACCGCACGAACACAAGAGTTTTTGGAGTTTATTAAGCCCTTCTTGAATGCAGGAATTGTTTCTGAGTGGAGTGGCAAGGTAATCAACTTACAAATAGGTAAGAAGACAACTAAGCGCCTATGGTTTGAACCTCATCTGGTAGCAAGTCCTAACATGAATAGCCTTTGCAAGAAACTGGCGGAAAGAATTGACATCCACCTCTCGGTAGAAGTTACACCGTTGACACAAAAACATTCTGGTGCATGGATATTACGGGATACGGATGGCAATACACTTGGAGAGTATGATTTGGTGGTTTCCACTGCTCCACCTGCACAAACACTTAATCTTTTTAAAACTGCTCTGCCGGATAACTCACCCCTTCACAATGTACATATGAAAGGTTGTTATGCTCTGATGATTGGCTTTAAAAAACCATGGAACAGGCAATGGATTGCCGCAAAAGTGTACGATAATCCGATCAAGCGGATTTCGATTAATTCCAGCAAACCAGGAAGAAATAATGCTATGACGGCAATTGTTGCCCATTCCCGTAAGAGCTGGGCGGATGATCATATGGATGAAGACATACAGAAAGCACAGACATTTCTGATTAAGCAATTTGAAGCCGTAACGGGAATTTCTACCGCGAATGCAGATCACATCTCTATACACCGCTGGAAATATGCGACCGTTAAAGAAACAGAAAAAGTAGGTTTTTACTTTGATCCACAACAAGGCATTGCCGCTACGAGCGATTGGGCATGCACCTCACGCGTCGAAGAAGTATGGATGAATGCGATGGGTCTAGCCAATCAACTGTCTACACAATATCATCCATGAGCCGACCAAATGCTTATGATAATAATTATTGCTATTAATAGGGTTGAAACTAAAATAGGTAACCATGTTTTTTTACAAATGGCGCGGATAGATAAGCATAATGATATCACTAACAGCGCAATATTACTTAATAAATAAAGAAAATAATTCATCGGAGAACGATATATCCACTCATCTGCCACACAAGAGCACGGAATAAGTTTCTTTATCCCATCCGGTTCTAAAAGGGTGCTGATCTCAGAAACTGTAAAGATAATTGCAACCAAAGCAATAACAACCACAGCAATCGCCATAACTGAAATCATAATTCTTGATCCTCTAAACATTATTGATTTTATTTTCATAAGGCAAAAACTTTCATAAGCTCGATATTATCTGTGTGGAAAAGGAAGCTATAACAAACCAACTATTAGAAGAGAAGTTAATAGCAACTAAAACCCTTGATATAAATGAGAAAATTGACTAAGGAGCAAAAGAAAAGGTAGATAAAGATAAAATAGATTTTGTTAGATTTCTTTGAACTTATAAATGGCGGAGGGGATGAGATTCGAACTCACGGTGCAGTTTCCCGCACGCACACTTTCCAGGCGTGTACCTTAAACCACTCGGCCACCCCTCCAATTATTCTTTCTAGAAAATAAACCTATGCCGAGTGGTTTATAAATTAAACTTTGCAAACTTAAAACATTTAAGTTTGCTGGCACTCGGCCACCCCTCCAATTATTCTTTCTAGAAAATAAACCTATGCCGAGTGGTTTATAAATTAAACTTTGCAAACTTAAAGCCTAAACATCAATACCCTACATTTTTCACAGGTTGCAAATAGCTAACCCCATAATTGCAACTGGGTTCTAGCTTTACTAACTGTTGCCAAAGCTCATTCCAGCCATCACTATGGGTTGGCTTATCTAGTTCATATATTCTAACGCAAGCAGTGTTCCCAGAATCTCTAGCAAATTCCCCCGCTACAAAAGGGGGAACAATGGCATCTTTTTTAGAGGTAAAGTGAATTTGTGGAATGGTGCTAATTTTTTCAGCAATTACGGCTGGGTTTAGCGAATCATCCAGTTGCGTTACCTTGTGAATATTATTTACTAAAGAGTGATCTAGATTGCCAGCCACAGTTCTAATGGAAGCTATATCTATTCTTAACGCCCCAAGAAGGGTTGCAACCGCCCCACCGCCTGAATAACCAATTAAGTTTACGCTGTTTTTAACCAAACCATTTTGTAATAAAAAGCTATCTATGGCAGAATTAATAGACAAAATCACCTCTTTAGAAAATCTTGCCCCACTCCAATATTTAGAATCACATAGGCTATCTTTGGTGTATTGGCAGGGTCTGGCAAGATACAAAATATTGTTGCTACTATTATCACTAATGGCCAGCTTTAAGGCGACAGGATCGGTTGGGGTGGGGTTTGTAGAGAGTTTATTTATATTTTCCCAAGCAAAGCCATCGCCTTCTAAATAAATGTTTACCGGTTTTGCCCTATTGATAATTTTGCTCTCCGTGTAGAGTTTAAAGGTTTCAGTAGCAATTACTTGATTTTTAAAACCCTTATCTGCCACCAGTATTTTTGGTAAGTTCTGGCGGAAGTTTAAATCATAAATATTTACCTTCTTGCCATTATTTAAATTACAGGAAGAAATTAATAGGGCTAAAATAAAAGCCAAAGCTATTTTTTGTGTAATCATATAAAATTCAAACAAAAACTATATGTAGTAGTTTGAAAAAGCAAAACCGCAAAAAATTGTTTGCAAAATGCAATTATGAATCTATTCTAGACTATAAAAACTTTTTAGCAATTCTTAAAAGAAGCTATAGTTTTGAATTTACAGGCATTTATGAGAATTTTTATTAAACAGGTAGTTTTGATTTTGGCTTTTTTAGTTGGTAGCTTTTTTATTGATAAAAAGGTGAGTGCAGAAGATTTAACCTTTGATAAACAAACTCTGCAAGAGTTCGGAGTGGTTAATACTGCTGATTTTGCTGATGCTAGCGAGTATGAAGATATAGATGTAAAGGCGGTAAACAAAATTTTTGAAAGAGATGTTCAGCCAATAGAGGAAAGAAAGCCGTTAAATTTTGGGGTGGATAGCCCATATAATAAAGATTCTAGCGAAGAAAGGGCGAAGGAAAAACACGAAGAAAAGCCTGAAGAAAAAATTGAAGCAAATCCAGTGCCAGAAAAAGTAGAAATCAAGGCAGAGCCTATAGTTCCGCCCCTGCCACCAAAAAAAGAGCAAAAGCCGCACAAGAAGCAAGCCCAAAAAACACCGGAAAAAAAGCCCGTAGTAACTGATAAAACAAGGGCTCTTCACAAACTTCCAGAGGGTAATTCGATAGTGGGAACTAAAAAGAATCCGCAAGGGGTTATGGATGCAAAAACCTCTAACCTGCCAACCTACCCTTCTGCCTACGAAGATAAGTATAAGAGCAAAAGCCCCTATTCTAACCCCGCCAAGCATGATCCAGAAGTAAAAAAAGAGCTAAAAGCGAAGGGGGAAATAAAAAAAATAACTCCACCCCAAAAGGTTATAAAAAAAGAACCATCTGCTCCAACTCAAATTCCTGCTTCAACACCAATCCAAACAAATTCCATAGAAGAAAAAACCGTTGGCAATCCGTTTGTTAAAACAGCAAATGCTGAAGAAATTGGCGCTAATCTTGAAGAGACAAACCCAAAAACCCCCCAAAAACCAAGTATCAAACCAAATGATGTAGCTGAGCAGAGAAAAGAAGAGGATTTTAAAACCTCTAATAACGAAGAAGTGGCTCAAGATAATAGTAATCAGGAAGCCAACGAAAACGAAGAAACCAAAAAACCATTTAGAGCAGATAGGAACAATTTAAAGGAGCTTAAAACTACAATTCCAACCATTCCAAGGCAAGATATTGATTCTTTAGAAGAATATGCCAAGGAATTTGAATTTAGTAAAGATAGGGTAAAATACGATGTAAAGGCATATATGAATAGAACCAATCAAAATGCTGATAAGGGAAAGATTGGTTATGACGCTAGGCAAAATGGTGTTTATATGGAGGCAGGGGGCATATTTGCTGAAGACTTACGCCTTGGGGTGGCTTATGGCTACAGCGTTAGCAATATCAACATAGATTCTGGCCCAAATGATGATGTTGATATTACCTCTAACTACACTGGCCTTACCTTTCATTATGATTTAAGTAAATATTATGTTGATGGCTCAGCTGGGGCTATTTTTAGCAACTATGAAACAGCAAGGGGTTCAAATGGTAGCATTAAAGGCAAAACTGATGGGATTAATTTTGTAAGCGGCCTTGGTGGTGGCTTTAGGGTTCCTCTAACTAATGGTTTGTTGTTAGTACCAAATGGCTGGCTTAGATATACTAAAACTAAAAATAAATCTTATACAGACTCTGCGGGCGTTGGTTTTGATGACTTAAATGTTTCAAAGCTTGTTGCCTCCCTTGGTAGTAAGTTACAATACCCAATGATTTGGAATGGTAAGGAGATTCTGCCAGAATTTCGCTTTAACCTAATGCACGATTTATTAAATGAAAGCAGGAAGGATTCTAATCTTTTAGTTCTACCGGGCAACAATATTTTTGGCCCAGTGGGTGGCAGATATAGGCGGGATGTAATGAATTTTGGTTTGGGATTGCGAGCTAAAATGATAGAGAGCTTCTTTTTAACCGCAGATTATGATTATGAGACTGATGCTGGTGGCAATTTAAATTCCCATTCTTTCCAAGCAGGCTTTGATATGAGCTTTTAAAAAACCTTATGAACAAAGAACCTAACATATATCTAAATGGTTTTGTAAATATTGAAAATTCTTTAAAAGACTTAAACAAAAAGTTTCTAGGCGACCTATCTAAAACGCAAGCCGAGCTTATTCTTAACTGGTATTCTATAGTGGGGGAAGATATTGCTAAGATATCTTGGCCAAAGGAAGTTTTATTTTCTAAATCATCTGACAAAGAAAATAGCAATATTTTAAAACTACAGGTGGAAGAAAAAAACTATCTTGAAATAGAATATCAAAAGCTAAAAATAATAGAAAAAATTAATCTTTATTTTGGTTTTAATTTGATTAAGATTGTAAAACTAATAAAGGTATAGGTATGCTAAAAAAACTGCTAGTAGTTATTCTGTTTTGCTCAACTCCTCTTTTTGCTAAAGAAGAAAAGGATTATGATTCTGTGCCACATATTTCTTATGGTGAATCTAAGGCTAGTATTTTAATAGATGAATATGCTTCTCTTTCTTGCTCGCACTGTAGAGCCTTTAATGAGAGTGTTTTTCCAGACTTGCTAAAAAACTATATTGATACTGGTAAGGTATATTACCGTTTTTTCCATTTTCCCTTAGATAGAAATTCTCTGCAAGCTGCAAAACTAGTGCAATGTTTTGAAAATGAAAAGGGTGCAAAGTTGCTTGATACCTTGTTTAAAACGCAAAACGAATGGGGTCATGAAAGTGAAGTGCAGGCATTAAATAAGCTAAGAAATGTTGCCCTTGTTTCTGGCATTTCTAAAGAAAAGTTTGAAGGTTGCATTACTAATGTAGCAATGGAAGATGCCCTTTTAAAACACCAGCTAGAAGTATCGCAAAAGCTAAATATAAACTCTACCCCAACCATATTAATTAATGGTAAGGTTTATAATGGCCCTAGATCTTATGATAAGATTGTGGAAGAGCTATTAAAATTGCGTAGAAAATAATAAAGACCTTGCCTAATTCTACTTCTATGGATTTTTATGCATTCGCTTCGATGCTCAAATCCTCATTTACAATTAGTAAACTCCGGTTTTCTGCTTCGAGGCAAAAGCATAAAAATCTTATATTAGCGAATTATGCAAAGGTCTTTAATGTTTTGTAAGCACCAACCAACCTATTTCTCCACACGGCATCTAGGGAATTTTCTACCACCTTTTTTTCTGGCTGGTAGGCGTGGGCGAAAAAGATTTTTCCCCCATCAATTTTGCTTACAATAGCTAAATGTTGCGGATTATTTTTGATGCGAAATAATAAAATATCCCCCACCATTAGTTCTTCCACGGGTGTTTTGATAAGCAGTTTATCAAGCTCTGCTTTTAGCAATAAACCATCTGGAAAGGTGGAGTAGTTTTTATAATCCTCTATCTTAATCTCAAGTTCTTGCAAAACCAAAACTATTAAACCAAGGCAATCTACCCCGCCATTATTTTGTGCATTTTTCTTCACCCGCCCCTGATGTTTAAAGGTAGTGCCTAGATATGAATTGATGACTTTTTCTATATTTTGCTTACTCATGCCACAATTTTATCAATTCCTGGAACATAAGGCTCGCCACGAAAGTTAATGATGTTATTGTATTTAGAACTGCATGTTGCCGCCCCTTTATCGCAACCCTTATAAAGAATAAGGTTATCACCAGAATTTAAAGAAAAGGGTAAGGGCAACATTAGCTCAATTTTCCCACCTAACAAAGACTTCTTGATTTCAATTTTTTTGCCAGAATTAGAACCGCTGGTAAATTCTACAAAACCCCAATTAAATGCATCCGCCAAAAAACTAGTGTTATTAATAAAAAATTCTTGATTAGAAATTACTAAAGTAACGCTAGCAATAAGTTTATGGTTATTAATATCAATTTTGCATTTATTATCGCCAAAATTTGCCCTGCAATTTGGCGTATAGATTTGCCCATAGACCCTATCTAGTTTTTTAGAAAGACCTGAGATTTCCCCTTTAAAACCACCCTTTTCCCCATCATCAATTTCAATGTTGCCCAAAAAACCGTAAAGAAGGGGAATTTTGCCATCAAGAATATTGATATAGTTTAGGGCGAATATTTCCACCTCTGCATTATTATATTTGCCAGATAGCAAATCTTCCCTTTTTATTTCATCATTATCTATTAGGGCAAAAAAATTTGATAGGTTTACATCATTCTTGTTTAATATTTGGGCGGGGGTGAAGCCATTACTTGCAAAATAGGTAATGTTTTCAAAATCTACATTGGCATCTAAACTGGTAAACCCCTTAACCTCCCCATTTGTTAAAGTTAGTTTAATAAAAATTGCTAGATTTAAAATATCATCTTTTATGGAATTATTTAAATTTGTTGATAGTATTTTCATACATCTTTAAGTTTTTTGCAAACAATAGCCATTTTATAGAAAGTGCGGAAGGGGGTAATTTTATTTTAAATAAACTGCAATTATTAAAGCCATTCTTATTATTTTTTTGCCTGTTTTTTTACTCAAGCCTTTTTGCTGGAGCTTGGGTTTTGCCAAAGGGGAAAAAAACCCATATCTACACCTTTGATTATCAAAATTCTAACGAGTTTTATAATAAGGATGGGAAAAGAGAAAAAAGTAGTCGTTTTACTGCCATTACCACTAGTTTTTTAAGGGAAAAGGGGTTGACTGATAATTACACCTTTGGCACCAAAGTGCTTGCTAAAAGGGTTAATTGGCTTTCACCCAAGTATGGTAGGCTAAACTATTATTATGCAGGCGATACCGAGCTTTATATAAGGGGGAAAATTTTTCAAAATGACAAGCAGACCTTTTCTTTACAACCCTTAATAAAACTGCCCCCCCCTAGCCTCTCTCCACCTCAAAAAGAGGTAATTTCCAATGGCAAGGTGGAATATGAAATGCGTGGCCTATATGGCACTAATTTTTATAAAAACAGGGCTTTTTTTAATTATGAGCTTGGTTTTAGGGAGGTAAGCAATTCAAAAACGCAAAGTTTAAAGTCAGATACAACGGCTGGATACAGGGCAAATGATAAGGTGCAGATTCATTTTAAAACCTTTCAAAACATCCCCACCCGCAAAAACCCAGATGTTAGTGCTAATTTTGTAGATGACTATTCTTCTGCTAAACTGCAACTATCGGTAGTTTATAGTTACAATGATAAATATAAACTAGAGTTTGGTGGCTATCAAACCCCGTATGGTAAAAATGTTGCCAACCAAGGCGGGGCTTTATTTTCTGTATGGAGAGAGTTTTAATTTATGAAAAAAATGGGTGAGATTTTATTAGAAAACAAGGCAATTAGCGAAAAGGATTTAAACAAAGGGCTTAATCTTCAAAAACTCTATAGAGAGAAAATAGGTAATATTTTAGTAGCGGAAGATAGAATAAAGGAAGAGGTTTTTTTGCAAAATCTAGCCAAACAGCAATCTTTAAAAACAATAATTGAAATAGAAAATATAAAATTTGATACCTCTTTACTGCGTGAAGAAGAGATTGAAACCTATCTAAAATTAAAGTTTCTACCTATTAGAAAGAATAATGAAGAGGTAGAAATAATCTCGAGCGACACGGATAAAAATTTAGAAGATTACCTAGCATTAACTTACAAAAACTATACAATTGTTCTAACCCCCTTTGCTAATATTTTAGCTATTTTAGAGCAGGTTTTCTCTTTCATAAAAATACAAAGGGCAATTAATGAACTGGCAGAAAAAATACCCAAAAATTCTGCAAAACTTTATTTAGAAAGCAGATACCTAAACAAAATTCTACTTTTAGTTTGTTTGATTTTTATTTTAGGGATTGTTTCTAAAACGGCGCTTTTTATAATTTTAACCCTTAGCAATCTTTATTTTTTTAGCGTTATTTTATTTAAGCTAATTAGTTTTTTTATTGGCGTAAAAGAATTTAAAAAATCACGGAGTAGAAAAATTGTTTTGCCAAGTTTTGATACTCTACCCATCTATTCTATTTTAGTTCCCTTATATAAAGAAAAAGAGGCGATTGTAGAGGGCTTGGTTATGGCTTTAAAAAGGCTCAATTATCCAAAAACTAGGCTAGATATAAAGCTAGTAGTAGAAGAGGATGATTTAGATACAGTTAAATTGGCTTTAAAGTTTGAGAATTCTTATATAAGGGTTATAAAGACTCCCTATTCAATTCCTAGAACTAAACCAAAGGCTATTAACTATGCCCTTGCCTTTATAAGGGGGGAGGTGGTAAGTGTTTTTGATGCTGAAGATAGGCCCAATCCAAACCAACTATTGATAGCAGTAAATGGACTAAAGACTGCTTCCTGCGTGCAGGCAGAGCTAACAATTTCTAATTACAAAACCAATCTACTAACTAGGTTCTTTAAACTGGAATATGATTTTCTATTTAAATTTTATCTAAGGGCTTTAGAAAAACTTGGGGTTTTTATTCCACTGGGTGGCACATCTAACCACATAAGAACAAAAGATTTAAAAGAACTTTATGGGTGGGATGCCTTTAATGTAACAGAAGATGCCGAACTAGGCTTACGGTTATTTGAAAAGGGCAAGAAAACTAGCATTATCAATTCAGAAACTTTAGAAGACGCCCCCAAGACAATAAAAAACTGGTTTAACCAAAGGGTTAGGTGGATTAAGGGGCATATAAAAACCTTTCTTATTCACAGCAAAGCTAGTGATGGCTTTAATTTTGCAGAGGTTTTTAACCTGTGGTTTGTTTTGGGACTTTCTTCCCTTATTTATTTAATTACCCCCTTTGTTGTTATTTTAAGTGTGGTGGGTTTTTTAAATAATGATGCTTTGCCCTTGTGGCTATATGGTTTTTCCCTATTTAATTTTTGTTTTTTTGTGGGGGTAAATATTTTTATTTATGGAGCAGTTGCAATAGTTTTAAAAGAATATCGCCTTGTTTTATATAGTTTTGTTATTTGGCTTTACTTTTTACTTCATATTCTTGCAAGTGTAGAGGCGGTAAGGGAACTAATAACCAAACCTTTTTTTTGGCGAAAGACCGAGCATTGAGTTTATTTTAGAGAGCTTATTGCACGGGTATTTCTTCTGGAGAAATGGTGTTGCTAGAATCTGTTGGAATTGTTGGGGCGGGTGCATTGTTTTCATTAGTAGTTGGGGTGGCTAATGGTGGAGGGGTTGGGTTAGATGCTGGCTCCGCAACTTTTTCTGGCACATCTGGCTGAATAACATTTGGCTCTTCAAGGGGGTAAAAAGCTTCTTTAATTGTAAAATTATTACTTTCAAACTCTTGCGAATTTTCTAAAGTAATTAGAATAATCCCTTCGGTTTTATTTACTAAAATAGTTTCATTTTCATTAGAAAAATCCCACTGCATTTTTTCCTCCTCTTCAGCTAAAAGATTCTCAAAAGGGGTGGTATTTTTATAGGGGAGAAGTTTATTTTTGAGATAGTTTTCAAAATATTTTAAATCTGGATAAAACATTACTATCTGAACGGCATCTTTAGATACTGAAAAGATGGAAAAATCTGGTATAGTGTCTTTATTAAAATAGGTAATTTTTTTTCCATTTAACCAAATAGTCCAACTATTTTCATTTTGATACAAAATGGATTTGAGCTTAAGATTAGGAATAGTTATTGGACTTATTTTAACCGTTAGTTGGGTTAGTTCTTCTATTTTTTTATCATCAATTAAACGAAACTGATAATTATAAATAAGATCATGATTAATATATTTTGGGAAAAAAACATCCTTTTCAGGGGCTGGTTCAGAAAAATCTATGTTATTAAAATCTAGAGGTTTAGAAGTTATTGATTTAGGCTGTTGTCCATCTACACCTTCTTTTTTTTCTACTGAGGCTAGTATAGATGGGGCTTGGGCAAATAAATTATACTCTCCAAAAAAACAAACTAATAATATGAATATTCTAATAATCATTTTAACAGTAATTTGTTGTTGGGATCAGTAAAATTATGCCAAGTTAGGGTCATTTTGGTTTCTATTAATGGCAATAAAATACCCGTTCTTTCTAGATCTGCCATAAACTTTTGATTGGGATCACTAATTAGTTTTATTTCTAAATTATTCACTAGAATATAGCCGGGCGTATCCTTCCCTTGAAGGTTTTTTATAAAAGAGTAAACAAAAGAATCAGTCTTGGTTTTAAAATTAATCTCTAAATTATTGCTAGAAATTTTATACGGGGAATCTTTTCCAAGTAGAGTTTGATTTTCGGTTGTTGGTAAAAGTTTTATTTGTGGTTTATAAAGGTCTAGTTTTTTAACTAAATTTGTAGAAATTTTTCCAAAGGCCTGTTCTTTTAAAAGGTCATCTGATAGTTTTTCTATTGAATCTGGTCTTTTTATTTGCGGTATTTTTAAAAACTCATCATTATACCTTTTGGTAAATTCATCATAGCTTGCCTTTTGTTTGGCATGCTCTGCTTTTATTGAACTGGTTTGAGATCTTAAAATTGCAATATCGGTATTAAATTTTTTTATCTTATTGTTTAAAGTATAAAACACCCCGCCAACTATACCCACCAATATTAATACAGTGATGGCACCCTTTATTAGCCCATTGGTAAGGTTTTGTATTTTCATTTTACACCCCCTTTTGTAGTAAAAGAAAACTTAAGATTTACCTTATCTGGTAAAGAATTGGCATTTTCTAATAAATTATCAGAAACTCTTAATTTTTGTACAGGATCTTCTGCATTTATAGTATAACCAACAAATACAGAATTAACCTTATTTAAATAGTCTTTTAAATAGTTTAGATAGTCCACAGAGCTAGAGAAACCTTTGGTTGATAATTCTACCTGAAATTCTCCCGATACCGAACCTAATAAATTATTTTGCGTTTCTGAGCTGGTTTTATATGAAAAACTGCTTAGATGATTTTGATTTAAATCTGTTTTTAAAAAGTTAATTATAACCTTTAAGGCCCCTTCATAATTTATCGCTAACTTGTTATTAATTTCTAAAAAAGAAAAAACGGCCTTTCTAAATTCTTCTGGATATTTATTAAAGATAGTCTTCGCCTCATCAAATTCTCTCTGTGCCGCTGCCTGTTCTACCCTAGCTTTTGATAAATCTTCTGTTAGTTTCTTTATTTCTAGCAGTGCTAGGGATATTTTTACGGCTAAATACCCCACTATTAAAAATCCACCTATTTTTAACGCTAAGCCACTATTTTCTAGAAAAGCAATCTTAGCAAAATTTGCCGGAATAAATTTCGCTATAGGTTTATTGATATTGGCAACTACAAAAGAAGTTAATACATCGCTATAATTATCGTTAGGGGCTGCAATATTACCCAGTTTTAATGCCTGCGCTACATCAAAGGGGCTATAGACCTTTAGGTAAGAGACATTTTTTAGTGAGGCTTGATTAATTAGCTCCTTTATCTTTCCAGAAATAATTATGTAAACTTCAGCGGTATCTTTATCACCAAAGTCTAATCTTCTTAAATATTCGGTGGTGTTATTAATTTCTTGTTCAATGTTTCCCGCTAAAACATCTGAATCAGCTGAGTAAGATACTCTTAAAACCCTAGAAAAAACTAAAACCCCCCCTTCGAAAGTAGAAATTCTAAGACCAGAAACTTTCGTGTTAGTAACAAAAATCTGCCATTTTTTCTTAAAGAGATCTTTACTCTCCGATTTGTTTTCTAAACCAACAATACCATCTAATAAAGCCTTGCTCTCTAAAGCTGAAACAAAAATACCTAAGAACTTATTTGGCAAATTAGAAAAAACCTCAATCCATTCTTCAAATTTTGGGTTTTTTGTTATGGAGATTAATAAAAATATCCAACTTTTTTTATCTAGATCACTTTTACCAATTTTTATTACCTGACTTAATCCTGCACTGCCATAAAGGGTTGATAATTGCTTTTTAGCAAGGGTTACAGCATTACTATAGTTTACTGGCGGAAAAGTTTTCTTAGCAAAGTTTTGTTCAATATTATCTAAAATTATTGCATAAGGAATATTTGGTTTTTTTCTTAAAACATCTAGAATTTGCCTTGCTGTGGGCGAATCGGCAAATGTTCGTTCCACTAACTCTGTTTTTTTAAAATGCGATAAAATAGTACCATTATCACCAATAGTGATAACAAACTTTTCATAATTTAAATTTACCCCTTTTAACATAATCCTAATTATCTAAACCTTTAATATGTTTCCTAAATTACTATATAGTGGACCAAAAACTGCAAGCATTATCCAAGCTAAAATACCTCCAACTACAATTATTAAGGTTGGTTGAATGGCGCCAACCATTATTTCTATACTAGAATCTACCTCCTTATCATAAAAATGGGTAACATTTTTTAAAGAAGCTTCAATGTTTCCTGAATCTTCACCCACTTTAAACATTCTGGTTACCATATTGGGAAAAATACCACACTCTTGCATAGAAGTAGCTATAGAACGCCCACTAATAATTTTTTCTTTCATTTGATCAATGGCATTTCTAATAACTACATTGGTAACTAGTTTTTTTCCAGACTCTACACAGCCAAGCACCTCTAATCCACTATTAAAAGTAACGGCAAAAAAATGGGTATAGTGAGATAAATTAATTTTTAATATTACGGGACCAATAAAGGGAATTTTTAAAGCAAATTTATCTGCTAAAAGCCTAAATTTATAAGAGGTTTTATACAAAATCCCATAACCTATAAATAAGCCAATTATGGTAGCAAGCACAAAAATGCCATAATTAACAAAAAAACGAGAAGTATCTACTAATAAAACCGTGTATCCTGGCAACGGAACACCTATATTGTTTAAAAAGTCGGTCATTTTAGGCACTACATATACCATCATTATAGAAATTACTCCGCCCATTAATACAAGCATTAGCAAGGGGTATCTAAGGGCCTTTTTAATTTTACTTCTAAGTTCCATCGACCATTTATAATGTGCCGCTAGCTTACCAAAAATATCTGCTAGCTTTCCTGTTTTTTCACCAACTGCAACTAAACCAACAAAAAAATCATCAAAAACACCACCTTGTTTTTTAAAAGACTCTGATACAGAATCCCCCGCCTTTACATTTTCATGCACATTGCTAAGAAGCTCTTTTAGCCTTGGGCTATCTGCCGAATCTCTAATATCTTCTAATGCCTTTAATAGCGGAACACCTGCACTTTCCAGTTGTTCTAATTGAACGCACATTAAGATAATTTCTTTTAGTTTTGGCTTAAAAACGAATAGGCTTTTTCTTGCCTCATCTATTTTTACTTCAAGGGCAATTAAGCCCTGTCCGCTTAGCATATTTTCTAAATCGCTCTCGCTACCTGCAGAAAATTTGCCCTTAACAATAGTGCCCTTATTATCTACTGCTTTATAAGAAAAAACAGGCATTGCCCTACATCCTAGTTGTTAAATCAACTGTATCAACTAATTCTTCTAAATCAAGCAGTCCCTTTAGCACCTTATCCACCCCATCATCTACCATACTAACAAAACCATTCGCATTTACATAATCCATCATTTTGTTTTTCATTTCATTTTTTCCTATCATTTCAGCCAAAGTACTATCTATTAATAAAATTTCTGAAATAGCTACTCTTCCCTTATACCCTGCAAAACCACATTTTTCACAGCCAACTTTTGTAAAAATTATTGGCGGATTATTTGCATCTACATTCAATAATTTACATTCCTCAGCATTTGCTTTTTTTTCTACCTTACAGTAAGAGCACAGCTTTCTGGTTAACCTTTGAGCAATACAAGCAACAATATTTTCTGATAAGATTCTAGCATTTACCCCTATATCCATTAACCTCGTAATTGAACCAATGGCATCGTTGGTGTGTAGCGAGGTAAAAACTCTATGCCCCGTCATCGCCGCCCTTAAAGCAAGGGTTGCAGTTTCTTGATCCCTTACCTCACCCACAAAAATTACATCTGGATCTTGCCTTAAAGATGATTTTATACCCTTGGCAAAATCCATAACTCCGCCCTCTCTAATGTTAGTTTGCCTAATCATTGAAAGCTGATACTCCACTGGGTCTTCAATGGTCATAATATTTACATCAACTGTATTAATAAAATTGATTATCGAATAAAGGGTAGTAGATTTGCCGCTTCCAGTTGGACCAGTTACAATTATTATCCCTTCAGGTCGCTTTAGAGCCTTTTTTAGCCTTTCAACATTTACCTCACTGTAACCAAGAGCCGCCATGGGTAGTATAGCCTTGTTCTTATCCAAAATACGCAAAACTATGTTTTCACCGTGGATAGTTGGGTGAACAGCAACCCTAAAATCCACATTTCTCCCCATAGTGGCGAATGTTATTCTTCCATCTTGTGGAATTCTACTTTCTGCAATATTCATGTTGGACATAATTTTTATCCTAACTACAACCGCACTCCAGTAATCTATGTGAAAACTTCTAATTATTTTTAAAACCCCATCTATTCTATACCTAACCCTTACAAACAAACCCTCTGGCTCTAAGTGAATATCAGATGCTCCCATTCTAATAGCATCAAACAACATAACATCTACCAAACGAACGGTTGGGTTTACATAGGAACCATCGGAGGCAATTTTTATTAACTCATCCTTATCTATTTTTTCGATTTCTTTTAAAATTCCAGCTATTGAGAGATCAAATTCGTAATAGTTGGTTATAATTTCGCCAAAATCTGATTTTGAACACTGATATAGAATGAACTGTAAATTGCTTGGGAAATATTTTCTAACTGAATCAATGGCGATTAAATCATAAATATCGGTCATTAGTATATGTACATTTTTCTCATCCAGCATGAAGGGGGCGGCAGAAATTTTCGTTGCCACATCTTTAGGGATTTTTCTTAATATATTTGGGTCAACGGGGTTTTCTTTTGGATTAAAAATCTTTACACCCTTGCCTTCCGTTAAAATTTGATTTAGGGTTAGCTCGGTTAAAAAACCATTTTCAACCATTATCTGCCCTAGCAGAGTGTTTTTTTTGCTTACCCTTTGAATTTTTAAGGCTATTTCTAACTGATCTTCACTAATAATTTTTTTTCTTATTAGTTTTTGCCCGATAGATTCATATTTTGGATCACTTTTATTCTCTATCACCACTCCGGAACCAGCATCTGTCTTTATCACCTCTAAACCATGCCCAACATCAGTTTTTGCATCATTCACAACTGAGGCGCCACTAGCTATAGTGGATTGGGAATTTTTTACTACTAGTTCTGGAATCTTAATAGATTGTTCTGTCTCTATTATTGGAACTATAGGTTCAATTGCAATCACTTCTGGCTTTTCATTTTGTTTTTCTTGAGGTTTTTCTGGTTCGCTTGGCACCTCTGTGACTTGAGAATTATTCTTATTCTCTCGAATAGCATTACTTTTTATTTCAGCATTTCTTTCCGCATTTATGGCGTTAACTTGTTCTTTAATATCAATAGTTTTTGTCGGAAATTCTGGAGGAGTAATTTTTTGATTTTGAGAATTATTATCTTCTGTTATATCTTCTTTTTTTACCACAGTTTCTTGAATGTTTGCTGGAGCTACCCCGCCCCCTTCAGCCACAACCAAACCATCGCTCATAAAATCATCCCTGCCAACCTTTGGTTGTTCTTTAGGCGCCACCTCGTTTAATACTGGCGGAACCTGTTCTTGGCTATTTTTTTCTAGTCTTTTTTTAAATAGAAACATTTTTTATTTTAAGGTGAAGATTCTGCTACAATAGGGGCAGGTTATTTCTTTTTCATTATCATTAATTCTTAAATAGATGGTTGGGTGGCCAAGCACGCCCTTACCACCATCGCACTTTACCTTTCTAGAATTTGTAGAAATAGTCTCTGGTTTATGCTTGTTATATTGTATTTCTGCACCAAAATTATCCATTGCCTTACCTTGCTCTTTTTGTTAAAAACTCTCTCAAATCATATTAGAAGTTTTGTGTTAGGCAACAATATAAAGCGAAAAATTTTAAAAAACAGTGGAGATGTTTTGCAGGTGGTTGATATTTTCGCAACCATTCAGGGGGAAGGCTTGTTTGCCGGCTATCCGGCCATTTTTATCCGTCTTGGCGGGTGCAATCTTGCCTGTAATTTTTGCGATACAGAATTTGAAGAATTCGAACCAATTTCCACAAAAGACATTATTGAAAAGGCTCAAACCCTATCAAAAAATGTAATTTCTCTAGTGGTAATTACGGGTGGCGAGCCATTTCGCCAGCCTATCGAAAGTTTGTGTCGAGAGCTTTTAAGCGGGGGTTTTGAAGTGCAGGTGGAAACCAACGGCACGATAGAGCGGGATTTACCAAAAGAGGTCTATATTATGATTTCCCCAAAAAATGAAGGAGGCAAAGGCTATAACCTAAAGCCAGTCTTTCAAAAACATCTTGTTGCTTATAAGTTTTTAGTTTCCGCCTTTAGGGAAAATTATAAATCCTTGCCTAAAAACCTCGAAGCCCTTAACTGCCCCGTTTATATTCAACCGATTGATGAATTTGATGGGGGAAAAAATAAAAAAAACTGGGAATATGCAAAAAACATCGCGATGGAAAGCAATCTAATCCTATCTCTACAGCTTCATAAGCTACTTAACATCAAATAATTTAAAAAACTTTACTTTCTTCGTTGACAGTTAGATTTTGGAAGCCTATAATCTTCGTCCCTTACAAAATATTTATTTTTGGTTTTTTCTATAATCGTTCAAATTTTTGGAGAGAAGTGAAGGCGAGAGTTAAGCATAAATAGTTATTATTTTGCAATAATCGCAATCGCTACTTTTATAATAAGTAAAAGACAGTGATAAACCTTGTTGATTTTTTAATAATCTAATCAAGTAAGATTTTGCAGTAAAGGATTTCAAGGTTTTAAAACCTTGAGTCTCTCAATTTGAGAGTTTGATCCTGGCTCAGAATGAACGCTGGCGGTAAGCTTAACACATGCAAGTCGAACGGGTGTAGTAATACATCAGTGGCAGACGGGTGAGTAACACGTGGGAACATCCCTTTTAGTTCAGGATAACAGTCGGAAACAACTGCTAATACTGGATAAGCTCGAGAGAGGAAAGATCAGTCGCTAAAAGATTGGCCCGCGGTAGATTAGCTAGTTGGTAGGGTAATGGCCTACCAAGGCTTTGATCTATAGCTGGTCTGAGAGGACGATCAGCCACACTGGGACTGAGACACGGCCCAGACTCCTACGGGAGGCAGCAGTGAGGAATTTTGGACAATGGGCGAAAGCCTGATCCAGCTATACCGCGTGAGTGATGAAGGCCTTAGGGTTGTAAAGCTCTTTTGGTGGGGAAGATAATGACGGTACCCACAGAATAAGCCCCGGCTAACTCTGTGCCAGCAGCCGCGGTAATACAGAGGGGGCTAGCGTTATTCGGAATCACTGGGCGTAAAGGGTGCGTAGGCGGATTTAAAAGTCAGATGTGAAATCCTAGAGCTTAACTCTAGAACTGCATTTGAAACTTTAAATCTAGAGAACAGTAGAGGGGAACAGAATTCCAAGTGTAGAGGTGAAATTCGTAGATACTTGGAGGAATACCAGATGCGTAAGCGGTTCCCTGGGCTGGTATAAAAGTTTGTGTTTTAAGAAGTGGGGCAAAAAATAGAACAAAATTCTAGTTTGTAACCCTGTTTTTTAAAGCACAAACTTAACTGACGCTAAAGCACGAAAGCGTGGGGAGCAAACAGGATTAGATACCCTGGTAGTCCACGCCCTAAACGATGAGTGTTAGTCGTCAGAACTTGATTTTGGTGACACAGCTAACGCGTTAAACACTCCGCCTGGGAAGTACGGTCGCAAGATTAAAACTCAAAGGAATTGACGGGGACCCGCACAAGCGGTGGAGTATGTGGTTTAATTCGATGCTACGCGAAAAACCTTACCACCTTTTGACATTCCGTTCGCCGTAAGGAGAAATCCTTGCTTCATTTAGTTGGAACGGTAACAGGTGTTGCATGGCTGTCGTCAGCTCGTGTCGTGAGATGTTGGGTTAAGTCCCGCAACGAGCGCAACCCTCACTCTTATTTGCCAGCACGTAATGGTGGGAACTATAAGGGAACTGCTCGTGATAAGCGAGAGGAAGGTGGGGACGACGTCAAGTCATCATGGCCCTTACAGGGTGGGCTACACACGTACTACAATGGCGAAGACAATGAGTTGCTTGCTTGCAAGAGTTGGCTAATCTCAAAAACTCGCCTCAGTTCAGATTGTCCTCTGCAACTCGAGGGCATGAAGTTGGAATCGCTAGTAATCGCAGATCAGCATGCTGCGGTGAATACGTTCCCGGGTCTTGTACACACTGCCCGTCACGCCATGGGAGTTGTTTCTACTTTAAGTCGATGAGTCAACCGCAAGGAGACAGTCGCCCACGGTAGGAACAATGACTGGGGTGAAGTCGTAACAAGGTAGCAGTAGGGGAACCTGCGGCTGGATTACCTCCTTAAAGGTTTAAGACTTAACTTTTAGGTTCTTTTTAGAATTTATTATTGGTCTTAAGCACAATATTTGCTCTTTCGCCTTCTCTCCTCCTCAAAAATTTTGATATAGATTTTAAGTTTTGTGTTTTGTCTGTTGCCTCTTGTTTAATTTTCTGAAATTCTGTTGCGCTAAAAAGACGGGGTTGCTTTGGGTTTAAATATCGCAAATATTTCTGTTCAGTTTTTAAAAGATAGGCCTGAAAGTAAATTTACTGCTAAGGAAATTGCTGAATGGATTTTTAAAACCTATCCTGCTGAATGCAAAGAAAAACAACAGCGTAGCAAGGCAAAAGTCAATCCTTTGATAAATGATGAAGATGTAATCCAGCAAATAGCAGCAGAAGTTGGGGCAAGGAAGGCAACGGGGTTGCAAAGAAAGGATTTAAAAATTAAAACAACAGAAGGCAGACCAAGAAAATATTACTATTCAAACATTAGTGATTTTGAGGAAGTTCAAACCGCCGAGGAAGAGTCTAAAAATCCAAAATTCTCAAGCCCAAAAGAGAATAGTTTATATCCTAAACTTTCAGAATTTTTATGGGCAGAATTTAGGCTTTATGGCAAACGCATAGACGAAAAAACCTCATCCAACAGTCGTGGTTCTAGGGGAAATATTTGGCTACACCCCGATGTGGTAGCTATGGAAGATTTATCAAGAGAGTGGCACAAAGAAATTAAAGACTGCGTGCAACAATATGCAGATAAGAAAACCAGCCTATGGTCTTTTGAGGTTAAACTTTTAATTAACCGCTCCAATGTTAGGGAATGTTTTTTCCAAACAGTTTCAAATTCTTCATGGGCAAATTTTTCTTATCTGGTAGCAGCTGAAATTATTGGGTCTGATACTTTAAAGGAACTAAGACTTTTAGCTTCATTACACGGAGTAGGTTTTATAAAACTTGATTATCAAAACCCCTCTGAAAGCCAAATTTTAATTCCCGCTAGAGAAAGAACTGAAGTTGATTGGGATAATATTAATCGCCTAGCTGAAGAAAATAAAGATTTTATGGATTATATCAAAACCATCAGACATTTTTATCAAACTGGCGACATAAGACTTAATGATTGGGATTTACCCGAAGATAACAATTAGATTAGAACTCTTTCATAACCAAACCATTTTCTAAAACAAAATCTTTGAGAGATGCCCGCCCCCTAGCCCCCCAAATTTGCTTCGCAAATTGGGGGCGGGCATATAATTTTTCTTCAAAAATTAAAAATAATAAAAATTATTCAATAATACTTTTAAATCAGTATAATAGACGAGGAAATATTTGCGATTATGAAAGATATCTACCTATTAAGATCTCTGCATAATTCGCTTATATGAGATTTTTATGCTTTTGCCTTGGAACGCGGAAAACCTTAAGTCTTACTAAAAGTAAATGAGGATTTGAGCATTCGCAAGCAAATGCATAAAAATCAATAGAAGTAGAATTAGGCGAGATCTTGCCCTAAACCTCCACAATTACGGGCACATGGTCAGAGGGTTGGGTTTGCCCGCCTTCACGGTAGTCTTTTAGAATTTTGAAATTCTTGGCTTTGGTTTTAAGATTTTGTGTTAGCCAAATATGGTCTAGCCTTATGCCCTTATCGGCCAAACGCCAATTGGGGCTTCTATAGCTCCACCAAGTATATACCTTTTGTTGTGGCGGAATAAAATCCCTGGTGATATCGCTAAAATTAAGGGTTTCTAGCCATTTGCCCATTTTTTCTACCTCGATTGGCGTATGGCAAACAATTTTTAGAAAAACCTTGTGCGACCAGACATCATTTTCATAAGGGGCAATGTTAAAATCGCCTAGAACTATTAGGTTATCTTTATGGGAATAGTTCTTTTTGTAAAAGCTAGTTAGGCCATCTACATAATCTAGCTTATATTGAAACTTGGGGTTAATTTTTACATCTGGCTCATCGCCCCCGGCTGGAACATAGATGTTGTGAAGCTCCATTTCTTTGCCATCATAATTAAAATTGGCAGAAACAAAGCGTTTTGCCCCATTTACAAAGGGTATAGTTTTATGATTATAAAGGGGAATTTTGCTAATAATCGCCACGCCATTATAAGATTTCTCCCCTGCAAAATGTAGATAATTATAACCAAGGTTGGTAAAGAATTCTTTAGGAAAAAGCTCATCTACCACCTTGGTTTCTTGCAGGCATAGAATATCTAAATTTTCTTCTAAAAGCAGTTTTTTTAGTAGCTCTAAACGAATGCGAACTGAATTAATGTTGTAGGTAGCAATTTTCATGAAGTTTTAAAACTCTATTAAACTTGTGGCACCGTATTTTTTAGCAATCAATTCAAACAAATACCAGAAATTATTCTTTTGCTTATCCCCCAACTTAAAAGGAATAAATTTTATTTTTTTACCCTTCATTAATTTATGGTTTTGCTCTTTTAATAAAATTAATGCTAGAAACTCTTGCAAGGTGCCAGTGCCCCCCGGCAATATCCAAAACTCACTTGAGTTTTTTATCATTATATCAATTCTGGAATAAATATCGGTTGCGGGGATAAACTGGTTAATGGTTTCTGGCACACCTTCTAAGGCAACTAGCCTTGCAATGTTAGAGCCAAAGGTCCAGCCACCATTTTCACCACTACCACGCACTACCATGCCCATCATTCCAGATTTTCCAGCCCCAGTTACGCAACCATAGCCTTTTAAAGCTATTTCTTTACCGATATTATAGGCAAAATCTAAATATTCTGGCTTTGAAATTAGGGAGGAGCAAAAAACGCATATACTATAGTTTGGTTTTTTAGAACCATCATTTTTGGGAAGAAGTGGCTTTTGGCTCTGTAAAAAGTTTCTTTCCTCAATTTCAGCCACTGAACCACGCAAATCATAATAGCCATCTAGAATAGTGATTATTTCTTTATGAGTATGAACAATTTTCACAAAATTTATAAAATCACTAACAACTGTTCCCTGTTTTCTTAAATAGTTATAGAGATTAATAAAATCACCCCAGCTATTTTCAGGGTCAAACAGAATTACCGGCTTGTTTCGCAAATTAATATCAAAGGTTTGCTTTCCAACAATTACGGAAATTAGCAAAAACATATCTTCAATGTTAGATAGGCCCAAAAACAAAAAGGCATCTGCCTGTTTTATTTTTTTCTCAATACTTAAAAGGTTTATTTGTTGGCTCTTTTTTTTATTAAGGTGGGCATTGTGAATATCCCACCCAGAATTATATAGTAGGGGAAGTAAATTTGTTGCCTCATTAACCTTGCCGGCTATTCTAACTATCGCCATTTACTTTTACCATTTAATTCGCCTCACAAAAAAATATACCACAGGCAAGGAAATAAGAACCAAAAAAATTATAGTGGAATAGTTAATTTTTTTGATAGCCGAACTGCCATAACTATTGCTAATTTCTTTTATAACCTCTGCGTCGCTTTTGCCATTTTTTATTAAACTTCTAATATGAAAACGCATGGCCTTGGCGTGCTGGGCTTCAGATAGGCTTAAATCTTCCCCCTTACATACCATACATTTTACTTGGGTGAATAGTTTAGTTGCCCTTTGCTCTTGGTTTGAATCTTTTAGTTTCTCTTCTAGCTCAAAGCCGTAAAGGGGGGTGCTAATTAGCAATAACAGAATAAATAGTTTCAATATCCTTTTCATTTAGTAGGCCATTATAATGTTGTAATATTTCGCCCTGTTTGTTTACCAGAAAGGTTTCTGGAACGCCCTTAATGCCAAAAGCAATTCCTAGCTCACCCCTTTCATCTAATATAGGGCTTTTAAAAAAATTGCCATAAGTCTGTAAGAATTTTTTTATATTTTCATTACTATCCATCCAGCCAATGCCGATTACCTCTAGATTCTTGTTTTTAGAAAATTGACCTAATTGCTTGTGGAGATATGGGCAGGTTTCGCACCAGGAGGCAAAAAAGGTAATAAGGGCATATGATTTTTCTAACCTTTCAACAGGAAAAGAAGCTGGGATTTGCTTAATTAGGCTGGCTTCCTCTTGGTTTTTAAAAAGCAGGTAAAAGGAAAAAACTAAAAACAGGGCAAAAACAGCAATAATGCTAAATAGTTTCATAAAGCTGGTATGATTTTTGCATTAAGTGATGGTTAAAGATATAAACTATATGAAAGTTAACACCCCTATTTCTAATATTAGCCCAAACCTTTACAATAACAAGGTGAAAAAAGATGACTTGGCTTTGGTGGATAGGCTACAAAAGGGTATAAAAGAAAACCCCGTTCAATATCTAAAGGCATCAGGCAATTTGGGCAATTTAAGTTCCCTAAAAGATTTGCTAGTTGAAGATGGTATAAATAATAGCTCAAAGGATTATATAGCCAATTATATCGCGCTGGCTTAAAAAACTCTTTATTATTACAATAAGTTGGTTAATCATTTAAGATGAATAACAACCTATTGGTGCAGGTATGGCAAAAAAGAGTGAATCACAAAAAAGTGAATCTAAATTCAATGTAAAGTCTTCTTTAAAGGTTGGTTCAAAAACCTATTCTTATTACGATATAAAAAAGGCAGAAGAACAGCTTGGCTTTAACTTTTCTCGCCTACCCTTTTCACTAAAAGTTGTGCTTGAAAATCTACTTCGCAAATTTGATGGCAAGAATATTTCTATTGAAGATATAAGGGCGGTTGATACTTGGCAGAAAAATAAAAAATCAGATCATGAAATTTCCTTCTACCCAGCCAGGGTTTTAATGCAAGATTTTACTGGCGTTCCAGCTGTGGTTGATTTAGCCACCATGCGAGATGCGGTGAAAGATTTAAACGGCAATCCTAAAGAAATTAACCCCTTAACGCCAGTTGACTTGGTAATTGATCACTCAGTAATGGTGGATTCTTCCGGCAAACCAAGCTCTTTTAAAGAAAATGTTGATTTGGAAATGGAGCGAAACATTGAAAGGTATCAGTTTTTAAAATGGGGGCAGGGTTCTTTCGAAAACTTTAAGGTAGTGCCACCGGGAACTGGCATTTGCCATCAGGTAAATTTGGAATATTTGGCACAGGTTGTGTGGAGTTCAAACCAGGATGGGGAGCTAGTTGCCTACCCAGATACTCTAGTTGGCACAGATTCGCACACTACCATGATAAATGGTTTAAGCGTGCTTGGCTGGGGAGTGGGTGGAATAGAGGCAGAGGCAGTAATGCTGGGTCAACCACTTTCCTTTGTTTTGCCAGAGGTTATAGGCTTTAAACTAACCGGTGAATTAAAAGAGGGGGTTACAGCTACTGATCTAGTTCTAACCATCACTAATATTTTGCGTGAATATGGGGTGGTAAATAAGTTTGTAGAGTTTTTTGGAAGCGGTTTAGATGAACTCTCCCTTGCAGATAGGGCAACCGTTGCCAATATGGCACCAGAATATGGGGCAACTTGCGGAATATTTCCTATAGATGCAGAAACTATAAAGTATCTAGAACTTTCAGCTAGAGATAAGCAAACTATAAAACTAGTGGAAAAATATGCTAAACTACAGGGTATGTGGCGAGAAAATGAGGCTCAAGACCCTATTTTTACCGATGTAATAGAGCTAGACCTATCAAAAATAATTCCTTGTGTTGCTGGCCCAAAAAGGCCACAGGATAAAATTAACTTGGGCGAAGTAGCAGGTAATTTTTCTAAGGCACTCAAAGCCACTAATGAAAAGATAGACATTCATCAAGAATTTGCGGTAAAGAATCAAGATTATAAACTGCAAAATGGAAGCGTGGTGATAGCAGCCATTACTTCTTGCACCAATACCTCTAACCCATCGGTTATGATAGGGGCAGGGTTGCTTGCTAGAAAAGCGGTTAAACTTGGTTTAAAATCAAAGCCATTTGTTAAAACCTCCCTAGCGCCTGGTTCACAAGTAGTAACTGAATATTTAAGAAAGGGCGGGTTAGATAAAGATTTAGATAAGCTAGGGTTTAATCTAGTTGGTTATGGTTGCACTACCTGTATAGGCAACTCTGGCCCAATTGATTCTAACATAGAAAATGCCATTAAGGAAAATAACTTAGAGGTAGCCTCTGTTTTATCTGGCAATAGAAATTTTGAAGGTAGGGTTCACCCCTCCACAAAGGCTAATTATTTAATGTCTCCCTTACTAGTGGTGGCTTATGCCATAGCTGGTAATGTAAATATCAACCTTTTAGCTGAACCTTTAGGTTTTGATGCTAAGGGTAGAGAGGTTTATTTAAAAGACATCTGGCCTTCTAACAAAGAAATTGCAAAGGCAGTATCTAAGTTCGTAACTGCTAAAAGTTTCAAAAGAAAATACAAAGATGTATTTGCTGGCACTAAACAGTGGCAAGAAATTAAGGTGAATGAAGGCACTAACTATAGTTGGGACGCAAAATCAACCTATATAAGAAAGCCAAATTATTTTGATGACCTAATAAAAAGCGTAAAAAACAAATCATCTAAAGCAACCATTGGCTTTGCCTTAAACAATGCCAGTATCTTAGCCCTGCTTGGTGATTCTATTACTACCGATCACATTTCCCCAGCCGGTAATATAGAGAAAAAAGGGCCAGCTGCTAAATATCTAAAAGAACATGGGGTAGATGAAAAGGATTTCAACTCTTATGGTGCCAGAAGGGGCAACCACGAAGTAATGCTTAGGGGCACCTTTGCTAATATCCGCATAAAGAATGAAATGGCACCAAATACGGAAGGTGGCGTTACTACCTACCTAAAAAATGGGGAAGATATAGCCAGTGGCAAGGTGGTTTCTATTTTTGAAGCATCTGAGCTTTATAAAAAAGAAAATAGACCTTTAGTGGTAATAGCTGGCAAAGAATATGGTACCGGCTCTTCTAGAGACTGGGCGGCAAAGGGAAGTTTCTTGCTTGGCGTGCGGGCGGTAATTGCGGAGAGTTTCGAAAGGATTCACCGCTCTAACCTAGTTGGCATGGGGGTTTTACCCTTAACTTTTCAAAAGGGGGAAAGTAGAAAAACTCTTAATCTAAAAGGCTCAGAAAAAATTACTATTCTAGGCTTAGAAAATGGCATTAAGCCAAAAATGTTAGTTGATTGTAAAATTGATTACATTGATGGCACTTCCAAAAAAACCAAGCTAATTTGCCGTATAGATACCGAAGCCGAAGTTGAATACTTCGCCAATGGTGGCATTTTACATAATATGATAAAGAAAATAGTTGGGTAGGGTTTTCTAAGGCATATCGTCATTGCGAGCCAAAAATAAATTTTTGGCAAAGCAATCCACAAA